>JANOBO010000131.1:0-3180 GCA_031411695.1 Verrucomicrobiaceae bacterium
GTTTCAGACGAAATGAAACAGGAAGTGCCAGAGGCCTAGTCCGCACGGTGCCAGAAACTTTTGACGTCAGAGCCTCGGGAAAAACGTATCGGAACCGGCGGACGGAATCTTCCTCCGCGAGGGACTGCTACAGCTTCGCAAGGAGTCGCTCCATGATTTGCTGCGTGCGTCCGATGACGAGCTGGGGATCGTCGAGCAGTCCGGCGGCGAGCAGCGCGTTGTCGAGGATTTGCTCGGAAACCAGCACTGCGGCTTCGGAATCGGTTTCGCGGATGGCGGCGAGACGTCGGACGAGCGCGTGACGCGGATTGACTTCAAGGATGACCTTCGGCGCCTCAACCTCGTCCTTTTGCAAGGCGCGCATCATCTGGCGCATCTGCGGATTCATCTCGCCCTCGGGTGTGAGCACGAGCGCGGGGCTGTTGACGAGCCGCTTTCCTGCCTTCACGGATTCCACACGACCGTCGAGCTTCTCCTTGAGCCACGCGCAGAGCTTGTCGGCCTCGTCATCGCTCAGCGCGTCGCCCCCGGCCGCGGGGGCGTCACCGAGATCGACCTTGTCGGAGTTCACGGCGACGAGCGTCTTGCCATCAAACTGGCGCAGCGATGACACGACGTAGTCGTCGATGGTTTCGTACATGTAGAGCACCTCGATGCCGCGCGCCTTGAAGGCATCCACATACGGCCCGCTCTCGATGGCGGAGCGCGATTGTGCGACTTGGTAGAAAATCTCCTTCTGCTCCTCTTTCATCCGCGCGACATACGCGGCGAGTCCGACGGTCTCGCCTTTCTCAGTCATCGACGACTCGAAGCGCAGCAGCTTCGCGATGGCCTCGCGATTGTCGTGATCGGTGGCGACACCCTCTTTGAGAAAGCGGGCGAACTTCGCGTAAAACTCGCTGTACTTTTTCGCGTCGTCAGCAGCCTCTTTGTCGAGGAACTTCAGAAAGCGGCCCGTGACCACGGTGCCGAGCTTGCGCACGAGGGCGCTGTCCTGCATCGACTCCCGCGAGATGTTCAGCGGCAGGTCCTCGCTGTCGATCACGCCGCGCACGAAGCGCAGCCACTCGGGCAGCAGCTTTGGCGGATGCGGATCGATGAGCACCTTTTTGCAATAGAGCGCCACGCCCGGCTGCATCTGGCCCATCCCGAACATCTCCATGTTCTCGCTCGGCGCGAAGAGCAGCGCGTTGATGACGAGCGGCACCTCGGCCTGGAAGTGCAGCCGGTAGCTCGGCTCGTCAAAGGCCTTCGCGGTGAATTTGTAAAACTGCGCGTACTGCTCGTCGGTGACCTGATCCTTGCTCTTGAGCCACACGGCCTCGACGTTGTTCACGCGTTCGCCGTTCAGCGAGATGGGAAAGCCGACAAAGTTCGAGTACTTGCCCAGCACCTGCCGGATGCGCCCGGATTTGGCAAACTCCGCCGCATCCTCCTTCAGATGCAACACGATGCGCGATCCGCGGCTCTGGCCCGGCGCCTCGTCAATGGTGTAGCTGCCCGCGCCATCGCTGCTCCAGCAGAGATGCTCCTCGCTCTCGCGCCATGAGTGCGTGAAGACCTCCACCTTGTCCGCCACCATGAACGCGCTGTAAAAGCCGACGCCGAACTGGCCGATGAGCTGCGCGTCGTTCTGCTTGCCCTGGTTTTGCAGCGCCTTCACAAATGCCTTCGAGCCCGAGTGCGCGATGGTGCCGAGGTTCTCGATCAGCTCCGCGCGGGTCAGGCCGATGCCGTGGTCGGAGATGGTCAGCGTCCTGGCCGTCTCATCGGTGGTGATGTTGATGTCCAGCTCGAGGTTTGCGTCAAACACGCTGTTCTCCGTGAGCTGTGTGAGGCGCATCTTCTCCAGCGCGTCGGCGGCATTGCTCACCAGCTCGCGGACGAAGATCTCGCGCTCGGTGTAAAGGGAGTGAATGACGATGTCGAGGACCTGCTTGACCTCGGCTTGGAATTCGTGGGTCGTTGGTGTGCTCATGTGTGTTTTTGGGGAAAGGGGCGCGAAGAATAGCCGGCTGGCTCCCGCTGTCAAAACCGCTCGTTCACTCAACACCAGTCCGGGAATCGAGGCGCAAGTTATGAGCACTTGCTGACACGATTGGCGGGGACTTCACAAACACCTGGGCGCCAACGCCGCGTTAATGAACAACTCAAGTTGCCTGTTGTCTTTAAGGCTTGATGTCCTAGGATGGGCGCGCCTTTGGCGGCGGGTGTTCCATGCCGGCCAAAGCTCGCACCCGCGACATTGCCTCAACTGCAACCAACACCAGCACGATGACGAAAGAACCAGCTCAAGCGACCAGCGCGACCCGCCCCCTTCCCAGCATCACCGAGTGGAAAGAGATCGTGGCGAAGTATCAAGTCCCCTCCACACCGCGCGCAGTCTGGCAGTTGGTCAATTCGGTTGGGTCCTACATTTTGCTCTGGTACCTCATGTACCTGAGCCTTTCCGTCTCCTACTGGCTCACCGCGCTGCTCGTTGTGATCACGGGTGGCATCGTCATCCGGAACTTCATCATCTTCCACGATTGCGGCCATGGCTCCTTCCTCGCCTCAAAGCGCGCGAATGACGTGATCGGATTCATCACCGGCATGATCTCCTTCACACCGTATTTTCACTGGCGCTGGGAGCACTCCGTTCACCATCAGACCTCCGGTGACCTGGACCGCCGCGGCACGGGCGACATTTGGACGCTGACTGTGAAGGAGTACATCGAGTCCCCCCGCTGGCGCCGCTACGCGTATCGTGTCCTGCGTAATCCGGTCGTTCTATTCATCATCGCGCCCATCGGCCTGTTCCTCATTTATCAACGCATCCCGAACGCCAAAGCCAGCGCGCGCGAGCGCAACTCCGTGCATTGGATGAACTTTGCCATCTTCTGCATGGCCGCGTGCCTGACCTGGATCTTTGGATTCTGGACGTACTTCACGCTCCAGTTGGGCATCATGGCCGTGTCTGGCGCGGCAGGGGTGTGGATGTTCTATGTCCAGCATCAGTTTGAAGACGTGTACTGGGAGCGGCGGGAAGAGTGGGACTACACCGCCGCCGCCATCGAGGGCAGCTCATTCTACAAACTGCCGAAGATTCTCCAGTGGTTCACGGGCAACATCGGCTTCCATCACATTCATCACCTGAGCTCCCGCATTCCAAATTACAATCTGGAGCGCTGCCACCACTCT
>JANOBO010000132.1:0-11454 GCA_031411695.1 Verrucomicrobiaceae bacterium
GAGCGTCTGATTGATGACCGGACTGGCCTCCGGCTCGACTGCGATGGCCTGGAAGCTGGCCTTCCGCGGTTTGATCACCTCACAGCAGCCCGTGATCGTGCCGCCGGTGCCGACGGCGGCCACGAGGATGTCGATCTTCCCATCGGTGTCTTCCCAAAGTTCCTCGGCGGTTGTCTTCGCGTGGATGGCGGGGTTGGCGGGATTCTCAAACTGTTGCGGCATCCAGGAGTTCGGCGTTTCCTTCAGGAGCTCCTCAGCCTTGGCGATGGCACCCTTCATTCCCTTGGGTCCTTCGGTCAGCACGAGATCAGCGCCGAGCAGCGCGAGGAGAGTGCGGCGCTCGAGGCTCATTGTCTCAGGCATGGTAAGGATGAGCTTGTAACCCTTCGCTGCCGCGACAAATGCGAGCGAGATGCCGGTATTGCCGCTGGTGGGCTCGATGATCGTCGTGCCCGGCTTCAAGACGCCGCGCCGCTCCGCGTCCTCGATCATCGCCACGCCGATACGATCCTTCACGCTGCCGAGCGGATTGAAAAACTCGCACTTGAGGGCCACGGTGGCATCGATGCCTTCCGCAACGCGGTTGAGTTTGACGAGCGGCGTGCGGCCGACGGTTTCGATGATGTTGTTGTAAATGCGGCTCATGGGGATGCGGATGTTTGAGAGTTGAAAAGGGGTGCGCAATCCGCCGGGAAACGAAGATGCGCCGGGCAGGAAGGGGCTGGAGTAAACGCACGGCGCGTGGGATTGCAACCGCCTTGTCAGTGTGGGAAAGCGAAGCCTCGACGCGGCGCGACGGAGATCGCGCGCGCAGTGATGCCGCCGCCAATTCCCCGTTTCTACAGTTCGGGAGAAAGAGTGGGATCCGCGCCGATGGTGCCGAAAAAATGTGCCGCCGCGTCCGGCTGCGCGAGCCGCGCCAGCTCCGCCTCGGCCTGCTCGAGCTTGATGTTCAGTTCCGCCTGCTCGGACGCGCGCAGCGTCTGCCGTGCGGTGATGAACTGCCGCAGATCATTTGCATGACGCGCCCACAGCCGCCGCTCCACGCGCACCTTTGCCTCCAGCCGCGCGCGATACCACTCGCTGCCGGTCAGCGCATCGCGTGTGAACATGGCGCGGAACTCTGGCGTGGCTGCGGTCATGCCTTCCCATTCTCCCTTTGCCATGATGTGCAGCAGCGCCGTTAGGGGTGGGATGGCAACGTCCAACGAGCCATCCGTGAAGTAAGTCTGCGCCACACGCTGTTGCACTTCGACGATGTGCTCGATGCCATCGACAAAGTCCTGCGAGTTCTGTAGCTCCGGACGCAGCATCTCGCCGGTGAACACCGCGCCGGGGTCTGCAAACACGCGGCCGAAGAAGCGCTGCGCGAACTGTTCGGTGATGCGGTAGCCGAGACGGCTGGCGGGGATGTGACGGCCTTCCCATTTAAAGTCGCGCACGGGCTCGAGGCAGCCGGTGTTCAGCAGCCAGTCCGGCTGCCGCTCGTGCAGATGCATGCGGCTCCACACTTCAGGGACGATGAGGCTGATGTCGTGCTCGACGCGGAATTTCCTCCCGATGTGACCCGCTGCGCTGGAGAACCCATTCGCGCCGGTGAGGAGGTAGGAGATGAGCGCGTCATTGAGATCGTGCACGGGACGCAGGCAGTTGAACGGGCTCTTCGTCAGCGCGCCCTCGGAGCCGGCGCCGGTGGTCGAGGGCGACTTGCCGGTGAGGCTGGCGATGAAGTCCATGAACAACTCCGGCAGCTCCTGATAATGGAGGGGGCCGTACACTGCGAGCGGTCGCATCACGCCGTCGGCTGGATTGTTACGCCTGCCCGGCAGCACGGCGTGGACGGGATTGAGCACCGGCTGCGATTGAGTGAGGCGGCGGAAAAGGCGCGCGCCGGTTTCGGCGAGGTATTCATCACGCGGGTCCTCGAGATCCAGCCGGGTCTGCAGGTAGCGGGGATTCTTGGTCGGCTTGCCACTCACGAGGCGCGGATTCGCAGGGCAGACGAAAAAGTCCGGCTTCGACGATGCGGTCACGCGGTGGATCAAGTCCTGCATCGGCGCGGTGAACTGGCTGAAGCGCACCACATCCTCCACCATGTCGGCGGCCTGCTCGCGGGGCAGGGGCTCGTAGTTTGAGAAGAAATGTCCGCCGCGCGCGAAGTCGGCCTCGGTCACGCGGTCGTAGCCACGGATCACGGCATCGTCGGGACGCTGGAAAAGTCGATACTCGCAATTGGCTGAGAATTTGTACGCAAACTCATGAAGCTGCGGGTGCAGTCCGGCGAGCTGGGACGAGGGCACCACGACGGAGGCGGTGATGTCGTCCTCGCGCTGGAGCTTCACGGCCGGCGCGAAATCTTTCCGCAGGCCGAACACACGCCACGATCCATCTTCGGCGAAGCCGATGCGCAGGTAGCGCGTGACGAGTTTTTGATTGTAGAACTTCAGCTCGAAGCCCGGCAGGCCGTCGATGGTGTCCACGCTGAAGCGGTTCCTCCAGTCGGATCCCCACTCAGGGCGGTAGCGGCGCTTGATCACGAGCACGAGGTCGCGCACGTGCCGCGGCAGCTTCTCGAGCCATGCGTTGTACTCATCTGTGTAGCGGTCCGATGGCGTGAGGATGCGCACCACGGAGCCGAACGAGCGCTCGGGCGCGAGCAAGGGCCGGCTCGGCATCTTCGGCTGGTGCGGATTCTTGAAGCGGTCGCCGAAGTCGCGCTGCATCACCTCCTCCGCCAGTTTCATGTCGGCCTTGAAGTCACGCACGATGACCGGTCCGGTGATCATCGCGTCCGAGAGGCACTTCGAGATCTCCGATTTTCCGCCGCCGGAGACGGTGCAGGGCTTGTGGCAGAAGGTGCCCTCGGCCTGCGTGCCGATCAGCCGCCAGCGCTGCCCTTTCACCGACTGCTGCATCTCAATCTTGTAGCCGGACGGGAGGACGTAAGTGTGCCCGGCCTTCAAGCGGATGCGCGCTGTGCCGCCGCCCTTCGCAGGCCAGGTGACCGACTGGTCGCGCAGGGAAATCTCCGCCGTCTCAGGGATGTAGATGAGGTTCGGCCAATGCGTGTCGATGCCATGTCCCTCTGGCTGCACGCTCATCCGGTGGCCGTGCAGCGCGAGAGTTTCCGCCCACGTGTGATCCACCTCGCGGTTGAACTGGCTCAGCGAAAAATTCTCCCCGAGATCGAAGCTCGGAAACGCCAGCGCGCCGCCCGCGTGCTCCTCCTCGGTCTGCCCGAAGAGATTGGCGGCAAAGCTGATCTGCGTCTTCACCTCCTTCTTGCAGTAGCCGTAGTAGCTGTCGGCGATCAGCGTCACCGCCACACCGCGCGCGTCGCGGCAGGCGATCTTGAAGGCCATGCCGTCATTGTACAGCTCGTCTTCGCTCTGCCAGCACATGCCGTCACGCTTTTGCTTCGGCGTGGCCTCCGAGCAATGCGGCAGCGCGAGATCCTTCTTCTTCAAACCGCAAAGCTGCGGCGCGAGGATCACGCAGCCCGTGTGGCCCGTCCATCCGCCAGCATCCAGTCGCGCGTCGTTCTCTGGCAGGAAGGGGTCGCCCGCATTGCCGAAGATAGACTCCACGAAGTCGAGATTGCTCACCAGCACGCCCGGCGCAAAGAAGCGGATCTCCATCGTCTTCCGCCGCACCACGCCTGGCACTTCGGGGCACACCAGCGGCCGTATCAGCAGCGAGACAAACGTGCGCGCCTGCTCGGCCTCGGGCAGATTTGCCGTGTAAGGAAGGCGCAGATATTCCTCCGGTGGATGCAGCGCGCTCCAAAGCAGCCGCGCAAACGTCGCGCGCGGCACGGCCTTCTTGTCCGCCGGGATCGGGAGCCCGCCATCCACCACATGAAACACGCCCTCCGTCGTGCGCCGGTCCTTGGCCGGATTGTGACACACGCCCTGATGCACGCGATACGAGGAGAGGATCGGGGACACAAACGAATCGCTGTCAGGCGGCAGTGACAGCTCGCGCGCAAGTCCGTGCCGCTCAAGGATCAGCGCGCCAGGCGGCACGAGCGGCTCGCGATGCTCAAAGACACCCGCGACATCGCCACCCAGATAAGAGAACAAAAAATCATGGATCGCCTGGTCGGCCGGGCAGAGCGTCTCGCCGAGCAGCCGGAATTTCTCCTCGAAGTTTGCCAGCAGCGAGCGGCCAAAATCCAGCAGAGGAGACGACGTCACGGTCCCCGGAGTGGCGTAGCCTTTCGAGGCCAGTTTTAGATTCACAAACTCAAGCAAGCGCTCGCGGTCGAGCGTCTTCATTCCGGCGGGTGCAAAGCCAATGGCGTCTTCGAGGTTCTTCAGGGGCATGGTCGCCGGTGACATAGCAGAACCCATGCAAGGTTTCACCGGAAGATGAAAATTCATCTTCGCGCCACGCTGCCGGCATCAGGCCAAGCTCATTCCTGTGACGCAGTCTTTCACTGAGATAACTCTGGATTCTGTCTCCGAACGCCGGACCCCTCACCCCAGCCCTCTCCCCGAGGGAGAGGGAGCAAGATCGTGATGCCGCATTGAAGGCGCGTCGATCTCCGCGATGCGGCCCTCTTCCCAAGGGCGGGGGTGCGAGAACGTGCTGCAGCGCGTGAGTGAGCCGAAGTCTTTGAGCCACTCGTGCAACTTCACTCTCGAGCGGCATCTCGTCAGGTTCCCTCTCCCTTGGGGACAGGGCTGGGGATGCGCGAGCGAGACAGACCTGTCACCGCGCTTCAGGCTCCCTCTCCCTTGGGGAGAGGGGTGGGGTGAGGGGGAATTGTCTCGGCGATCGCTTGCTCACCGGCATTGAAACCGGAGCCAGCTCGCGACCCGCTACTTCTGATAGATCGGCAGGAAATGGTGATACACCGAGAGGCTCAGCAGCGCCAACGAAGTGGCGTAAACGGCACCCGCGCTTTTTTCGTTTCCATTGCGCGGCAGCCATGCGCCCTCGCCCGTCTGCGCGGTGAGGAGCGTCTGCTCCGTGCGCTGGCGCGCGGTGGCGGCGTGCTCGCCGCCGCGTTGGTACATGCCCTGCGCGTAGTAGTAGTTGCCGTAATAGAACCAAGGCTCGCTGATCTCCGGCGGTGATTTGAGAAGATAGTTCGATGAGCCGATCACCTCCGGCGTCTCGTATTGTCCGCACACTTGGAGCGACAGCAGGCCGGCCGCCGTCGTGGAGAAAGTCTGCCGCCCGCCATACGGCTCGTAGCTGAAGGCGGCCTCGTTTGACTTCGGCACGCCGTTCGAGTCGCGCTCCACGCGGTAGGAGCGCTTGATGTAGGCGACCGCGTTGTCGATGGCCTCCTTCGGCACGTCGAAGCCGGAATTTTTCGCGGAGCGCAGCGACATCACCTGCCAGACGCTCACGGAGATGTCCGAGTCGCTGGAGCTAGGCTCGTAGCGCCAGCCGCCGCGGTTTGCCTCGCTCTTCGGCACCTGCTGCGCGCGGATGATGAGCTTCACCGCGCCGTCGATCATCTTGCGCAACTGCTTGTCCGTCTCTTCGTCCGGTGCCATGCCCAGCATCTCGGTGAGCATCAACGTGATGATGCCGTGGCCGTACATGCGCGAGCGGTCGCTGCGGCCGAGGTAGCCGTTCTCGTCGGGCTCAATGTTCTGAATGATGAACTTCAGCGCGCGCGCGGCGGCCTTCCCCTCCGGCGTCTGATCCGCAGGCGTGTGGCCCACGGACGCGAGGCCCATCAGCGCCAGCGCCGACATCGCGCCACTGTGCGACGGCATGTCGCCGCGCTTGGCCCGCGCGTTGGATTTGTCCTCGCTGAAGTAGCCGTCATCCCGTTGCTGCTTCAGCAGCCAGGCCACAGCGCGGTCCACCGCCAGCTTCACCTGCGGGGAGATGATCTCGGGCGTCGTTCTTCCCGCCTGCCCGCGCAGTGCGGCACACGGGGTGAGGAGGCAAAGGCAGAGCGCGGCGCGGAGGATGAAGGACATGAGCAGGCGGTGGATGGGAAACGCTGTCGGGACGATGAGGCTTAACAACAATCTCCGCGCGGCACAACCCGGAAGGTTTCGCGCGCGGCGGATCGTGCGGGTTGCTTTCAAGCGCGATCCGCTTCATGGGATGGGCCGTTCGCGGACGGATCATGTGATGATGGAGCCGAGCAAGACAACACCGGTGCTGGAGGTCGAGGGCGTGTGCTTTCGACGCGGACGATCCATTTTGAACGACGTCACCTGGCGCGTCGAGCCAGGTGAGCACTGGTGCATCCTCGGACCGAACGGCTGCGGCAAGACCTCCCTCATCAACATCATCACCGGCTACGAGTCCGCCACCGCCGGACGCATCTGCCTCGATGGCGAGACTTTCGGGGAGTCCGACTGGCGGGAGGTGCGCAAGCGCGTGGGCCTCGTGGCCAGCACGCTCACGACCTACCTCGAGCCTGGCGAGCCCGTGATCGACGCCGTGGTGAGCGGTCGTGAGGCGATGATCAATCTCATCGGTGAGGTGAGCGCCGCGCTGGTGAAGGAAGCCGCCGCGCTGCTCGCCGAGGTGGGCTGCGGCTACCTGCGTGACGCGCTCTGGGGTCCGCTCTCACAAGGCGAGAAACAGAAGGTGCTGATCTGCCGCGCGCTCATGGCGCGCTACCGTGTGCTCATCCTCGACGAACCCTGCGCCGGGCTCGATCCCGTCGCACGCGAGAAATTTCTCCGCTGGCTCCAGGATCTAAGCACCCGGGCAAACGCGCCCACGCTGGTGATGGTGACGCATCACGTCGAGGAAATTTTGCCATGCATGACGCATGTGCTGCTGCTGAAGGCCGGCACCGTGCACGCCGCCGGTGTGAAGCAAAAAATCCTGACCAGCCGCGCGCTGGGCCAGGTGTACGGCGCGGATTTGAAATTGCGGCGGCGCGGCGCGCGGTATCAATTGACGCTCGGCTGAACGGCCGCTCACACACCGTTTCACATCATGGCAGCACGATCCGGAATCCTCGCAGGTGGCAATTTCATCATCGATCACGTGAAGATGATCGACGGTTATCCGCAGCAGGACATGCTCGCGAGCATCCTCAACGAGACATCGAGCAACGGCGGCGGCCCTTACAATGTGCTGAAGGATCTCGCGGCGATGCGGGCCGGCTTCCCGCTCGCCGCTGCGGGACTGGTGGGTAATGACACAAATGGCGCGTGGATTCTGCGCGACTGCATCGAGGCAGGCATCGACACCACGCAACTGCGCCAGACCGAGCTCGCACCCACTTCCTACACAGACGCGATGACCGTCGCATCGACAGGCCGGCGTACTTTCTTCCACCAGCGCGGCGCCAATGCGCTGCTCGGCGAAGGCGAGTTTGATTTCTCCACCACGACGGCGCGGATTTTCCATCTCGGCTACCTCATGCTCCTTGATGAAATGGACCGCCTGCTGCCCGACGGCCGCACGGTCGCCTCACGCGTTTTGGAGAAAGCGCGGACGGCGGGCCTCGTGACGACGGTGGATATCGTCAGCACGGAGAATCCTCGGTTTCGCGAGATCGCGGAAGCGGCGCTGCCCTTCACTGACTTTTTGCTGATCAACGAAATCGAGGCCGGTAAGATCGTCGGCGCGGAGCTGCGCGATTTGGCGTCCATGAAGACCGCCGCGTGCGCGCTGTTGGCAAGAGGCGTCGCGCGCCAGGTCGTGATCCACTTTGAAAATGGCGCGGTCGTCGCGGACCACTCGGGCGAGGTCGTCGTGCAAGGCTCGCTCACGCTGCCGTTCGACTTCATCGTCGGCGCGACGGGCGCGGGGGATGCGTTTGCCGCAGGCTATCTTTTCGGGATTCACGAGGAGATGCCGACCGTGCAGCGGCTGCGTCTGGCGATGTGCTCCGCTGCGGCGTGTCTGACGCATCCGACGCCGTCGATGGGCCTGCGCCCGGTCGCCGAGTGCCTGCGATACGCTGACGAGTTCGCGTTTCGCGAGTTGTAGCCCGGCCGTCCATGTGCTTTCCCGCCGTGCGGATTGTATTGTCCGGTTTGCGGTTGTTGCCGCGCGCCGAAGTGGAGATACTCGCCGCACATGAGCGCACGCTACAATGTCGAGGGACTCTCCGTCGTCGTGATCGGAGGCACCACGGGGCTCGGCCTTTCCGCCGCACGTCGCCTCGTTGCGGACGGAGCGCGCGTCGTGGTCACCAGCCGCTCGGAAGAAAATGTGCGTGCTGCGTTGGCGGTGCTGGGTGATGAAGCGCGTGGTTTTGCCGCAGATGCCGCAGACTCCAGCACTGCTGAGAAGGCGGTGGCGCTGGCCGTCGAGGCGTTCGGGCGGCTGGACGCGCTCTATCACGTGGCTGGCGGCAGCGGTCGCGCGAAAGGTGACGGCCCGCTTCATGAGATGACTGACGAAGGCTGGCGCTACACCGTGGACCTCAATCTCACCTCGGTCGTGTTCTCGAATCGCGCGGCCGTGCAGCAGTTTTTGAAGCAAGGCGATGGAGGCTGCATCCTAAACATGGGCAGCGTGCTCGGCTGGTCGCCCTCGCCACGGCACTTTGCCTCCCACGCCTACGCCGCCACAAAGGCCGCCGTCATAGGCTTCAGCAGATCGACGGCTTCGTTTTACGCGAAGGACAACATCCGCGTCAACGTCCTCGCTCCCGCACTGGTGGAGACGCCGATGTCCACCCGTGCGTGTGAGAACGACGACATCATGCGCTTCATCGCCACGAAGCAGCCGCTCGACGGAGGTCGCATCGGAGTGCCAGCAGACGTCGATGGCGCGGCGCTGTTTCTCTTGTCGCGCGACGCCAGTTTCGTCACCGGGCAGGTCCTCGCGGTGGATGGTGGATGGACTGTGAGCGAGGGGCAGAGTGGATTCGATTTCAGCCGCGAGGAAGCTGTTTCGTGAACCTCAGGGCGAAAGAACAATCGATGACGACGACGCGCTCGACCGCTGCACCCCTCACCCCAGCCGCCTCCCGAGGGAGAGGGAGCCTGCTGCGCCGTTTGACAGTCAGGACACAGCTATTGCACAAAAACGCGGAGCGCCCTCAACTCCCTCTCCCTTTGGGAGAGGGCGGGGGTGAGGGGGACGAGGTTCTCCCGTCCACTCCCGCCCTCACAACTCCGCCGCATCGCACCCTGTGAAACAAGCCATCGGCATCGATCTCGGCGGGACGAACATCAAGGCGGCGCTCATCGACTGCGACACCGGCAGCGCGCTCACGACACTGTCCAAGCCCACGCGCGATGGAGAATTCGTCGGTGACGCGCCACGCTTCGCCATCACCGTGCGTGAGATCGTCGATGAACTCGAACGCGAGGCCGGCTCCCAAAAGCTCGACCTCGGCCTCTCCGCGCCCGGACTAGTCGCGACAGACAACCGAAGCGTCCGCTTGATGCCGGGACGCATGCACGGGCTCGAGCATTTCGACTGGCCCGCCTTTCTCGACCGGCGCGTCCATGTGGTGAATGACGCACACGCGGCCTTGCTGGGGGAGGTGTGGATCGGAGCGGCGCGTGGTTGCAGCGATGCCATCATGCTCACGCTCGGCACCGGTGTCGGCGGCGCGGTCTTTGCTGGAGGCCGTTTGCTCAAAGGCCACGTCGGGCGCGGCGGACACCTCGGGCACATCACCATCGACGCAAACGCGCCGCGCGACCTGTTCAACACGCCAGGCAGTCTCGAGGACGCCATTGGCAATCTAACCATCGAATCGCGAGGTCAGGGGCACTATGCCAACACGCTCGTGTTGATTGAAGCCGTTGCAGCGGGCGACACCAAAGCGGAAACCATCTGGCTCGATTCCGTCCGCAAACTCGCCGCTGGCATCGCCTCGCTCATCAACGTGCTCGATCCTGAAGTCGTCATCATCGGTGGGGGCATCGCCAGTGGCGCTGGGCCGCATTTGTTCGAGCCGCTGTGCCGCTACCTCGATGACTTTGAGTGGCGCCCGGCCGGCCATCGTGCGCGCATTTTACCCGCGATGGCTGGGGACATGGCGGGATGCTTTGGAGCGGTGCACAGCTTGTTTCTTTCCTTATGAGTACCACATCACCAGCCACACGATATTGGGATGCGTGCGATCGCATCATATGCCGAGTTCGCGATCAGCTCCCGCTCATTCACGAAGCCGCCGATCTGTTTTCCAAAACCATCCTTGCCGGCCAGATGGTTCATGTGTTCGGCTCCGGGCACAGCCGCATCATGGTGGAGGAGATGTGGCCGCGATACGGCTCGTTCCCCGGCTGGAATCCCATCGTCGAGCTGTCGCTCACCTTCCACAATCTCGTCATCGGAGCGAACGGGCAGCGGCAGGCGATGTTCCTCGAGAACGTCAGCGGTTTCGCCGCGCGCATCCTGCGGAACTTCGATCTCAAGGACGGCGACAGCGCGCTGATCATCTCATCCAGCGGATGCAACGTGGTGCCGGTCGAGATGGCGGAGGAGTTTCGCCGTCGCGGCGTGAAGGTCGTGTCCATCATCAGCACCACCCACAGCGAAGCCAGCATCAGCAAGCATCGCGAGGGCAGGAAGCTCCAGGACTTCACCGACATCACGCTCGACACTGGCGCGCCCGTCGGTGACGCGATGGTGACGATCGACGGCCTCGAAACACCCGTCGCCCCTGGTTCCACCGTCGGCGGCTGTCTTATCATCAACGCCATCAAAGCCGAAGTCGCCGACCGCCTCACAAAAGCCGGCCAGCCGCCGAAAGTGCTGACGGCCGGGGCCGTCGTCGGCGCTGAACGTGCGACGGAATTGTTCGAAGCCGCGTACGACGAGCACGCTCGAAGGATCGCGCGGTATTATTTGAATTTAGGATGCTGATACGATGACACGGCAATTGGATAAACGAACACGACTCGGTGTCACCGCTGATGCGGTTCGCGTTCTGGCGATGGATTTGCTGCGCGCGTTCCGTGGGTTTCACCCACGGCGATTTTTGTTCCGCCCCGCTGGGGCTGTGATCATCAGTCCGATTTTGTTTCATGCGGATCAAGGATCACGTCCACCCAAGGCGAACAACGCTGAACTCCCGCTAACGTCACAACCGCTAGATTCACAGGCCCGTAGGGCCGCCACAACAATAGCCGTGGGCGTCAGCCCACGGACACGGGACCAATACACAGATCCACAATATGGAACCGCGTCAGCGGTGACACCCACCGGCACCCGCTGTCGAATCGCACCGCCATATCTTTAACGCCCAACCTCACCCTCCGGTCACATGGCCAACACCTACACGCAGATCCTCTACCACGTCGTCTTCTCCACGAAGAACCGTGCGCCGGTGCTCCAAGCCGATCAGCGTGAAAAATTGTTCCGCTACATCTGGGGAATCCATCAGAAGCTGAACTGCCGTCTGTATCGCATCAACGGCGTCGAAGATCATGTCCACATCCTGACCTCGCTGCCCTCGACGCTGACGCTTTCGGAGTACATGCAGAAGGTGAAAGCGAACAGCAGCAAATGGATCAGCGATGAGAACGTGTTCCCCGGTTTCGACGGCTGGCA
>JANOBO010000133.1:0-12965 GCA_031411695.1 Verrucomicrobiaceae bacterium
CGCCAGCAGCGGATAGAGCCGGTCCACAGAGCAGCCACACTCAAAGACATATCCCCGGGTCTCCAGCGGCACCAGGTGCTCGCTTTCGTTCAGCCCGGCGATCTCGTCGGAGCGCAGGTTTTGCAGCCAGTCCAAGTCGCAGTCGGGCTCGGCGGTCAGCATCACAAACTCCTCGTCCGCCTCCCGAAACAGGCGCGTGAGACGTTGCTCGCTTTGATCGTAAAAGGACTCCGCGCCGAGGAGGATGTCCCTTCCGTTGAACTCCACCACGCTTTGCCGCGGCTGATGATTTGGCCGCGTGGTCTGGGCGATGAAGAGATTGCTCTCACCTCTCCGCACATCTTCGGTGAAGACGCGTCCGGTCACCCGCCCGGGCCTGCTGCCGCCCGTGACGAAGAGATTCATCAGCGGGTCGAGCACATTGATGGTCCACGCGCACACTTCATCCTGGGGCCGGGAGCAGAGGTGCAGCGTCATCGCGGCCAGCGCCTCCTTTAGCATCACGTCCGCCGGCTCGGCATGCCGCAGACTGTGCTGCATCAGATGCAGGTAGTAGTCCACATACATCGGACTGAACTTCGCCCGCGCCAGGAGCACATTCCGCCCGCGCACATAAAACGACCTCGCCTCGACGGCGGACAAATTGCTGTTCAGCATCTGGCTCATCGGACTGTGTTACGGATCAGGATGTCAGGAAGACGTCCATCCCGCTCGTCATCGTGGCTCCTCAGGGCAGCGTCTTGATGAACATGTCCTTGTAGTACGTCGTGCTCTTTGGGTCGTGACCTTGGATCGCCATTGTCCCTTCGCCCAGCTTCCGGCCGTTCATGTTTTTCAGCGCCTTCGTCGGATCCCAGTCTGCGGGCTGCGACCACTCGACCGTCGTCTTGCCATTGACCTGAAGCGTGATGCGGCCGCCCTCGACCTTGATGCCGTAGTCGAACCACTCCCCATCCTTGCTCGGCGCTTCCGGCACCTTGATGTGCGTGCCGCCCTCCGGCTCCTTCTGGCCTGGCTGCAGCGCGAGGATGTTCACCACGCCGTAGAGGCTGCCCGTCTTCTTCGGGTCGGTGTGCGTGCTGTTCACCTGGCACTCGAAGCCCTTGTCCGGCCAGCCCTTCTCCTGAAACTCGGTGTGAAAATACAGGCCGCTGTTGCTGCCCGGCGTCGTCTTCACCTTCCCTTTGAACTCGAAGTTCTTGAACTTCGCCGCGCCGTCCGCACCGGTGTAAAAGAGATGCGCGCGCCCGCCGCTGACCTTCAGCGCTCCATCCGCGACAGAGAACACACCCGGCGTCTCCTCGTTCGATTTCCAGCCGGCCAGATCCTTGCCGTTGAACATCGACACCCATCCGTCTTCTGCGGCCGCCGACACCGTCGAGAGCGCGAGACCAGCCACCGCCATCAAGCCAAAGAATGTATTTTTCATGCGCGGCTGTTTTACATGCGGCCCGCTGTTTTGTCCAGCAAGGCGATGCGCGCGAATACGATCCAGAGCCCGCAAAAACGGCCGCGCAAACGCGGTTTCGCCCGGGCCCAAACGTCTTGACGCTCGCCCTCGTTCAAGCACACTGCCGCGTGCTCAGAACCCTGCTCAAATCCAAAATCCACCGCGCCACCGTCACCGACGCCAACGTCAATTACGAGGGCAGCATCTCGATTCCGACCGATCTCATGAAGGCCGCTGATCTCTGGGACGGCGAGAAGGTGCTCGTCACATCCATCAGCAACGGCGCCCGACTCGAGACCTACGTCATCCCTGGAAAAGACAAATCTGGCGAGATCGTCGTGAACGGCGCCGCAGCGCACCTCATCAACACCGGACACATGGTCACCATCATGGCCTGGGCTCAGAGTGAAAAGGAAGTGCAGCCGGTCCGCCTGCTGATGGACGCCAAAAACCGCATCGTCACCGACAAGGTGAAGTGAGTGCCGCGGTCGTGCGGCCGGCTGTGTCCTCGAAGCGAGCAACCCCTCCACCCGCACGAAAGGCAACCAACGAATGACCGCAACACTCCGGGCCACCGTCTTCATCATCCTTTGTGGCCATGCCACGCTCGCCTCGTGCCAGCGACCACCACCTGCCGCGCCGCAGTCGGTGAGCCCAAAACAGACGGACTCCGTGCTCGACTCGCTCTGGATGGAGGCCCTGCGCAACACGCCGGACGACAAGCCCGCGCGCATGAAACGTGAGTGGAAAATGTTGCGCACCACCTGGCTGCCGTCCGAATGGCCGCCGACCTCCCGCACGACATGGACCCGCTATGCCTATGGGCTCGACATGTCGCTGGATGGATCTTCCGACGTGAGCGCTCCCTTTGCGCGCATCGAGCGTCACGTCGGTGATGAGTCGCGCGAGATCGTCACGCCGATGGCGGCGAAGCTCAAGGTCATCGCCGTGCATCCGGTGCGCCCTCACGGTGGCTGGCGCTACACGCTCGAGGATGAAAAGCGCATGCTCACTCTCGCGCTGTCACTCACGGCAGCGCCTCCGCCCGAAGCGCGTGGTGCCATCGGCATGAAATCCTATTTTCAAAGCTGGCGGCTGGGGAACGCCGAGATCGCCGCCCACGTCGAGCCGGCTCATCGCGCGTTCTTCGACTGGCTGAAGACCGCGCCGTGACGCGCGATGTCAAAGTCACTCGGAGACGACGGCCTGCAGCAACTCATCGAACCGCTCCGCCATCGCCGCAGGCGTGAAATGCTGGCGCACGGCGCTCATGCCTTTGAGGCTGAGCTGCTCGCGCAGTTGATTGTCCGAGAGCAGCCGCTCCAGCGCATCTGTCAGGGCGGAGGGATCTTCGGGCTTGAAGAGCAGCCCGCCGCCTGTCGCCTCGATCAGCTCGGGAAACGCGCCGCTCTCCGGCTGCACCACCGGCACTCCGCACGCCAGCGCCTCCAGCACGTAAAGCCCGAAGGCCTCACCGTAAATCGCCGGCACGGAGAACACAGACACATCGCGGAAGAAGCGCGTCTTGTCATCGAAGTCGAGGTTTGGAAAAAACTCCACGCGGTTCAGGCAGCCGGCCTTCTGCAATTTGTCCTTCAGCCCGGCGACGTACTTTTCGTCTGACGGTGTGAGCGCGCCGCCGATCTTAAGCTTCGTGCGCGGGATTCGGTTCCGCCTCACCAGCTCGATGAAGGCGTCGACCAGAAGCGTGAGCCCCTTGCCATGGATCATCCGCGCAAAATAGCCGATGATGGACCAGTTCGGATCAGGTTTGCCCACAGGGAACGGCGTGGATTCGATGCCATTCGGAATGACGGCCATTTTTTCAGCATCGACCTGCAGCCGCGCCGACATCGTCTCCGCGTAGAATCTGCTCGGCGCGATGAGGCGGTCCACGTGCCGCATGTTCTCACGCAATGCCGCCCACGCCTGCTCACGATACGGATCGACCAGCGTGTCGAGAAACGCATCCTCGCCTTGCAGCGAGCACACGACGCGCGCGCCGGTTTCCTCCTTGATCGCCTTTGCCAAGCCGGTGATGAGGCTGTTCGAGAGCGACACGACATCGATCTTCGGCTGCGCCTTCAGCCACACGATGAGCTTCTGCCACTCCGCCCACTGCCGCCCTTTTTGTCCCACTAAGCTGCCCACCGTCATCTCGCCGAGATCCTTCGCGCTGGTCAT
The DNA here is from genome assembly GCA_031411695.1 of Verrucomicrobiaceae bacterium. GTDB lineage: Bacteria > Verrucomicrobiota > Verrucomicrobiia > Verrucomicrobiales > Verrucomicrobiaceae > JAIBCL01. Next base: position 3,635 of record JANOBO010000133.1, read on the forward strand.
GCCGATGCGGAGGGATGCCTTCCTCAGACGCGCCGGATCATTCAGCCAGCGATGCACGAAGCCTGGCATCCGGTGAAACCACGGGATCTTTTGCTGGAGGTAAAGGGAGATGCCGCCCACCCGCACCGGCTGGTCGCCATGGATCTCCTCGCGATCTGTGACGAGCGGGAGATAGAGCGGAACGATCAGCGCGTCATGGCCGCGAACGCGCAGGGCCTTGATCAAGGCGTGATCGCGCAGGCAGCTCCCGCAGTGAAACGTACCGGTGCCCGGCGTGAGATGGATGACGCGCATGAACTTAGAACCCCAGCCCCGGCGGCAGGCCCATGCCGCCGGTGATCTTGCCCATTTCACCGGACGCGACTTCCTTCACCTTGTCCTGCGCCTGCCGCACGGCGGACAAGACGAGGTCCTGTAGCATGTCGATGTCATTCGGATCGACGACCTCCTTGGCAATCTTGATCGCGGTGATGTCACCGAGACCGTTTGCCGTCACGGTCACGCGCCCGCCGGCCACGCTCGCCTCGACGGTCTTCTCACCGAGGCCGGCCTGCGCCTGCTGCATGTCGGCCTGCATCTTCTGCACTTGCTTCATCATCTTTTGAATGTCCATGGCGTGGGGCGGTTGAAAGGGTTCGTGTTCAGGCTGATGGCGTGGTCGAGATGATACGCGCCTTGAAGGCTTCGATCGTCGCGGTGATCAGCGGGTCTTTGTAAAATTCGGGATCTGCGGCTGAACTGGCCGTCTCAGATGCGGGGGGTGCCGCGACCGCTTCCCGGACGGCGGCCTTCGGTGGCGATGGCGGCTCATCAAAGAACAGCGAGGGCTCCGGATGCACGGGCGTGGCAAGACTCGCATCGATCACGAGGTCCAGCCGCGTCGGCGCGCCGGCCAGCGTGGCGAGCACGCCTTCGAGAAATTTGCGCTTGTCATCCCGCTTGAGGCTTTCGCACGAGGAAGCCTCGGAGGATGGAAAGCCCACCTTCAGCACACCCGGCTTGTGCTCGAGCTGTGTGCCCATCTGCACCCAATGCACCAGCAGCGGGCGGTCCTTCTGCACGTGATCGAGCACTGCGGCCCACAGATTCGCGGTGTTGACCGCAGCGCCAGCCGGAGGCGGTGCGGGCGAAACCATCGCAACCGCAGGCACGGATCGCGGCGTCGGCTCGGGCTCCTCACGCAGACGATTCTCCACCGGCGCAGACTGCGTCACGGCTGCCGGCTCCGCGCGTGCGAGCACAGCGGTCCTTGCGATGGGTGCCGCCGCCACTGGCTGCGGCGCGCGCTTTGCCACGACCGACGCGCCACCGGCACCGCCACGGTCCAGAGCCTCGATCACCTCGCTCAACGAAACCTCGCTCATGCACTGCACCGCCTGGATCACGCCCAGCTCAAAGTGCAGGCGCTTGTTGCTGGCCCAGCGCATCCGCGCATCGACTTCGCCGAGGCCATCGACCACCCGCAGCAATTGCTCCGTCGATGCCATCTGCGCCTGGCTCACCACCATCGCCGCCACTTCGGGTGACAAATCCTCAGCCGCTGCCGCTGGGTCCGCCTGTTGGACGAGCAGCGTGCGGATGTACTGGATCAGGTCGCTGAGAAAACGCGCCAGATCCTTCCCCGCCTCGTTCTGCTGATGCACCACGCGCAGCGCGCCGACCGTGTCCAGGCTCAGGATGCTCTGCGCCAGGCTGGCCACCGACTCCGCTGCCGTGAAGCCGAAAATCTCCAGCACATCCTCCTCGCGGATTTGCCCGCCGCAAAACGCCACGAGCTGGTCAAGCATCGACTGGGCGTCGCGCATTCCCCCGTCCGCGCCTTTGGCGATGGCATACGCAGCCTTCTCGTCGAGGCCCACCTTCTCCAGCGATGCGATGTGCAGCAGATGGTTTGCGATGATCGTGTTCGGAATCCGGCGCAGATCGAAGCGCTGACAGCGGCTGATGATGGTCGGCAGGATCTTGTTCGCCTCCGTCGTGGCGAAGATGAACTTCACATGCGGCGGCGGTTCCTCCAGCGTCTTGAGCAGCGCGTTGAACGCGGCGGTGGAGAGCATGTGCACCTCGTCGATGTAGTAAATCTTGAAGCGGCAGCGCGCCGGCGCGTAGCGCACCTTCTCGCGCAGATCGCGCACCTCATCCACGCCGTTGTTGCTGGCGCCGTCGATCTCCAGCACGTCGAGGCTGCGCCCTTCGGCGATCTCCACGCACAGCTCATCGTTCGGATCGAAGTCCACGCTCGGTCCTTCCTTGCAGTTCAGCGCCTTGGCAAAGATGCGCGCCGTGGAGGTCTTTCCCGTGCCGCGCGGCCCCACGAAAAGGTAGGCGTGCGCCAGCCGGTTCTGCGCGATCGCATTGCGCAGCGTGCGCACGACGTGATCCTGCCCGAGCACATCGGCGAAGGTTTGCGGACGGTATTTTCGAGCGAAGACCTGGTAACTCACGCGCGCACTCTATAACGACCGCCTCCGCCGAAGCCACCGGATTTTTCCGCGCGAAATCAGCGCGCGCGCATTCCGCGCCGGCACGCCTCACGCCCACTCATGCCCGAGCTGCTCCATGCGCGCCGCCTGGGCAAAAAGCAGGCTGCCACGCTTTCGTGCGACGCCTTGCTGGCGCAGCCACCGCACCAGCGCCCACTGCTCCGGATCGCTCTTCGGCACCTTCACGTGCCCGTGCTCAAGGTGGAACTCACGCAGCGCGGCAAAGCCCCGCTCCCACAAGGTGAGGGTGTCCACCTCACGCCTCGTGGCGTGCGCCGCCGCGCGCCGGCGCTTCTGCTCTTCCGTGCGCGGCCCTTTTGAAGGACGGCGCCGCCAAACAAAGCCGAGCGCATCCAGCCGAGCAGTCCGATCCGCGCGCAGCGTCCCCGCCGTGTGGCACTGGCGCTGCTTGTGCGTCCAGCTCCCGAGCGCGCGGTTTTTCTTCCAGAGATGCGGCACATTGGCGTGCCCATGCTGCGCGACGTAGGCCTGAAGCTGGAGCATCATCATCTCCCAGCGCGCCTCGGCCGCGGCGATCCGCAGCAGCGGCACGGTCGGCGGCGGCGTGGTCCATTCGAAGCCGATTCCCTCCAGCCTTGCCTGCCGCTCCGGCCGCAGTGTGCCCTGCCGGTATTTGCTTTTGTGATCTGCGCACCATGAGGCCAGCTTCGGATCCATCGTGTGCGTCACCCGGTAGTGACCGTGCTCACGGTGAAACGCCACCAACTGCGCGAAGGCCGCTTCCCATTGGCTCTTGAAACGACGAGCCGTACCCCGCCAGGCAAAGCCGGCGTCCTCCAGACGCTGCTGGCGGTCGGGCCGCAGGGTGCCCCGTGTGCGCTGGGTTCGCTGCTTCGTGATCCACGTCTCCAGATACGGGTACTCCTTCCAGTTCGCAGGCACCTCCGTGTGCCCATGGCGTTCCTTAAAGGCCAGCAGCTCGGTGAAACGCTTTTCCCACGCAGCCTCGAACTCCGGGTTCGGCCCGACGCTCACCGGCCGCGTCCATGTGAAGCCGATGGCATCCAGCCGCGCCTTGCGCTCCGGCAGCAGCGTGCCTCTTCGAAGATTTACCCGCTGCAGGATCTGCCATTGACCCAGACTCGGGAATGCAGCATCGCGCTGACTCACGCGGTCGTGCCCATGCCGCTGGATGAAAGCCGCCATCCGCGCGAAGTTTTTCTCCCACAGCGCACGGTGGTGGATGCGACCACACTTCCATGCGAAGCCAATCCCCTCGAGAGCCTCGCGGTGCCCGGGCAAGAGCTGGCTGAGCACGAACTTCTCCCGCTGCTTCCCCACCCATCTGCCGAGCTTCTTGTTTCCCTTGAACGATGCAGGCACCTCCGTGTGGCCGTGCTTCTCCTTGTAGAGGATCAGCTCGGCAAAACGTTTGCGCCACAGCTTCTCCAGCCCCGCAGCGCGCTTGTACCGGTCCACCGCCCGCCAGGTGAAGCCGATCTCCTCCAGCCGCGCGACGCGCTCCGGCAGCATCTTGCCCTTGCGATAATGCGCGCGCTGATTGTCCCGCCATTCCACCAGACCGGGCACAGGCTCATTGCTCTCCGTCAGCGCGTCTTGGCCGTGCTCGCGGATGAACGCCGCGATCTGGCTGAAGCGCTCCTCCCAATGCATTTCGTGGCACTTGAGATCGCTCTGCCACGAGAAGCCCACCTCATCGAGAAGCCTTCGGTATGTCTCCTGAAGCTGTCCGCGCCGGGCATACTGGCGCTGCCGCTGCACCCAAAACGCCAGCTTCGGCGCATCTTTGTAGGCCTCCGTCACCTCCGTGTGACCGTGCCGCTCCTTGAAGCGCAGCAGGGCCGCGTAATGCGCGCGCCAGACCGCTTCAGCGTTCTCTTTCCTGTCCGAGAATAACTGGTCCGGTGCCAGCCACTCGAATCCGATCGAGTCCAGCCAGTCCTGCTCCACCGCAGTGAGCGTGCCCTTGCGCATGCGGACGCGCTGCATTTTCCGCCACCCCGCCAATCCCGGCACCGGCTCATCCGCTTCCGTGAAATGCAGGTGGCCGTGCTGCCTCTTGAAATCCTGCAACTGCGCAAACCGCCGCTCCCAGGCCCGCCTGATGCCAGCCGTCGCGACTGACTCCTCCACCGGCACCCGCGTGCTGCCATCTGCGCCCTCGGGCCGAGATGTTTGCTCCTCGCTCACATCGCACGCCAACTTCAGCCGCAGAGTGCTCCAGACCGCAGGTTCTACCTCCGGGGTTATCCACGACGCACCTCGAGCCTGTTCCGCGCCATGCGTGCGTTCCCTCTCATCGTGACCCTGCTCATTCCCCTCCTCCGTGCTGCCCGGCTCAGTGCTTCTCTGCTCCGGGCTCACCGATTGAACGGCCTGCTTCCCGGCCAAACGCCACCGCTCATAAGCCGCCTCCTCTTCTGCTGTGGGCATGTCGTCATCGTCTGAAGAATCCTCGTCGGTCATGGCCCGCGATTTTGCGCGCATAACGGAGTCTGGCAAGTGCGGGGAACCCTTCCCCCTTTCGAAATCCGTTCTCTGCGTAGGATCACGCTTCCGCTGGCCAACGAGGCAGGGAATGACCGCCGGGCTCTGAACGGCGAGCCAAATGGGCTCACACGCGCCGGAGGTCAGGCTTCAGCCTGAAAACGGAAGGGAGTTTCAAGCCTTTGTGCCTGCATACCCCACAGCGGGCGTCTGGAGCTTGCGCTGCGTTCAGGCCTTGTAGCTGCGGATGGCGTTGATCTTCACCTTGCGGTTGACGCTCTGAGTCTCGGTGGGGACTTCGACTTGATCGCCGGGAACTTTGCCAATGAGGGCTTTTGCAGTCTCGGAGAGGTAGGCGATGATGTTCTTCTCCACATCGCCGTCCCACGCGCCGAGGATGGTGTACGTGTCCTTGCTGCCGTCGGTGAGATCTTCGATATCGACCACGGTGCCGATGCCGACCTTGTCAGTCGGGGCGTCGGCAAAGTCGGTGCCGCGCGCGTGGCGCAGCTCGCGCTCGTACTTGGCCTGCATGCGGAGCAGCACGGCCTGCTGCTGCTTGGCGGATTTGTACTCCATGTTTTCGCGAAGGTCGCCGTACTCGCGGGCGATCTGGATGTCCTTCTTGTTCTGGGGGATCCTGTTGTTGATGACGTCCTCCAGCTCATGCTTTTTCTTTTCGAGGGAATCCCAGGAGACGACGAGGGCCTCGTCCACGCGGGCGACGGCACCTTCGGCCATGATGTCTTCCATCTCGGGGCGGACCTTGATGATGCGCGCCATGAGGGAGCGGCGTGTCAGCTCGTCGAAGGCGTTGCTGGCGAGAAGGCGCTTGGCAAAGAGACGCACTTCATCCTCGTCGGCATCGGTGACGAGCAGCGGGATGAGGTCGCGGTCGTTGGAGATCATCTCCTGAAGGCGGCCGGTCTTCTTGGAGCCGCCTTTGACGAGGTCGTCCTCAAGCGCGCCGAGGATGGCGTGGCCGAGATCGATGTCGAAAACGGAGCTGGCGAGGGCGGTGCGCTCCTTGGCCAGCCAGATGATGAGGTCGGTGCTGAGGACGCGGTTGCGCACGGCCTTTTTCAGGAACTCAGCGAGGACGTCCAGCTCATCATTGTCATCGAGCACGGTGGCGATCTCGGAGACGGCGCGTCCGCCGGTGCGTGTGAGGTGCTGGAGCACTTCGGGCACCCACTGGCGGTCCGGGAAGGCGGAGGGAAATGCGCGGTAGAGCCGGCCGAGGTGGCCGACGGGGAGGGAGTTAATGACCTCGTGGATCTGGCCTTTGGCCTCGCGGACGATGTCGGCGACCTTCAACGAGCCGGCGGGGAGTTCCGCGCCCTTGAGGTTCTCGACGAGGTCATCGCGGGCGAGTAAAAGATTGAGGCACTCCTTGAGATGGAGGCGGAAGGCCTTGCCCACGGTCTCGGAGAGGTTTTGTAAAACGGGCACGATCTCCGTGACGGCGTCTGGGAAGAGATCGACATCCTTCGCGATGGCGGCGAGGGCGGCCTGCTTGCCGCGCATGTCGCGGGCGCGGAGGAAATTCTGGACGAGGATGGTGGCGGGATTTTCAGTCTGATCGCGCAGAATGAGCGGGTCGGTGCGCTTCGAAGGGACGACGATGTGGCGGGAGGCCTTCAAGGCGCGCTTGGCGCCATCCCACCATTTTTTGTACTCGCCTTCGGGGATGATGCGGCCTTTGAGAATGGAGTCGAGCTGGTCGAGGCTCATCCGGTTGCCGCTGCACTTGAGAGCTTCCTCGACGAGCGCGGCGGGCTGCTCCTTCGCCATGCGCTGAAGTTCAGCGAGGTCCGAAAGGCGGCGGGAGAGAAGATGCGTGGCTGGCAGAATCTGCAGCGATGTGATGGCGAACGAGAGCTTCAACGGGTGGCCTGGCTTCCCTTCGAAGTCGATGATGATGCGGTCTCCGAGGAAGTCCCATTCAGCGATCTTGCCCACTCCCCAGCTCTTGTGCAGGACAAACGTGCCGGGTTCAAGTGTCGAAAGTTTTTCGCCGTCCGCTGCCGGGAGCTTTCCTGCCAGTACTAGTTTCTGCACCTCTGAATTCATGGGGCGCGCATGTTATGCAGACGCTGCCGGGTAGCAACACGCAATGTGTTTTCTTTGCGGTGCAAGCGCCGCGACGCCTTGAAAATGACCACGCCGGCGGGCCTAAACCAGGCATCTCACGCGTGTCCGCCAGCGCTCCAGTCTGCCGCTGCACCCGCAAAAAGAAGCGAAGGACACTCCGTCCATCCTCCCGGCAAAAATCAACGTGCGTTTTGCTCGGCCGCACTCATTCTCAAACGGCATACTGGCCACTTCGCCCTTGAATCCGCGCGCCGTTCAGCGACAGGCCATGATGGCGGCGCGGGATCATCCACAGGGGCGATGGAAGCTGGCCGTGTTGTTTTTTCTGCACGGCGGCACGCTGGGCATGTGGGGTGTGAGCCTGGCCTCCGTGCTGCGCGCGCATGGATTCGAGACCATCGTGCCGTATGCGTTCGCCACCACGTCCATCGCGGCGCTGATGTCGCCGCTGGCTGTGGGCGCGCTGGCGGACCAGAAGTTCTCTTCGGAACGCGTGCTGCGGTGGCTGGGGACCGGGGCGATGATTTTTCTCGGCCTGCTGTTCTGGGGCATTCACCAAAGATGGAGCCCGTGGTGCGTGCTGGCCCTCGCGCAGCTTCACGCGCTGTGGTCGGCTCCGACCTTCGGCCTGACCACGAGTCTCGTGCTCGGGCGTCTCAGCGATGCACGGCAGCAGTTCGGTCTGATGCGCCTGTGGGCCACGCTCGGCTGGATGGCTGCGGGCGCGTTTGTCAGCTGGGTGCTGAAGGCGGACACCTCACCGGTCAGCGGCTGGGCTGGCTGCGTCGGCTGGGCGCTCACGATACTCTTCACCTTCGCGCTCCCGCCAGTGCCGCCGCCGGCGCAGAAGCCCCACCGCACTTGGCGCGAGGTCTTTGGGCTCGATGCGCTGCATCTGCTCCGCCATCACGACCACGGCATCGTCTTCCTCACCGCCGCCCTGCTCAGCGTGCCGCTTGCCGCGTTCTACCCCTTCACCGTGCTGCACCTCATGGATCTGCATGTGCAGCACATCACCGGCACGCTTTCGCTCGGCCAGATCACGGAGGCGCTCGCCATGATCTGGCTCTCGTCCCTGCTCACGCATGTTCGTTTGAAATGGGTCTTCCTTACCGGCATCGGTTTTGGCGTGCTGCGCTATGCCTTGTTTGCGTGCGACACGCGCGCGGCGATCTACACCGGCATCTTCCTGCATGGGCTGTGCTACACGCTGTTCATCATCACCGCGCAGATTTATCTCGAGCAACGCATCCCGCAGGAAATGCGCGCGCGGGCGCAGGCCTTGCTGACCCTGATGATCTCAGGGATCGGCAGCCTCGTGGGCACGCTCGGCTGCGGCTGGTGGTGGCTCGCCTGCAAGACCGGCGCGCGCGCGGACTGGCCGCTTTTCTGGGGTGTGCTAGCTGTCGTCACCGCCGCAGTCTTCGCGTTTTTTGCGCTGAACTACCGCGGCCGGAAGGCCGGCGTCACGTGATCCCGGTGAAGATTCTTGAAAAAACTGACATTCGTTCTTGCCAATACCACTTCAACTTTGCTAACAATGTAAATCCGCATGAAAAAAATCATCGCCCTCACTCTCACCGTCGCCTTTGCCTTTGGCACTTTCGCGAACGCTGACATCCAGTCCCCTCCCGGCCATCAATTTGGCTGGACCCGGAAACTCAGCCGCGCCTTGGCCAACATCGCCTACGGCAGCACCGAGATCCTCACCGTGTGGATGAAGAGCAACCGCACCAACGGAAACGTCGCCGCCTCCACCGACGCGATTGTGGGCGGGTCGAAGCGCGCCGCCGTGCGGGCTGGCTACGGGATCTACGAGCTGGTGACCTTCCCCGTCCCTTCCTGGAAATGCACATACCGCCCGCCTTACAAGACCAAGGGTCACATCGATCCATGGTACGGCTATGAGGAGTTCCCACCGCAGGTCGGCATTACCGCCCAAGCCGGATACAGCCGCACCCAAAACTGGTAGTGGGGGCAGCGGAGAAATAACAATTCGAGAGCGCAGGCCGGAAACGGCCTGCGCTTTTTTTAGCGCTCAAGCGCCTGTCCCCGCGCCGGACGCCGCCCCAGTCCTGATCGCCGGGGAAACGTTCAGGAACGATCCGCCAAAATGGCGGGTGCCGGGGAAACGTTCAGGAACGACCCGCCAAAATGGCGGGTGCCGGGAAAACGTTCAGGAACGAGCCGCCAAAACGGCGGGTGCCGGGGAAACGTTCAGGAACGATCCGCCAAAATGGCGGGTGCCGGGGAAACGTTCAGGAACGACCCGCCAAAATGGCGGG
>JANOBO010000134.1:0-33349 GCA_031411695.1 Verrucomicrobiaceae bacterium
CCCACATCCATGCACGCGCCGGTGGAGACAAACGCGCTGAAACCCACGCGCTCGCGCAGGCTCCAGTCGAGCACTGCGGTGCAGAGCGCGCCGCTCTGGCTGAGGAAGGCGATGCCGCCCGGAATCGCGTCCGTCTTTGCAAACGTCGCGTTCATGCCGTGGTGCGGGGAGATGAGCCCGAGACAATTCGGCCCGAGCACGCGCATCCCGCCGCACCGTGCTTCGGCGAGAGCATCGCGTTCCAATGCGGCTCCGTCCGCGCCGCTCTCCCGAAATCCAGCGGAGATGATGATGGCGGCGCGAACGCCACGAAGAGCACAGTCACGCAAAATGCCAGGCACCGTCGCAGCGGGCGTGGCGATGACGGCGAGGTCGATTCCGTCCGGCGCATCTGAGATCGAGGCAAAGGCCGGGATGCCGAGGATGTGCGACCGTTTTGGGTTCACCGGATAGACCGGCTGGCTGGAGCGCAGCAAGTTGGTCATCAGCGCGTGTCCGACACTGCCGGGTGACTCCGAAGCGCCGATCAATGCGATGGCCCGCGGCGCGAACAAGCGTTCAAGCGAGCAGGGAAGTGCAGGCTCTGATGATGATTTCATCGCGCGAGGCGAACGCCATTTGGGTGGCTCACGAACAGCAGGTTTTCTTTCCTGCATCGGCTCCGCGCTGGTTCCACGGCATACGTGCTAGCAGCAGCGCCATGCCGCACCAATCGGCCAGGGCGGTGATGATCAGTGCACAGCCCATGAAAGCGCACAGCCAGACGAAGGAGCCGTTCACATACATCGCGAGCAATGCGCTGACGAGCACGACGATGCCGATGCAAAGGCGCACCTGGCGCTCGAGCGACATCATCGCCGCGCCGCGATTCAACGGTAGGCCAGCATCGGCCCATGCCTGTGTGCCGCCTTCGACGACGACGCAATCTGCGAAGCCATCCTTCTCCAGCTTCTGCGCGGCCTGCGTGGCACGTCCGCCGGAGCGGCAGAGGAAATACACGGGCTTTGCCTTATCCATGCCGCCATCAGCGCAGAGGCTGGCAGCATTGAGCTGGTCGAGCGGCACGAGCGTCACACCAGGCACATGCATCTCGGCGTGCTCCGCAGGGGTGCGCACATCGAGGAGGGGTGACTTGTCGCCTTTTTGAATGAGATCGTTGAGCTGGCGTGGTGAGATGGTTTTCATAAGTGTGAGCGTGCGCTGAGCATCACGCTTCTTCAGTCTTTCTCCAGCCAGTTCTCCGCAGGGAAAAGATCACCTGCGCGCCCCTTCGGCCACGGCGCGCCCTCGATAATCCATTGGCGCAAAAGCTGGCTCTCCGTCCGGGTCACCCGATTTCCCACCTTCGGCATCACAGCCACGCCCGCGTGGGTGGTGGAGAGGGAGAGCAGCAGGCTTTGATCCGGCCGGCTTGGGATGATCCGCGCGCCGTGCGCGCCGCTTGCAAATGCGTGCTCCCGGCTGTCGAGGCGGAAGCCGTTCTCACCGTAAGGCGGGCTGTGGCATGGCAGGCATTTGGATTCCAGGATCGGCTTGATGTGGTGCGCGAAGCTCACGGGGCCGGATTTTGGCAGACCGCGATACGCAGGCTCGAGGGCGGTCGTGCCCTCGGGCGCGGTCTCCGACTCGCCGCGTTTTTCCGACGTGGCGCGGCAGCCGACGAGCCATGCGCTTGCGGCAAGTGCCATGATGAGGCCTGGGGTGGTCATATTGTTTTTCATGGGAGGTGGCACAAGCATAGCGCGGGGAAAGGCGCGCGCTCAGCGTCCCTTGCGGTCTCGTGCGCGTGCGTGCGCAAGATGCGAGCGACTTTTACCACGAGACGCAGAGACAGGGTGGACGCGACCTGCAAGGCTTGCGGCATGATGAAATTGTCGCAGCTCCCGCTCCTGTCCGCCCTTTGCCTGACCGCCTCGCCTTTGATGGCGGCCGCAGAAGTGCCGGTGAGTTTTCAGCGCGAGATCAAGCCCATCCTCGAGGGGCGATGCATCGAGTGCCACAACTCCGCGTCACTGCTCGGTGAGGTGAATCTTCAGACCCGCGACCTCGCCATGCGGAAACGCAAGGCAGGCGCGGTGATCACTTCCGGACAGCCCGAGAAAAGCCTTCTCTACCTCGCGCTGACCCTGCCGGAGAAAGAGAAGAAGGCGATGCCCGCCACCGGACATCGCATCCCGAAGGAGGAGATCGCCTTGGTCCGCCGCTGGATCCTCGAGGGTGCGCATTGGCCGGACGGGAAGGAAGGAAGCCTACTGCCGCGCGCGACGAAGCCCAAGGCAGGCTGACCATCGCCCCGGCATCCAGCTCGATGGGATCGCTGCCGCGCGCATGCTTCGCATGATTTCGCCGCATGCGGCGACCTCACACCGCAGACGCAAGCTCCGGCACTGCGGCCTTCAACTGCGCGCGGTATTCCGTGGGGGACTCATGGATGATGCGGCGGAAGCTGCGGTTGAAATGCGACAGGCTCTGGAAGCCCACGTCGTAGGCGATCTCGGTGATGCGCGCGTCAGGGCGCATGAGCCTGCGGCGCGCCTTCTCGACGCGTGCATGGCTGACGAAGTCCGTGAAGGTCATGCCGGTCGCGCGCTTGAAGACCTTGCAGAAATGGAAGGGGCTGATGTTCACGCTGGCCGCCACGGCATCGAGCGACATGGGCTCGGCCAGGTGCTGCATGATGTACGCTTTTGCCAGACGCACGGGCTCGGGATCCAACGAACTGGTGGCGAGGAGCAAACGGTGCGCGCTCTCGCCGAGGTCGCGCGCGAAGGATCGGAGCAAGGCGATGGCAGCGTCATGAAGCGCTGCATCCATCACGGGAAGTTTCAGAAACGCATCGCGCTCCGCGCGGATCTCGGCCGCAGCATGATCATCCTCAAGCATGGCGCGCGCCACGGTGGCAAACGCATCCGCAGTCGCGGGCGCGAGCCGCACGCCGCCAGTGACGAGCACGGCCACGAGAGTCTTTCCGATGCGCACCGGCACACGGGTGCTGGCCACTCCGACGGCGGAGAACGTGGTGATGTCGCGTGCTAGATCGTCCTCCGGCCCGGCGGCCTCAAGCGTGAGGGGCAGGGAAGTCATCCGTTGAAATGCGTTGCTGTATCCGCAGAACAGCTCCGAGTTTCTCGCATTTTCGATGAGACGACGACGGTTGGTTGATGGGGTGGGATTGGTCATGGGCATGGATTGTTCGCGGGGTGATGCTGACGCATCCGACTGCGCTCATCCATTGTCAGCGGCTACGGTGTGTGTCGTGGTGAATGACCGAAGCAAGTGGCTACTGGAATCCATTACTGCGCGCGCTCGACCCATTGCACCGCATAGCGGACTAACGCGGCGCCATCGGAGATGCCGAGCTTCTCCTTCATGTGCGCGCGGTGCGCCTCGACGGTGCGCGCGCTGATGCCGAGCTTTTCCGCGATCACCTTTGTGGCCGTGCCTTGTCCGATCATCTCCAGCACCTCCAGCTCGCGGTCGCTGAGCCGCGCCACACCGGAGACGCCACTCTTGCCACGCTGACCCGCGACCTGCTCGAGCATCCGGCTCGACATGGCCTCGCTGACATAGATGGCGCCGCTGATCACGCGCTGAATGGCGGTGATCAAGGTCTCGGCCGCAGTTTCCTTCATCACATAGCCGCGCGCTCCGGCCCGCAGCGCGCGCTCCGCGTAGAGCGTCTCGTCATGCATGGAGAGCACGATGCAACGCGTGGCGGGACGCAGCGCGAGGATGTCGCGGATCAGCTCGAGCCCGTGCCGGTCCGGCAGGGTGAGATCGACAATGACGATGTCCGGCATCCATTTCTCCAGCGCGGCAAAGCCAGCCGCCGCGGTGCCGGCCTCCGCGCACACCTCGAGGGCCGGCTCCGTGCGGATCAATTGCGCGAGCCCGTGGCGCATGATGGGGTGATCATCGACGAGAAGGATGCGGTGTGTGACGGGATGGGTCTTCATTCGGGTGAGGGCAATGTGCAATGAACCAGCGTGCCACCCGTCGGGGCGGCCCGGACGGTGATCGTGCCACCGATCATGCGCGCGCGCTGGGTCATGGTCAGCAGGCCTAGGCCGCGGCTTTTTTCCGGGCTGGCATCGTGAATGCCGCGGCCGTCGTCGGCGATGCTGAGGTGAATCAATCCGGCCCCGCGGCGCAGCATGACATCGATGCGGCTGGCGTTGCTGTGCTTCACGGCGTTCGTCACGGCCTCCTGCGCGATGCGGAAAAGCTGTGTGGCCAGCTTGTTTTCGGGGATGCTCACGGGCACCTCGCAGTGAAAGTGACATGGCACGCGGAAGATGCGCGCGGTGCTCTCCGCCAGATCCTCCAGCGAGTCCATCAGCGCGGCCGCGTCATGCACGACCGGGAGCAGCCCGCGTGACATTTCCCTGGCGCGTGAGTTTGCGGTGGCGAGAAGACGTGCGATCTCGTCGAGCTGTGGCGCCACGGGGCTCTCGCCTGCGGACAGCTGACGGTGCGCGACCTTAGCAAGGCAGCCGATGGCGGCGAGCTGCTGGCAGAGGTCATCGTGGATGTCCTGGCCGATGCGGGCCTGCTCGTCCTCGCTGATGGAGAGGAGCTTTTCCTCCAGCAGCTTCCGCTCGGTGAGATCGCGGATGATGCCGGTAAAAATGCGCCCGCCCGGCAGCAGCACCTCGCCCACCGCGAGATCGATGAAGAAGACGCTGCCATCCTTACGCCGTGCGGTGACCTCGCGCCCGATGCCGATGATCTTGCGCTCGCCGGTATTCCGGTAGTGCTCGAGATAGCCGTCATGCTGCTCGCGGTAGGGTGCGGGCATGAGCATGGAGACATTCCGCCCGATCATCTCCTCCCGCGCGTAGCCGAACATGCGCTCGGTGGCCGCGTTCACCGTCTCGATGATGCCGCGCTCGTTGATGGTGATGATGGCGTTGACCGCAGTTTCCAAGACACCGTTTGCGCGGAGCTGGCTGGCTTCCAACTCGCGGCGCAGTTCGTCGATGTCCTTGGGTTCTGGCATAAGGTCAGCCTAGCGAATCCATGCCGGCTCGTCATCAGCCTTCACGAGGAGGTTTTGACTGGGAGACCCGGCGCGTGCGCTTCTTGAGGGCGCTCCATCCTGGCGGCGGAACGTCCCCGCGACTACCGCAGGCTTGGCAGTGTTGGGGCCGATCTTGCCTGCGCGATGACCGCTGAAAAAACAAAAGGCAGGCCGCTCGGCCTGCCTTCTGCGTTGGAGTCGCGTTCGCCTTGTGTCGGTTACGCGAAGATTTGCGTCACGGGCTGGCCCTTGTCCGCGATGGTGAAGGGCCGCTTGCTCGGACTGTAGATGACCTGGTCGAGCGGAAGGCCGAGCGCGTAGGCGATCGTGGCGTTGAAGTCCATGATCTTCATCTTGTTCTCGACGACCTCGCGGCCTTCCTTGTCCGTCTTGCCGTACACGAATCCGCCCTGCACGCCACCGCCAAACATGACGGCGGAGAACGCCTTGGGATAGTGGTCGCGGCCGGAGTTCTGGTTGATGTCAGGCGTGCGGCCAAACTCGGTGGTGAGCACGATCAGCGTGTCTTGGAGCAGTCCGCGGTTGTGAAGATCGGCCACGAGTGTGGCGAGGCCCTTGTCCAGCGTCTCGCAGCGCTCCGGCACGGCGACGAAGTTTGCATTGTGCGTGTCCCAGCCGCCGAGGGAAACCTCGACGAAACGAACGCCGCGCTCGACGAGGCGACGTGCGAGCAGGCAGCCCTGGCCGAAGGCTTCCTTGCCGTACGCCGTGCGCAATTCTCCCGGCTCTTCGGTGAGATCGAAGGCCTTGAGGTCCTCTGACTTCATCATCGACATGGCATCATCATACATGTCGGCGTAGGCCTTGACGTTGCGGTGCGGGAAGGTGGAGCGGAAGTCGCGGTCGAGTTCGTCAGCGAGCTTCATGCGCGCCTGGAACTTGTCCTCGGAGACATTTGCCTTCACGTTTTTGAGGCCGTTCTCGGGATTGCTGACGAAGAGCGGCGCCTGCGCGGCGGGGAAAAAGCCCGCGCCGGGGTGGCGGCTGTCATTGCCGATGAAGACAAAGTTTGGCAGCGTGCTGTTGCCGCCGCCTTGGAAGACATTGAGCCAGGCTCCCATCGCAGGATGGCGGATGGTGCCGCGCAGCTCGTAGCTGGTGTGCATCATGTAGTTCCCCTGTTCATGAGCGCCCTGTGTGGAGGTGAGCGAGTTCACGATCGTACCGTGGTGCATCTGCTGCGCGGTGAGCGGCAGGTACTCGGAGATGCGCACGCCGTCCGCGCTGGTCTTGACGGGCTTCGTCGGGCCGGCGGTCTCCACGCCTTCCTTCACGTCCCATGTGTCCATGTGCGACTGGCCACCGCTCATGTAGAGGTAGATGACGTTCTTCGCGGTGGCGACCTGCTTGAGCTTCGACGAGCCCTCAAAGGCCGCGAAGGATTTGCTGGTGAGCGAGTTTCCGAGCAAGCCGACGCCGAGAAGGGACGAGGCGGTTTTGGCGGCAAAATCGCGCCGGGTGATTTCACCGGAGCGGACGAGTTTCGAGGCGAGTTCCTGGCGCATGGTATTTGGTTGTTGCTGGGTTTTGGGCTTGGTCTTGGATTGAGCTTATTGAATGAAGATGAATTGCTGCGTGTTCAGCAGGGAGAAGATCAGGTCTTCAAGGCTGCTGAGGCCGCTGTCCTGGCCCTTGAGCCAGGCTTCCTTTTCCCGGGCTGTAGGTTTGCGGGAAAGAATGGTCTTGTAGGTGGCCTCGACCTTGTCGTCGGGATACTGCGCCTTGCGCACGGTCAGCATGAGCTGGCTGAAGGGGCTGGTGATCTGCGGGAGAAGGCTGCCGTTCATCATCGCCAGAGCCTGCGGTACGCTGGCGTCATGGTTGGCGTTCTCGATCGTCTCACGGTCGCTCTGGCCGAACTCGCGCAGGTAGTGGCCGCGCGGCGCGGGGCTCTCAAGTTCGGCGGCACGTAGCGTCTCGCGGCTCACACGCTCGCGCGAGTTGATGTAGTTCCTGCGTTCCTTTTCGTCGGTGATGCCGAAGAACTCAGCCTCCTCCGCGTAGGCTTCCTTGAGCTTGGCCGATATGGCGTCCTTTTCTTCCTTGGTCAGCTCCTTGCGATCATAGCCGGGGATCGTGATCTTTTCCGTGCGCGTGCCGTTGGACATCATCATCATATCGCCACCGCTCATCATGGCCGGGGCGGCCTCGGCGCCGCCTTTGGTGGTGAGGGAAACGGTTTGATAAGGCTTGCCGGTGACCTGTTGGAACAGCTTCTTTTGTCCGGGGGTGATGACCTCGGCATAAGTCACGCGGCGGCCTTCGTTCTGGATGCGGTTTACCTCGCTGCGGATGGCGTCGGTCTTCTTTTTCAATTCGTCGGCCTTCGCCATGGCGGCCACCTTTGCCGGACCTGCGGGCATCGCTTCGGCGGCGTCACGTGCGTCTTTGGACGCGGCGCGGGATTCTGCATACAGCTTCTGTTGCACATCCGTGCGTTCGCGGTTCTTCGAATAGACATCGGCGGCTTTCTTTAATCCGGCCAACGCCTCCTCGGCGGAGAGCGACTCCACGCTGTCGGCGATCTTCTTGGCCTGCAGGATGCGCTGTTCCATGGCGTCGCGGTTGGCCTGGTTGATCATGTCCGGGCTGGGGTTGATCAGCGTGACAAAGGAGTCCCACATCTGCTCCGCGCTCATTCTCCGAAGCAACGGACCGGGGAAGTGGTAAACCGTGCCGAGCGCGTATTCCTCGCGCGTGGCCTGCGCCTGATAAGCCTTGGTGTTGTAGAGGACGCGGAGCACGGCCTTCATGTCGTAGTTCAGGTCCACCATGAGTTTCTCGAGGTGCTTCTGCATGTCCGGGATCATCGGAGCCGTGGTGTCCATCAGCTCGTCAAGCGGCTCGATGAGAGCCAGGCCAAAAACGCGTTTCCACAAGCGGTTGGCGATCACCGTGGTGAAACGGGGATTCTCCGGGCTCGTCATCCACCGTGCATAAGCCTGAAGCGGCGTCTCGCCGGGCTGGGTGATGCACTCATGGCCCATCATCGCGCCGGGGGAGACTGCGGACTTTGGCTTGGCGTCGGGATATTGGTAGTCGTGTGGGAGCGTGGGCTTGCGGTCCTGGCTGCTCACCGACGTGTAGCGCATCGTGTCGCGCACATCATTCATGGCCTCGCCATATCCTCGCTGCTCTTTTCGGATCTTCTCGCGGGCATCGTTGCGCAGCTTGTTCACCTCCCGCAGTTTTTCCTCATGGGTCTTCATCTGTGACGCATAGGTTTTCTCAGCCGCCGCCTTTTCCTCTTTCGACATTTTGCCGTTTGTCTGCGGCCGTTGCGGACGCTGCGGTTCCTTATAAGAGGCGCGGACGGCGTCCTCCTGGGTGCGCAAAAGGTCGCGCACGCCGGTCATGGTGCCGCCGTTGTAGTCCTGTGTCTGCACCCCGTATGTGAACGCCGCCATCTGGTAGAACTGCATCTGCGTCCATTTGTCGAAGGGATGATTGTGACACTGCGCGCACTCGATGCGCGTGCCGAGAAAGATGCGCACGGTGTTCGCCATGTTGTCGAGCGGCATCCCGCGATCCCGCATGTAATAACCGATCGCGCCATTTTCCCAAGCCTTGCCCTGTGCCGCCACCAGGTCGCGGACAAACTGGTCGTATGGCTTGTTCGCGCGCAGGCTGTCTTTCACGAAGTTCGCGTAGGCCGCGCCGGTCACGCCTCCGGTCTGGTTTCCATTCGAGGTCAGCCTCAGGACGTCGGCCCAGTAGTTGAAGGAGTGCTGAACGTAGGCCTCGGAGGCCAGCAGCTTGTCGATGAGCTTCACGCGCTTGTCGGCGGCCTTGGAGTTTAGAAACTCATCCGCCTCACGCGTCGTGGGGATGCGTCCGATGACATCGAGATACACGCGGCGGACAAACGTGGTGTCGTCCGTGGCTGGATTGCCCTTCACATTGTTCTTCTGCCAGTCGGCGGCGAGGATCGCGTCGATTTGCTTTGCCGCTGCCATCGCGTCGATGGTGGGTTTGGCTGCGACAGGACTGCCGGCTGTCATGGCGGCGACGAGCAAGGCGAGGAAGGTTTTGTTTGACATGGTCGTACCTACGGGCAATCCGCGAAACCTTTTCGGCCGCGGCGAAGTTTTGTGTTGAAAACCTGAAAGTCAGCCGATGCCCCGGCAGATCCGCAGCGTTTGTTTTCGTGATGAAACCGCAGTTGGTCACCGCTCTGTTCTCCCTCGCGCCCTTGTCCATCCTCCTCGGCTGGGGCGAGCCTCATCACGCCATCACGCGCGCCGCGCTCGACGTATTACCCGCGTGGCAGAAGGAGGCGCTGGGCCCGGAACTCGTGAGCCTGGCAGACAGCTACTGCATGATCCCGGACAACGTCTTCACCGACAAGGCGAACGCGAAGTTTGCCATGATGCCGTCGAAGCCCGGCGAGGTTTATCTCCAGATCCTGCACCTGCCCACGCAACAGCCGGAATACCTCGAGCCGATGCGCCACTTCATGCAGCAGGCCGTCGATGCGATGCGCGCGGGGAACATCGGAGACGCCGCGCGCTACATGGGCACGATCTGCCATCAGCTGGAGGATTATGGCAGTCCGTCGCACACGATGCCGGGTGACAATCAGTTCACGCTTCTCCAGCAATTTCTCCCGCCGTCCGATGTGATGCAGGACAAGCTCATGCACGGGCCCATCGAAAACGGCGCCTTCAAAGTCAGCATCCCCGAATACAAGCCGCGCTTGCTCGGCATCTCGGTGCCTGAGGCATCGTGGCGCCTCATGCATCGCGTGCACGAGGCCATCCTCAACGCGCGCTCAACCACCATCCCGATCATGCAGGCGCGCTACGCTGATGACGAGGCTGCTGTGGTCAGGCATCAGCTCCGCGCCGCCACCGTGGATGCGGAGGTCGTCGCCGATGCGCTTCACACCATCGTTTGTCTGGGCGCGCAGACGATTGACTCAGCTGCGGAATCCGGCCTGCGTGAGGTGCGGCTCAGCAAATGGGTCCCGCTGGAGGCAGTGAGTCTCTATTACCCGCAGTCGCAATTCTTCAGCTCGCCCTACTACGGGCATCCCCGCAGCGGGGTCATCCTCGCGGGCGGAAACAAGGCCGTGCCGCTCCGGCTCCGCACCGACTCAGGCGAAAAGGATTTCGCAGATGGCATCAGCGCGGGAATGGGGAAGCCGGTCACCTTCCTTGTGCCGAAGGGCGTCTTCGCGCGCTTCACCGTGCTGGCGGGTTTGCATCCCACGCTCGGTACCAAAGGCCGCGTGGAGTTCACCGTCACTGGCGATGGCCGCACGCTCGCCACCGTCATCCTCAATGGCAGCGATCCGGCGAAGCTCCTGGAATGCGACATCAGCGAGGTATCGACCCTCAGCCTGAGCCTCACGTCACGCGGCCTTGATGCGAAGAGCAATTACGCCATCTGGGCCGAGCCCACGCTGCGGAAGATGTGACTCCGCGCGGCTCCTCACCCACGCCGCCGCTCCAGCAGCGACAGCATGAAGAACGACAGGATCAGATTCATCTGCTGGCGCACAGGCAGCGGTGTCAGCAGGTCCAGCTTAAACCGTCCTTCGAGAAACGCGGGCAGCTTTGTCAGCCGCATCGCGGGCGTGCTGGTGGAGATCGACGTCGCAGCGTAGCGCGGATGGAAGAGCCACACCGTCACCAGGCCCAGCAAGGGGATCTGGCCAAAGATCCCGTCCATCACCTTCGCGAAGGGATTCTCCTCGGTCACGGCGAAGTCCGCCTTTTGATCACCGGGATTGAACACATCGTAGTGCGCGCGCCACATGGAGCGCCAGCCCTTGCGCCCGACGGAGCCGATGGGCGCGCCCTCGGCATCTGTGAATGAGTAGCGCGCCGACCAGTCGATCACACGGTCCGCGCGGATCTCACCCAGCCGCGTGGCGCGCGTGCTGTCGGTGAACAGCTCCACATGCTCGCGCAGTTTGAAGAGGCGCTGCCGCACATGCATCACCTCGCGGCCGGTCGCATCCCGCACGATGACTTTCGGGGCGAAAGTCAGGATCTTAAAGTGAAACGTCAGCGGCCACGTCACCCCGCCCAGCACCGGCTCGAGTCGGTCCGTGCTTGGCGGCGCGGGACGCGGATCGGTCTGTGGCGGTGCGTACGGATTGAGCGGATCGGAGTTCATGCGTGCCAAGGCTCGACGTCTCGCGTGATTTTGCCAGACAAAAAGCGCCGCGTCCCGTCTGGCGTCGCGCGCGCTTCAGCGCAGCAGCATCCACACCGTGCTGGCGCCATGCCCCGGCGGAAAATCCACCGGCCGCAGCGTGCTGGTGTAGCTGGCGGTGCGCCGCTTTCCACGCGCGCATAGCCGCGCGCGGCTCACCAGCATCTCGGCGTCGAGCTTTGTGCAGTTGGTGGACAGCAGGATGGCGCACTGTTGCGTGGCGGCCTCCAGCGCGGCATCCAGCAGATCTTCAAATTGATCCGCCACCTGCCATCGGCGCCCGTTCTTCCCGAGCGAGAAAGTAGGCGGGTCGAGGATGATGACGTCAAATCTCTCGCCGCGCGCGGCCATCCTCGGCAGCAGGTCCAGCGTGTCGTCCGCGATGAAGCGATGCCCTTTCTCCGCGATGCCGTTGAGCGCGAAGTTTTGTCTGCCACGGTCGAGAGACTTGCGTGAGAGATCGATGCTCACCGTCTCCGCCCCCGCCAGCGCCGCCACCACGCTGAAGCTGCACGTGTGGGCGAAGGTGTTCAGCACACGCGCGGGCTGCAGCGTGCGAACCTTCGCACGGTTCGCCCGCTGATCGAGAAACAAGCCGTGACCGTACCCGCCCGCGAGATCCAGCGCATAACGCACCCCCGCCTCCGTCACGACGATTTCCGCCGGCAGCGCGGGATCACCTGAACGCAGCACGGGCGACACGCGCTCCGTGTTTTTCATGGGCAAGAACCGTGTGAAGATCCGCGCCGCCTGCCACTCCGCCGCAGTGCTCCACGCCTCAAGTGCAGCCAGCAGATCGTGAAGCGCGGCGTCGTCTTTATAAGAGACGATCACGTCTCCGCCCAGCCGCTCCACCCACCCGCCTGTGCCTGAAGCGAGGCGGTGTGTGTTCGTTCCCGCTGTTTCAAACGCCTTCATTTGAGCCGGCTCGATCCACACCGCAGGTTGGGAGGAAGTGGGTCGGGCTGGAGATGGATTCACATCCCACTCCTGCCGCACGATGCGGGCCCGATCAAACGTCGCGCGCAGATTGCGCGAATCTGGCAAAAGGTTAGCGAGGTTAGAGTCCTCTTTGGAACAGGTGAGCGCACCGCCCTTCTGCCCCTCACCCCAGCCCTCTCCCTTGGGGAGAGAGATGGGGGTGGGGGGCGTCTCAGCTTTCACGCTGCTTGCCCCACCCACTCTTCATGGCGCTGTCTCCACCGTGATGCTGTCACTTCGGCCGAGAAAACTATCTCGCCGCGTTGAATTCCCACCGCTGTACTTTTCCCTTCGCGGGTGCGATCTCGATGGAGTCGATGTCTGAGTCGGGCAAATAGACGCGCACAGTGCCCAGCGGCGCGCTTGCCGTCACCTCGAGCTTCACGTCGTGCCAATCACCCGGCCTCACCTCGAAGGGCAGGGATACCATGCCGGCCTCATCGCCTGAGCGGTTCGGATAGCTCTCCACTTTTCCAGCGCCGCCCGCGTGGCTGCGTACGCGGAGCGTGATCTTCGCCGGGCCGCTGAGTTTTCCCATGGCGTGCCCGAGGAAGGCGGTGCCCGCCCGGCCCGTCGCCTTCAGCGTGAGAATACCGCCCGCCAGCGTGGCCTTGCACTGGCGCTCCTTCCAGCCTTCGAGCGCGTCTGCGGACGCAGCATTCGGTTTCGCCGCCACAGGTTTGTAGTGGGGATTGGGCTGCGGATAGGTCGCGCCCGTGTCTTTCAAGAATGCATCGATCAGCGCGCCTAGCTCCGCCACCTTGTACGGCATTCTCGCGGCGAGATCATCGGCCTCGCTCACGTCATCGCGCAGATTGTAGAGCTCGTGCGTGTTTGGATTTCCAAACCAGCGCAGCAACTTCAGATCGCCGCTGCGCACCCACACGCCACCGGCCTTGTGCGCGCCGGCGTGCGGATGGTAGTTGAAATAGGCCGCGCGTGTCAGCGCGCCTTTGCCGGTTAGCACTCCGGCGTAGCTCACGCCATCGAACTTCTGCTCGCGCGGCCTTTCGATGCCGGCCAGATCGATCACCGTCGGATACACATCGATGGGTCCCACAACCGCGTCGCTCGTGCTGCCCGGCGCGATCCTTCCCGGCCACGACCACATCATCGGCACGCGCGTGCCGCCCTCGTAGAGCGTGCCTTTGCCATCGCGCAGCGGCGTGTTCATCGTCGGCGGCTGCGTGCCGGCCCATTTTTTCCAGTCGTCATTGGCCGACTTTTTTCCTTCGGCTGTGATGTTGCTGTGCACATTGCTGCCGTTGTCGGAGTTGAAGATCACAATCGTGTTCTCCGCCAGGCCGCGCTGCTCCAGCGCCTCGAGGATGCGGCCAAAGCACTCGTCCACGCTCTTTAGCATGGAGGCCATGATGGGATTTCCCTGTCGGCCGGAAGGATCCTTCTTTGCCAGCAGGGCTCTCGTGTACGCCTCCTTGTGACCCCACGGCCCATGCACGCCGTAGCACCACAAATTCAGGAAAAACGGCGCGTCCTTGCTGGCCTCGATGAACTTCACCGCCTCCGCCGCCTGACGATCCACGATGTACTCACCGGCTGGTCCGTCCGTGATCGTGCCCACCTTACGTTTCCCGCCCGGCGTGCCGTCCGCCGTCACGCCATACGGCGAGAAGTACTCCCCCGGTGGCCCCGGATCCGGATGGCAATGAAACGCCACATCGAAGCCCTGCTGCTCCGGCCAATGCGGCTGCGTGAGGCCCAGATGCCACTTCCCGATGTGCGCCGTGCGGTAGCCTGCGCTCTTCAGCGCTTCCGCCAGCGTCACCTGTGCAGGATCGAGATAATTTCTGCTTTCTGGCGTCAGCATCGGCGCGTTCGGCGGCGCGCTGCTTTTTAGAAACACATGTCCCGCGGGCTGCGGCGGCTGGTGCCCGGTCGCGCTCGTGATCCCATGCCGCGCCGAATACTGACCGGTCAGCAGCGAGCCTCGAGTCGGCGAGCACAGCGGCTGCGAGTATGCGTTCGTGAAGCGCATCGCTCGTTTTGCAAAGCGGTCGATGTTTGGCGTCTCGTAATACGTCGAGCCATACGCGCCGCAGTCCATCCAGCCCATGTCATCGACCAGGAAGAGGATCACATTCGGCCGTGCCTCAGCTGCATGAGCCATGCGCGTCGAGACAGTCATGCAAACGATCGACAGGAAGAAAAAGAAGCGCTTCATCGCCCGATCAAACGCGCGGAAGAAAGGGACATTGCAGCAAGCTCTGGCGTAGGCGGGTGCGCCCCGCCTCGCAAAATGCCGCCAGTCCGAAAAACGTCCGCAGGACCCCGCCGCTTCCGGTCCAGCGGCGTGCGCCTCGCCTCATTTGGCATTGCCATTTTGCGCAGCTCCCGCCACCGTCGCGTTCACGTTTCCCCGCACTCATGCTCCGCCGCGTCATTCTTTGGTTCAATGTTCTCGCGCCCGTCGCGGCCATTCTTTTGCTCTGGCAGGGGAGCCCTTGGTACGTCGCGGTCGGCGTCATCGCGCTCGGGCACGCGGCATGGTTATGGGCCTCGCTGGTGCCGACGAGCGGCTGGTGGGGACCGGTGATCCGCCGTCTGCCGACGACGCAGCGCGAGGTGTGGATCACCATCGACGACGGGCCGAATCCGCACGATACGCCGCAGCTTCTCGACCTTCTCGACACTCACGGCGCAAAGGCCACCTTCTTCCTCATCGGCGAGCAGGCGGAGCGTCACCCGCATCTCGTTCGCGACATCGTGGCGCGCGGTCATGAAGTGGGGAACCACACCTACCACCATCCGGCGGGATGGTTTTGGTTTCTGGGTTGGGGAGGGAACTATCGCGAGATCTCGAAAGGCGCGGGCATCCTGCGGCGCATCGTGCCGGAGTTCGACCTTCGTTGGTTTCGCGCGCCGGCCGGCATGCGGAATCATCATGTGCATCCGATCTTGGCGAAACAAAACCTCACTCTAGTGGCCTGGTCCGCGCGCGGTCGTGATGGCGTGTCGCGCGACAAGCCGCGCATCGTGGCGCGGCTAAAAAAAGGCATCTCACCCGGCGCGATCCTGCTGATGCACGAAGGCGCGCTGGATGCCGGTGGAGAGCGCCTCGCGCCGCAAATCCTGCGCGAGCTGCTGGCGGCTTTGAAGGCGGGCGGGTATCACGCCGTGCTGCCCGCCAGCTGACAAGATGATTCTCCGAGGGAACGAGTTCTCTTCTTGCGCGTTGCCGGAGGCGATCCCAGATTCCGGCCCATGCGTTCTCCTTTCTGCCGCGCCTGCATCATGCTGGGCCTGGTGCTGTCCCTCGGGCTGCACTGGACCGTGCTGCAGTCTGCCGCATGGGTCGGCATGGTGGTGGCTTATGCAAAGAGCGCCACCCTCAGTGAGGCGCTGGAGAAGACTTTCGATGGCGCGCATCCGTGCCGGCTTTGCAAGATTGTGGACTCCGGCGCGAAAGGTGAAGGAGATCAAAACAAGTCCGACACCGCCGCGAAGGTGAAGAAGATGGACCTCATCCTCGCCAGCATCGAGAACTTGGTGGTGCCGACGCGGACACTGCCGGAGTTCTTGTCGGTTTCTCAAAGCCCGCTCGTGCGCCAGAGCGCGCCACCGGTGCCGCCGCCGAGAGCGATTTGATCGCAGGTGCCGAGCGTTTCCATGCCCTCCCGGCGTGGCGCTTTTGACGATGGGTGCGGACACATCAATCCGCGTGGCTGCTGTCGATTGACGGTGCCATTTGATCCGCCCATCCGCGCTCCTGCGGTGCACCGCAATCACCACTCGTCTCATTCGCGCCCGTCGCTCCGGGGCTTTGGCGCGCGTTTTTCTTCCCCGGTCCGTCCACTTTTTCATTCACAACCTTTCAATCATCCAATCTCATGAAACTCAGTTTTGTTTTTTCATCTCTGCTCGCGGTCGTGTCTCTCTCTGCCTTCGTTCCTGCAACGTTGAACGCTCACCACGGCCAGGATTTTCTCTTGCTGGAGGACTGGCATCTGCCGGCACCGGGCGGTGGTCATGTCATGACGAACTTTGAATGGGAGAGGCGTTCGGATCACGACGAGTTCAGTCTGGCGCCGAGCTTGATGTTCGGCGTTGTGCGGCGCGTGGCGCTGAGCCTCGATGCCGACTTCCGCGACGAGAGCGAGGGATGGGCCTACAGGAGCATCATGCCTGCCGCGCATTTCCAGCTCACCGGGGCGGAGTCGGATTCTCCGTTCAAGATCGCTCTCAGCGTCGGCTACCTGTTTGCCGATTCAGCTGCGGCGGAAGATCACGAGGATCAACCTGCGCATGGTGACGGGCATGGTGGTGGGCACGAGGATCTGGGCCACGCCAACTCGGAAGGGCATGTCCAATCTCACGTGAACTCGATCCACAATCACGACAGCGATGCGCTGACGAGCCGCCTCATCATCGAAGGCGAATTCGGCGCGACGAAGGCTCTCTTCAATCTCATCAGCGTCGTGCGGGATGGCGGCGATGCGAGCTGGGGCTACGCGGCCGGAGTGCGGCACAAATTGCGCGAGCAGCTCGCCGTGGGGGTCGAGGCGCTTGGCGATTTTCAGAGCGACGGCTGGCATGAGGTCGTCGGTGGGATTTTTTATGAGCCTGTCCACTCGCTGACCTTGAAACTCGGCGCTGGCGTCGGCCTGACCGATGCGACTCCGGACTTCACACTGCGGACGGGTTTCGTGTGGCGCTTTTGAGCCGTGAGGGGCAGGGCAGCCGGCACAGCGCGGGCTTGCTGCCCCGCTGCGTGCTTTTGCCCCGGCCGACTCACCCACTCCCGCACGATTGCAGGTGACATGAACTTAAAATCCATCACTGACAACCGCGTGGTCCGGCTCCTCAAAGAGGCGTTTGCGGATTGGATGGAGGACCGGGCGCTGCGATTGAGCGCGGCGCTGGCATATTATTCGGTTTTCTCCATCGCGCCGCTGCTCATCATCGCGATCAGCGTCGCGGGACTCGTCCTCGGCCCTGATGCGGTGAAGGGCCAACTCGACGAGCAGCTCTCAAGCTACATCGGCCCAAAGGCAGCGGAAACCGTGCAGTCGATGGTGCAGAGCGCGGCGAAACCTTCCGAGGGCTGGATCGGCGCTGTCGTCGGCTTTGCGACGTTGCTGCTCGGTGCCTCCGGCGTCTTTGGCCAGCTCAAGGATGCGCTGAATACCATCTGGGAGGTCGAGGCGAAGCCGGGCGCTGGCGTGATGGGCTTCATCCGCGCGAGACTGCTGAACTTTGGCATGGTGCTGGTCATCGGCTTCCTGCTGATGGTGTCCCTTTTGATGAGCACGGCGCTGGCATCGGTCAGCGGCTATTTCGGAAATGCAGCCGGTCTCTCCGTCGTGCTCGGCGGCATTTTCGGCACACTGGTCTCGCTCTCGGTGGTGACGCTGCTGTTCGCCTTCATCTTCAAGATGCTGCCGGACGCGCAGATCGAGTGGCGCAATGTGTGGACCGGGGCGCTCGTCACCGCCGTGCTGTTTGAACTGGGCAAATTTGGCCTCGGCTTCTATCTCGGACGCGAGGGCACATCGTCCACCTATGGCGCCGCGGGCTCCGTGGTGCTGCTGCTCCTGTGGGTGTACTACGCCTCGTGCATTCTGCTCTTCGGCGCGGAATTCACGCAGGTGTATGCGCGGGACAAAGGCCACGCGATCAAGCCCGCGCCCGGCGCCGTGGCTGTGACGGAGGAAGCGCGCGCGCAGCAGGGGATGACGCCCGCCGAGGATAGAGGCAAGGATGCAGATAAAGATAAGAGCCCGCGCGGAATCGAACTCCCGCCGCGGCAGCGGCCATTGCCGCCAGTGCAGCGTGCCGAGGCCGGACCGCTCACCACGCTGCTGGCCGTGACCGCCGCGAGTTTTGTCGTCGGCGTCATCGTCCGCAGGCGTACGGCATCGCTCGGGGAGCCGGTTTCGCGCATCCGTGGCGGTTTTTCCGACCTGGGAACACAGGCCACGGAGAACCTGACGGATCTGCTCCACCGCGTGTCCGATGCCGTTCGCAAGCGGTAGGCAAGTCTGACGATCCGAAGGTGCCCTGGTGCGGCAGGATTCCGGAGAAGCGGGGCCGTGGTCAGCCGCGCAGGACCTTCTCCAGTGTGGTCAGGACGAGGTGCGCGGTGTACGGCTTCGCAATGAAGTGCTGCACGCCCATCTTATCCAGCTCGGCGACGCCGGGCCCGGTGGTGAGGCCGCTGGCACCGATGATCTTCACATCCGGACTCATCTTCCTGAGCACGAGAATCGCGGCCGGCCCGTCCATCACTGGCATCATCACGTCAGTCAGCACGACATCGATCTCATCACGTCGTTGCGCGTAAATGGCCACGGCCTCCGCGCCGTCTCGCGCGATAAGCGTGCGGTAGCCGAATGCTTCCAGCGTCTCGCTCGTCATCTCGCGCACGGCCGCCTCGTCATCGACGAGGAGCACCATCTCGCCCCGGCCGCGCGGAAGCCGCGCGTCCTGGACATCGCTCGCCGGAGCCGCGCCCGATGAGAGATCGACGGGAAAGCAAACCATGAAGCTGGTGCCCTTTGACGAATCAGTGGCGACATCGATGAATCCGCCGTGGCTGTTCATGATGCCGAGCACGGTGGACAGGCCGAGACCCGTGCCGGCACCCAGTTCCTTGGTGGTGAAAAAGGGATCGAAGACCTTGTCGAGGATGTGCCTGGGAATGCCCGTGCCAGTGTCACGCACGATGATGGAGACGTAATCGCCGGGCTTCTTCGGGAGCGCGCCGACTGATGGGCAAAACCCATCCACCGTGTGTGTGCCTGCGGTGATCGTGAGTGTGCCGCCGCCCGGCATCGCATCGCGCGCATTCAGACAGAGGTTCATCATCACCTGATGGATCTGCGTCGGATCACCCAAAAAGCCGCGCGGGACGGCGGGCAGCTCGACCTGCAATTGGATGTTCTTTGGAAACGTGTCGCGGAGGATCTGCTCGATCTCGCGGATGACCTCGCGCGGATCGATCAGGGTGCGCTGGCCCTCGACCCCTTTTGCGAAAGAGAGCACCTGCCGGACCATGTCCGCACCGCGCCGCGCGCTGCGTTCGATCTTGGCGATGATGGCCAGCGCGTGCTCGTCAGTGATGCTGAGGCGCAGGAGATCCACGGCCATCACCATGGGGGCCAGCACATTGTTCAAGTCATGCGCCACGCCGCCGGCCAGCGTCCCGATGCTCTCCATCCGCTGCGCGCGCAGAAACTGCGCCTCGATCATTTTCTTCGCCGTGATGTCGGTGTTGATCGCCAGGATGGACTTCGGCCTGCCCTCTTCATCTCGCACCAGCGTCCAGCGCCCTTCCACGATCACCTCGTTCCCATCCTTGCTCACCTGGATCAGCTCGCCCGTCCATTCGCCTTCGGTGATCACCGTGCTGGCGGCCTCGTCGAGCTGCGTCGAATCTAGATAGATGAGATCCGCCGTGGACCGCCCCACCGCCTCATCAGCAGTCCAGCCATAGAGCCGCTCCGCGCTTTTGTTCCAGTAGAGAATCCGGTGGTCCAGCGTGCGCACGATGATGGCGTCTTGCGCCTTGTCCAAAAGTGACGCCTGCTCCTGGATTCGCGCGTCGGCCTCCTGCCGCTCCAGGTCCGCCGCTGCCCGCGCGGCAAAGATCTTCAGGGTCGAGTGCACCAGCGCGGTGTGCGCGAGCGGCGTGCCAAAGAACACGGACATGATGCCGACCACGCCCCCGTTTTTGTTGATCAAAGGGATGCCGACATATGACTCGACTCCGTGCGCGGCGAGCCAGTCGTCTTCGGGAAACTGCGCCTGCACCGCCTGGTCGTGAATGCAGGTGTAGCCCAGCGTCACTCCCTCGCACGGCGTGCCCAGCACGCGGTATCTTATGTTCTCCATTCGCTGCCCTTTGTAGGTGAGAGCCAGCGTGCTAACCCATGAGCGATCATCCGTGCAGATGCGCGCGATCATCGCCCCGTCGGCATCCAGGGCGAGCACCATGTTCTGCGTCAACGCTTCGAAGAACTCCGCAGCGGTTCCCGCGGAGACAGCCTGCGCGACCTTGAGCACCACATTCTGCGCGTGCTGGGTTTCGAGCCGGCTGCGGATGCTGACGATGCCGTATGCCAGGTCGCCCGCGAGTTGCTCGAGGAGCTTTACCTCATCGCTCCCGACCTTGCGCACCTCCGCCGAATAGAGCGCCAGCACACCGAACGTGCGCGCGCCGTCCTGCAGGGGAAGACAGATCACGCCACGATAGCCGCGGGAAAGGGCCGCATCCATCCAGTGAAAAAAAAGTGGGTCGCGCTCGATGTCCTCGCAGATCTGCGTCAGGCCTGTGCGAATGCATGTGCCAGCAGGGCCTGTGCCGGTCGGATCGTCGTTGGCCCAGCTAATTTTGATCTCGGCGAGGTACCCGTTGTCATGGCCCGCATGGGCCTTTGGCGTGATCGAGTGGCGCTCGTCCCTCTCCGCAAAGCCCACCCACGCCATGTGATAGCCGCCGATCTCCACTGCGATGCGGCACGCCTTCCCCAGAAGGTTCTCCTCACGCTCCGTGCGGATCAGCATCTCCGTGCAGGTGCTCAGCATCTTCAGCGCGCGGTTGATCCGGGAAAGTTCACGTTCCACGCGCTTTCGATCCGTGATGTCCACATGCATCACCAACGCGCCTCGGCGGGAGCCTTCGACGGTTGGCGTCACTGTCACGCAAAACCAGCGCTGCTCATTGTCCGTGTGACAGGGATACTCGAGCGAAAAATCCTTTTCCGTCCCGACCAACACCGCCCGCACCCCGGCAGCGGCGAGGCCTGCATCCTCACATCCATGCACCGCAGCACGGTCACACGCGGACAGATAGTTACCTCCCACGCCCTGCGATTCCCAACCCGGCGCGTTCGCGAGCGCGAACTCGCGCCATCCGCCATTCACAGTCAAGATGGAGCCCTCCGCATTGAGCAGGGCGATGCTCGCAGGCAGGGCGTTCATCACGCTCGCCATTGAGAAAGGGCGCGCATCCTCTTCGGCATGCGTCGGCTCCAGCGGAGAGATTTGCGGCGCCGCGCTCATGGTCAAAGCAGCATCGGCTGATCCTCGCCGATGACCTTCACCTCGAGATCGAGCTGGATGCCGCGCTCCCGCTGCGCCGCCTCCTTGATGTCATCGACCAAGTCCAGCACCTCGCGCGCAGAGGCGCGGCCTTCGTTCACGATGAAATTGCCATGCGCCAGGGACACGACGGCCTTGCCCACGCGCGTGCCCTTGAGGTGCAGCTCATCGACTAGCCGGCCCGCCTGATGCGGCACGGGATTCTTGAAAACGCAGCCCGCGCTGGCACCGATCGGCTGCGAGTCGCGGCGCTTTGTGTGCGAGGCCGCGAGCTTTGCGTCGATCTCCTCCAGTGACGCAGGTTTCCCCTCCAGCGTCGCGCCGACCACGAAGCGCTCCTCGAACTCCGGCACGTTCCGGTAGTGCGCCGTGATCTCGGCCGCCGCCTTCTCCTTGATCGTGCCGTCGAGGTCGATGAAGCGCACGCTGACGATCTGATCAAACGTCTGCACACCCATCGCGCCGGCGTTCATGCGTATCGCGCCGCCGAGATTCCCGGGGATGCCTTCCATCCACTCAAAGCCGCCGAGGCCCGCCGCGCGCGCAGCGCTGGCGATCTTCTTTAGGCGTGCCGCCACGCCCACGATGAGACGGTTCCCATCCACCATCACATCTTCCAGCTCGCCTTTGGCGGGATGGATCACCGCGCCGCGAATGCCGCCGTCCTTCACCAGCAGGTTCGAGCCACGGCCGATCACGCGGATCGGAATCGCCGAGCTGCGAAGAAAGCGCACGACCTCGGCAAACCCGCGCTCCGTGCGCGGCTCGATCCAATACTGCGCCGGCCCGCCGATGCGGAAGGTGGTGTGAACGTTCATTGGCTCGTGGAGCTTCACCACACCGCCGCCTGTGCGCTCGATGATGGCCCACAGCTCCTCCGCCACCTTGAGATCTCGCGCGAGGCAGGTGCCCACCTCATGCACGTTTCCCGCGCCGAGTGTGATGAGCAGGTCACCAGGCCGCATGGCATTGCCCACGACGTCGCGCGCCTGGAGCATCGTCGGCGTCGAGTGGCAAACAGTTCCCAAAAGTGGAGCAACCCGCTGGGTTGCAGAAGGTGGTGCAACCCGCTGGGTTGCACTGGCATCCGGCGGCAACCCAGCGGGTTGACCCACTTTCCGCACTTCTTCGAGGATCGTCTCGCCGCTGACTCCCGGCAGCGGCTTCTCGCTCGCGGGATAGATGTCGGTGACGAAAAGCTCGTCCACATTGCCGAAGGCCGCGCCGAACTCCTTCTTCAAGAGCTGCGTGCGCGAGTAGCGGTGCGGTTGGAACAGGCAAAGGATGCGCTGCGTCTTCAGCCCCTCCGCAGTCGCCAGCGTCGCCGCCACCTCGCTGGGGTGATGCCCGTAATCGTCGATGACCTTGAAGCGCTCGCCCACATGGCGAAACTCAAACCGCCGTTTCGCGCCACGGAAACTTTGCAGCGCGTGCTTGATCAGATCAAAGGAGACGCCGAGCCGCGTGGCCAGCGCGATGGCGGCCAGCGCGTTTGAGACATTGTGCTTTCCCGGAATCCCGAGCGTGGCATCGCCGAGCTTTTTGTCGCCTTCAAAGACCTCGAAGTCCGACTGGTCCGGCCGCATCGCCGTGATGTGCGCGGAGAAATCCATCCCGCGGCTCCAGCCGTAGCTGACCGCGTTGTCGTGCCCGCTGCAAACTTCGCGCGCGACGGGATCCTCCGCGCAATAGACCCAGTATCCCGGCGTCTGGCTCAGGAGCTGGCGGAAGACGACCTTGATCGCCTCGATGTCCGCGTAGAAGTCGAGATGCTCCGGCTCGATGTTCAGGATGATCGAGTGCTGCGGATGGAAGTTCACCAGCGTGCCATCGCTCTCATCGCCCTCCACCACGAACAGCTCGCCCTCCGTGTCCCAAAGCGCGTTTGTGCCGAGGATGGGAATCTCCGCGCCGACGTAGTGGGATGGCTTCAGCCCGCCCTGCCGCAGCACGTGTGCCGTCAGCGCGGAGGTCGTCGTCTTTCCATGCGTGCCCGCCACGATGACGCCCTGCTTGTTTGCCATCACCGCCGCCAGCGCCTCCGCGCGGCGCACCAGCGGGATGCCCTCCTTGAACGCCGCCTCATACGCGACATTCCCCGGCTTGATCGCCGAGGAGTAGATCACCATGTCGCAGTCCTCCACCTCGCGCTCGCAGTGCGGTGAGAAAAAGCGCAGGCCTATTTTCTCCAGCCGCTCCGTCTCCAGCGTCGTCACCTTGTCAGAGCCGTTCACCTTGTGCCCCAGACCGATCAGCAGCGAGGCCAGCCCGCTCATGCCGGACCCCGCCACGCCGATGAGGTCGATCTTCATCGGATGGCGGCTTTCTTTGAGAAGGCTGAGGACGGGATGAATCATGGCGGAAAAAAGTGCGGCCCCGAGATTACCTGCTCAAAGGTCATGGGCAAAACGAAACCCAGCCTTTATCCGGCCGCATGGGATGCGCGTGGGCCCGTAAGCGCAGAAAGCTCACGCATGAAGCTCAATCGCTGCAGGGGAAGCTGGTGCGGAGCTGCGACGATGAGGAGCACACTCCCTTTGCGGCAGGTGAGGGAGCGGGCGGAGCATCCCAGTGGTTGGCAACGGTGCGAATCGAAGCGAGTGGCGAGCGGAGATCGACTGCGACGCTGGAGCAACGCGAAGGGTGAGACGAGTGGGAACAAGCGAATCAACCTGGTGAGCTGCGCGAGCCGCGCGTGCCGTTGTTGATCCCGTTGCAGGCCCATCACTTGCGGTTCTTGAGCAACAACCACAGCAGGCCAGTTGCCGGGCAGGTTACGCGCGCCGAGAGCATTGCCATGCGCAGCTACGGCCGAGGCACCTTTGGTGCCTGCCCTTTTCCTCCTGCGTTCTTCTTCGGTGGCAAAAGGCTCTCGGAAAGAGCAGCTAAGGACTCTGATGCTTCTCGAGATTTGAAGAACCTGGATTCTTTGCTCCTGCTGGGGAGTATCTGGCACACTTCGCCCAACACTCCAGCGGGCGAGATCGAAATGAATTCACCTTCACGGACCGTCACAATGTGGTGAATCCCGGCAGAGTCAGTGAATAGCAAATCAAAACGCGGATTCGATATTGGGAACCTGGACGAGTCCATTTTGTTCTTCTCATGCGTTGCGAGCAACGAGGTCCAGATCGCACTGTCGGCGTGCAATGTTTCCGACCGCTTGGTGAAATAGATGATGGAATAATATTCTTCCACGACGGTGCCAATCTGGATTTCGGGGAAGATCATCGCCTGAAGCTTCAGGCGACTTACCTCAACCGTTGGCTTGTCACCACCCGACAACTGGCCGCAGCAAAATTACGCGATGATCCAAGACGAACACTTGAAGGCATGACGGCGATTTTGCATAGAGTAAGTCCTCTCAGTTTAGACTTGGACCATACCGCTCCCATTTCTCGCGGAGTTCCTTCAACTGGGCCGCGTGCGCTGGATCGGCGATGAGGTTCTTCTCTTCGAGCGGATCGTTTTGCAGATCGTAAAGTTCTTCCACGGCGGGCTCGGCTTTGATCCAGCGGATGTACTTCCAGCGCTCGGTGCGGACGGCTTCGACGGGCGGGATTCTTGCAGGGACGGCGTGGTGCTCGTAGAAGAACTCGGTGCGCCAGCCGGCTGGCTTTTCTCCGGCAAGCAGCGGCTTGAGGCTGCGGCCTTGCATCACGGAGGGGACGGGCGCGCCGGCCAGATCGAGCATCGTCGGCGCGACATCGACGTTGAGCGCCATGCTGCTGACCTTTGTGCCGCGACGTGACTCCGGCAGGCGCGGATCGACGATGATGAGCGGCACGCGGATGTCCTCCTCATACGCGAACCATTTGTCGGCGAGGCCGCGGTCGGCCAGCGCGTAGCCGTTGTCGGCGGTGAACACGATGATGGTGTTGCCGGCCACGCCCTTTTTCTCCAGCGCCTCGACGATGCGGCCGACCTCGCGGTCCATGCCGGTGATGAGGCAGTAGTAGTCGCGCAGGATGCCCTGCGCCTTCTGCGGCTCGTCAAAGCGCCAGCCCCAGCGCGCGCGGCCCTCGCTTTTCTGCACAAACTCGGGCAGCCGGTTGAACGCCTCTTCGGTTGCGAGCTTCGGCAGCGGAATCTCAATGCCGTCGTACATGCCTTCATCGCGCACATCGGGTGTGTACTCGCGCGGCTCGTGGTCGCGGGCGTGGACGGCGTTGAAGCTGACGCTCAAACAAAAGGGCCGGTCCGATTTGGAGCCGTTGATGAACTCCAGCGCCTCGTCGCCGAACACGGCGGTCTTGTGTTTGCGCGTCGGGTCGTCGGGCTCGATGAAGTGCTTGCCCGCCTGGCCGGCCAGACCTTTCCAGTAGTCGAACTCAGCGGGCATCGTCTTCATCTCCTTGTTTCCACCCACGCCGAACTTGCCGATGAAACCCGTGCGAAAACCCGCCGCGCGAAACTGCGCCGGATAAGTCTGCGCCCATGCGCCTGATTTCAGCTCCTTGCCGTCGTTGAGGCCCACGCCGTGCCGCCGCATCCACTGCCCGGTGAACATCGTCGCGCGGCTGCTCCAGCAGATCGAAGTGGTGACGAACATGTTCTCAAAGAGCACGCCGCGTTTCGCCAGCGCGTCGATGTTTGGCGTCTTCACGATCTTGTCCCCCATGCAGCCGAGCGCGTTCCAGCGCAGGTCATCCACGAGGAGGAAGACGACGTTTGGCTTTGCCGCAGGTGAGGCGCCTGACGCGGCGTCGCACAGCAGAAGGCAATGGATGAGCGCGGGAAGAATGGCGTGTATCGCGAGTCGGATCATCCGCACTGAACGCAGTCGCACCGGTCATCTTGCCTGCGTGATGCTCATGTCGTTTGGGCGCTCACGAGCCGGGGCCCCGATGGTGTGACATGAAGAATGAAACACGATGCGGAGCGGACCGGGCACGCCGGAGCCGTCGCGAGAAAATGCATTGCCACCCTCTCAGCGCGGACTAACCAATGCGCGCATGTGCGGCATCGCGGGGATATTTGGAGAAGCGCGAGACGCGGCCGTAAGGTCCGCGTGTTTGGAAACGCTGCGCCGGAAGCTGAAGCATCGCGGGCCGGATGACGATGGCGTGTGGGAGCATCCGTTCAAGCTTGCGGGCCTCGTCCACACGCGGCTTTCCATCCTCGACACGAGTTCTGCCGGGCATCAGCCGATGCGCTCTCAAGACGGCCGGCTCGTGATCACGTTCAACGGGGAGATCTACAATTTCCGCGAGCTTCGACGCGAGCTCGAGGATGAAGGCGTGGCATTTCAGTCGGGCACGGACACCGAGGTGATCCTTCGTCTCTACGAGCGGCACGGCGCGGCGTGTGTGGAGCGGTTGCGCGGCATGTTTGCGTTTGCGATCTGGGATGGGAAGGAGCGGCGCGGGTTCTTGGCGCGCGACCGCTTTGGCATGAAGCCGCTGTACCTCGCCGAGACGGGAGGCACCGTCGCGTTCGCCTCAGAAGTGAAGGCGCTGCAGGCGGCCGGATTGTGCGGTGACGAATTGGATGCGACGGCGCTGGCGTTGTTTTTTGAAACTGGCTCGGTGGCGGAGCCGCAGTCGCTTTTGAAAAGTGTGCGTTGTCTGCCGGCGGGCCATTTCATCGAGTGGCATGAAGGGCGCTCGCGCGAGGCCTGCTACTGGCAGCCCAGCTTTGCGGCACCGCTGTGTGATGAGGCTGAGACGGCGCGCATCGTGCGCGAGGCGCTGATCGATTCGGTGCAGAATCACCTGGTGAGCGATGTGCCGTTGGGCGTCTTCCTCAGCGGCGGGGTGGACTCCACGGTGATTCTCTCGCTCGCGCGCGGCGTGTCGGGGCAGGCGCTCCGCACCTTCTCCATCGGCGTGGATGATTCTGCGCTCGATGAGAGCGCTGCGGCGCGGCGCACGGCCGCGCATTTCGGCGCGCGCCACTGCGAGCTGAGGCTGGATGGAGTCAGCGCAGCGGAAATCTTTGAGCGCTATCTGTCGGCGATGGACCAGCCGGGGATCGACGGCTTCAATTCGCTGGCCATCTCCGAGCTGGCGAGCCGTCAGGGCATGAAGGCCGTGCTGTCCGGACTCGGCGGGGATGAATTGTTCGGCGGCTACGCCAGTTTTCGTCACCTGCCCGTGCTCCTCGGTGCCGCGCGGATGGCGGAGCGCACGGGCGGCGCGGGCAGGTGGATCGGCGCGCGGCTCGAGCACTTCGGGCCGCTGCCGAAATGGCGGCGCATCGGCGGGATGCTGCAGCGCGCGCCCGGCCTGCACGCGGCGCAGAATGCCATGCGCGGCATTTTTTCCCCGCGTGAGTCACGCAGGCTGGCGGCGTTCTATGCAGGCATTAGCGAGGGAGAGGTGACGGTATCGCTGCCGGAGATGCCGGGCACGCAACCGACGCTGGGAGACGAGATCAGCGCGATGGAGCTGGGCTATTACATGCGCAATCAAATGCTCAAGGACAGCGATGTGATGAGCATGGCGTGCGGGCTGGAGCTGCGCCTGCCGTTTGTGGATCACCGGCTGCTCGGGGAGATCGCGCGCGTGCCCAGTGCCACGCGATTGCGTGCGGGGAAGAAGCTCTTGCTCGAGGCGGCCGGCGATCTGCCTCCGTGGGTGATCGGCGCGACGAAGCGCGGATTTGCGTTTCCGTTTGAGCGCTGGATGACGACGCATTGGCGCGAGCGCTTCCAGGCTGAGACACGCGCCAAAGGACCGGTGCGTCAGGAGAACTGGTATCAAAGATGGGCGGTGTTCGCCTTCGAGCATTGGAGCGGCGCGATGGGGAAGGGGAGTGCGAAGAGTCCGGCGCGCACTCCGCGCGCAGAGAGCCGTGTGCCGGATGTGGCCGCGCAGGAGGGGCTCACCGGCCACGTGCCTTCGCCAGGCCGGCGGCTGGTCTTCGTATCGAACCTTTTCCCCGACAGCACGGCGCCGTACTTCGGCCTTGATAATGCGACGGTGCTTCACGAGCTGCGCCGGCTGCATGGCTGGGAGGTGAGTGTGATCTGCCTGCGTCCGACGCTGTCTCCTTCGCGGCTCGGTCGTCGGGAAGGCGGGTGGACGTGTCGGGAGGGTGACGCGGTGCTGCGGCCTGATTACGTCAGTGTGCCCTATGTGCCGCGCGTGGGCAGCCGGGTGAATCATCTGCTCATCGCGGCTCGGCTAGGCCCGTTGCTGCGGAGCATGGCGGGAGAGTTTGATGTCGTGCTGGCGTCCTGGCTTTATCCAGATGGCTGCGCGGCAGTGCGTGCCGCGAGCGATGCAGGCCGCCCTTGCGTGCTGATCACGCAAGGGAGCGACACGCATCAGTACATGCGGAATTCAGTCCGGCGCCGCCTCATCCTCGAGGCCATCGCGCGCAGCCGGGGCGTCATCGCGCGCAGCCGGGATCTCGCCGGCACTTTGGCGCGAGCCGGCGCGGCGGAGGACAAGCTCCATCCCATCTACAATGGCGTCGATCTCTCCGTCTTCCGTCCGCGTCCGAAGGCGGAGATGCGAGCGGAACTCAGCCTGCCCGCCGACGCCTGCATCGCCTTGTTCGTCGGCAATTTCCTGGACGTGAAGAACCCTCTGATGCTCGTGCGTGCCTTCGCCGGCTTTGTGAAGACGCAGCCGGAAAAAAGGAACCTTCTTCTCATGGCAGGGAGAGGGCCGTTGCAAGGCGAGGTCGCGCGGCTGGCCGCATCCCTCGGTGTGGCGGACGCCATCGTGCAGACAGGACCACTCGACTCGACACAAATCGCGCGCCACATGGCGGCTGCGGATTTTCTATGTCTCTCCAGCCGCAATGAAGGTCTGCCCAATGTCATCCTCGAATCCTTCGCGTGCGGCCTTCCCGTGCTGAGCACGGATGTCGGAGGCATCGCCGAAGTGGTGAATCATCCGACCCTGGGCCACCTCGTCAGCTCGCAGGAAGCCGACGCATTTTCCCGGGCGATCTCTGACATGGCTGTCACACACCGGGATCGCGACGTCATCGCCCGCGTCGGCGCGCAGTTCTCCTGGGACAATGCGGCTGCGGCCTATGACAAGGTGCTCACGGCCGCGCTGCCTGACGCCGCCGCCTCACGCTCCGGCTGATAAGTTCATGCGCTTCCTGGAGACCGGCAGGCGTTCATCATCTAAGAGCGTCTCTCCATCGTGTTTCCCCGACGCACGCGGCTCGCCTCCTTCCATTCATGCAACGATTCACCTGTGACTGCGGCAATGTGCTTTTCTTCGGAAGCTCCCAATGCCTGAGATGCGGCGGCCAGGTCGGCTACGATCCGAATGCTGACGCGATGGTGCGTGTGCGGCCGGGCAGCATCTTCAAGCTCTGCGAGAACGGCATCACACACGGCGTGTGCAATTGGCTGCTCCCCGCCGCTGCCGCCACACCACTCTGCGTGGCGTGCGCCCTGAACCGCACCATTCCCGACCTCACCAGCGCGCGGAACCTCATGCTCTGGGGGCGCACCGAGATGGCCAAACGCCGGCTGCTCCACACGCTGCTGCGTCTTGGCATCACCCTGCCGTCGAAGGCGGCAGATCCGCAGTCGGGTCTTGCCTTCGACATCATCAGCACCGTGGCCAACCCCGAGGTGACCATGGGCCACCTCAACGGCGTCATCACCGTGAATCTCGAGGAGGCTGATGACACCTACCGCCAGATCAACCGCCAGCAGCTCGGTGAAAACAGCCGCACGCTGCTCGGCCATTTCCGCCATGAGAGCGCCCATTACTTCTGGCGGCGCTGCCTCTCCGATCGCGCGTGGGATGACCCGCTGCGTCTCGCCTTTCGCGAGCGATTTGGCGACGAGTGGCTGGACTACGCCGCCGCACTCGGCGCGCATTATCAGAGCGGCGCGCCGCAAGGCTGGGAGCAGAGTTTCATCACCGGGTACGCCGCCTCCCATCCGTGGGAAGACTGGGCGGAGACGTGGGCACACTACCTGGAGATCGTGGACGGGCTCGAAACCTGCGAGAGCCTCGGCATCCACGTGCGGCACCTCGCGCTGGATCTCGTCATGCTCCCCGGAGAAGCAGGCACGCTGCCGTCCATGCTGCCGCAGTCAGGTCACGCGGATGGTGAGTTCCTCGCCTGGCTGCAGCGCTGGATGTGCCTCTCCACCGTGTTGAACGAGATCTCGCACAGCCTCGGTGAGGCTCCGCTGTATCCGTTCGTCATCTCCGTGCGCGTCGCGCAGAAGCTCCGTCTCGCGCATCATTTCGCCAGCGTGTGGAAGTCGGCAGACCGCAAAGGCGACGCCCCGCGTGGATCCCCGGCGTAGTGAGCCGATCACCCGCCCGCTGCAGGCAGCTCACGCGTTCGCGCACCATGGCGCGTGGTCCCGCAGCGCCGCCGCACGCCGCGCGCGCGACAAAAAAAGGCCGGCTGCGCATTGCGCGCGGCCGGCCTTGTTGATTGACTGAACCGGTCACTGACCGGTCGCGTGCGCTGCAAGGGTTACTTCTTGTTCGCGTCCAGCGTCTTGTTCCACGTGGCGAGGCGGTCCTTCATCTTCTCGAACAGCGTGTCGGTGGAGTCTTTGATCTCGATGGATTCGATCTTGTCACCGCCTTCGATCTTGTTCACCACGTCCTGGCCTTTGGTCACGCTGCCAAAGATGGCGTGCTTCCCGTCCAGCCAAGGAGTGGCCACGTGGGTGATGAAGAACTGGCTGCCGTTCGTGCCGGGGCCCGCGTTGGCCATGGAGAAGATGCCGCCCTTGTCATGCTTCAGGCCGGGGGCGATCTCGTCCTCGAACTTGTAGCCCGGGCCGCCGCTGCCAGTGCCGGTGGGGTCACCGCCCTGGATCATGAAGTTCGGGATCACCCGGTGAAACTTGATGCCATTGTAATACCCGCGCTTGGCGAGGTTGAGGAAGTTGGCGGCGTTCAGCGGTGTCTTCGATGCGTAGATCACGCCTTCGATGTCGCCTTTGTTGGTCTTGATGGTGATGTTGATGTCGCTCACGGCTTTGGTTTCCTGGGCTTGGATTGGACCGGTCAGGCCGGCGAACACGAGGGCAAGTGCGGCAAGAGACGGAAGGGTTGTTTTCATAGGGTGTTTGAGTTGGGCGGCGAATGAGCCATGCGGATGCGAAATTGCAAATTCAGAAATGCACAAAGCCAACCGGCGCTCACCGGCTTGAGAATCTTGGCCAGCATTCGCAGGATCACCGCATTCACAGGATGCATTCCGCGCGGGGGCTGAACTCAAGCGCTCTCCTGTAAATTCGGCGATCCGGGAAATGCTGTCCATAAAAGCGGTGCCGTCACCGGGGCAGCGGTACTGGAAGGCCTGCTAGTGGTCGGGAAAGGGGCCGGGTGATGTCCGGCGAGGTTTTTGAGGCGTCGCGTTGGGAAGTCGATTGGGTGAGGTAACAATATGAGCGGTTGACTTTGCGGAAAATCCGCCGTTCCTCGCTGCTCGCTCTTCGGAGTAGCTGTCATGATCGGACTTTCTGACTTGCAGTGTGGCACGGCTGGCCTTGCGCCTGGCAGAGCAGGGGCATCCCCACAAAAGGCGGCCTTTCCACTTCGTGGCCTTTTTGGGGAAAGCGGTTTTCTCCTCTGCCAGACGCGCCGCGCCGGCCTCGCGCCCCGTCAGCGCGCGGTCAAAATCAGTCGGCACGATGCACCGACCCGTCAATCCGGCGGTTTGCCGCGCAGGTTGAGGGTTCCGCCCAGTCTCAATGGTCTCCAGACCAGCAAACTTGCCATCCAGCCCGGGGAACTTGCTCGCCATCCCGCGAAACTTGGCATCCATCCCGGCCATCTTGGCATCCAGAACAGGGATGTACGGCAGGATCCTCGGGATGTGGGCCAAGTTTGCCGGGATGTGGACCAAGTTCGCCGGGATGTGGGCCAGGTTTACCCGGCTGTGGACCAAGTTTGCCGGGATGGATGCCAAATCTCAGGGATGTGTGCCAAGATCACCGGGCTGCCAGCCAAGATCACCGGGATGCGAGCCAGGATCACCGGGATGCGGGCCAAGAACACCGGGATGGGTGCCAAGTTTGGAAGGCTGGCCGGTGCCTCAACCGAGATCCAGGCGGCACCCCCCGGGCTGCGTCCATCGGGTGCCTCGCCCGCTGGGCTGCTGAGCGGTCTCCAGCGCCCGCTTTCCGGTAACTCTGCGGCCGAGGCTGACGGGCGCACGCCGCTGCCCGCGACCCGCCACTTTTTCACTCTGCTCCCAACCTCAACCACACACTACCATGCTCGTCGAATTTGATTTCCTAGTCCTCCAATTGCGCTACATCCATGAAGCGATGGCGCAAATCCTGACCTACCGCCCTTTGGGCCTGACGTTGGCCGACGTCAGTGCGCAGATCATCGCCGCCGCGCCGCCGCGCACGGCCTACATCGCGGCCAAGACCGTGCTGGACGGGGGCCGGGCGGACCGCCGCATCTCCATCGACACGCTGCACGATGCATGCGTGGACTTTGCCACCCAGGCGCGCAATGTCTTCCGCAAGAACCCGAACGTGACCGAGCGGCTGGACCGCCTGCCCGTGAAGGACCAGAGCTTTCAGGATACCCTGACGCGGGCCGATGCCGTGCTGGCGCTGTGGGCCACCCTGCCGCAGGTGGGCACGCCTGCGGCGGATTTTCGGGTGAAGCAGGGCCCCGTCTTGCTGGACGAGACCGGCTTCACCGCCTTGCGCACTGCCGTCGGCGCCACGCACACCAGCATCCCGCAGGTGGACCAGGCCTTTCAGAAGGCCGAGGCCGACCTGCACGCCAAGCAGCGGGGGATGGAGGAGCTGGTCACCTCCGCGCTGACCGAGGGGCGGTCCCAATTCGACGAAGGCAACCCCGAGCGCGAGATCATCGACGCCATCCCCACGGAAGCGCCCGCTGGCCCGCCCGGCAAGGCGGAGATCACCAGCGCATCCAACATCGGCACGGGCATCGTGCGGCTCACCTACCAGGCGGACGGGGCCACATCGTTCGACATCTACGAGCGCGCCGAGGGCGCGCCCAC
Source organism: Verrucomicrobiaceae bacterium (assembly GCA_031411695.1). Taxonomy (GTDB): domain Bacteria; phylum Verrucomicrobiota; class Verrucomicrobiia; order Verrucomicrobiales; family Verrucomicrobiaceae; genus JAIBCL01. The sequence goes on from JANOBO010000134.1 coordinate 33,182, forward strand.
CTTCACCCTCGTGGCGGAGGACATCCTGGCCGCCACCTTTGACGTGCCGAGTCTGTCCCCCGGCCCGCACGAGTTCACCGTGCGCGGCCGCAACGCCCGCGGCCTCGGCGCCACCAGCGATGTGACGACAGTCGAGGTGGCCGAATAACCCCACCCCCCACCGACCGC
>JANOBO010000135.1:0-6321 GCA_031411695.1 Verrucomicrobiaceae bacterium
GTCTTCTTCGCGGGGTCTTGCAAAAAGGCCGCCTTCGTGATGTCCGACTGCGACTTGTAGCATTGGAAGTAGCCATGCGCGCCTGACCCACGCGCGTGGACGATGCGCTCAGGGATGCGCTCGTGATCGAAGTGCTGGATCTTCTCGCGGAAGATGAAGTCCTCAAGCAGCACGGGTCCGCGCACGCCGGCCTTGAGTTGATTCTGGTTATCGGCAATCGGCAGGCCGTGGTTGGTGGTCAGGTTTTCCGCCGCCTTCGTCTCGGTCCGGCTGTCAGCCGCTGGCTTCTCCGTCTTCTCGGACTTTTCGACCTTTTCGGTCTTGGGCTTCTGCTTCGGCTTTGGCTGATCCTGAGCGAAGATCGCCGGGGCTGCGGGAATGCAGAGGGTGAGCAAGGTGAATGCGATGTTCGTTTTCATAAGCGACGGTAGATCGTGTGGTACCTCTTCGCCGCGTGCATCAGGAGGCGCCCTTTTTCACGCGCGTGACGGTCGTCGATTGTTCACATTGGCGAAACGCGGGGATCCGAGACGTCAAGGGACGCCAGGACGGGCTTGCCTTGACCAAGGCTTAGGGGAGCGGACTGCGAGCGCACAAACCCGGGAGCCCGGCGCGGCGCGGTTCCCTCACGACGGACCCGATTAAACCTGGGCGATGGCCGGCAGCACGGTCGGCGTAGGCTTCGGCGCGTGACGCACGAGAAACTCGTCTGCGAGCGCGCGGTAGGCCTGCGCGCCGCGGCCATTTGGCTCGTACTCGAGGATGGATTTGCCAAAGCTGGGTGCCTCACCGAGCCGGATGGTGCGCGGGATGGCAGTCTGGTAAACGATCTCGGCAAAGTAGTTCCGCACATCGCTCACGACCTGCTGCGCGAGATTTGCGCGCGAGTCGTACATGGTCATCACGATGCCTTCGAGCAAGAGGCCGGGATTTGCGCCGCAATCGCGAATCTGCTGCACGACGTGGACAATCTTCGAGAGGCCCTCGAGGCCGAAGTACTCGCACTGGATCGGCACGAGCAGCTCGTCAGCGGCCGAGAGCGCGGACGTCATGAGGATGCCGAGAGATGGCGGGCAATCGAGCACTGCGTAGTCAAAGTCGCCGGAATCGCGCAGCGGCTGCAGCACCTCGCGCAGACGCACGAGGTGATTCCCCGCCTGGGCCAGCTCGATCTCGCAGCCGGCGAGATCTTGCGTGGAGCGGATCATGGAGAGGCCGGGCACCTGCGTGGGCACGATGGCCGCGCGCGGGTCCTCCCCGCCGACCAGCGCGGGATAAAGGCTGGTGCCATCGGGATCGGTCATGCCCAGGCCGCTCGTCGCGTTTGCCTGCGGATCGAGATCGATCAGGAGCACACGCACCCCACGATGGGCCAGGCTGGCGGACAAGTTCATGGCGGTGGTCGTCTTGCCCACCCCTCCTTTTTGATTCGCAATGGCTATGATCCGCATAAGACGCTCGACGGCCTATTTGCTCCCAAACGAGGTCCGATGCCAGCAAAGAATGGCGGACGGGAAAAAACGCATCACTTCAGATGCGGGCGCACCACATCCTTCCAAATCGCGTAACCCTTCTCATTCATGTGCAGCCGGTCCTCGACGAAGATGTCGGGCTTCGGCGTGCCGTCCGGCCCCATCATCGCCGGGAAGACATCGATGAAGTCGAGGTGCGGATCGGACTTCATGAATGCGGCGACCATGCTGTTGACCGCGCGGACCTTCTCCACCTGCTCCCAGCGCTTGGGATTTCCCGCGACGGAGATGTAGCTGATCTTCACGTCCGGCAAACTGGCGCGCACGCGCGCGACGAATGCCTTGAAATCATCGAACACGCGCTCCGGCGTCTTGCCGGCGTTCAGGTCATTTCCCCCGGCGTAAAACACAATCTGCCGCGGGCGATACGGGATGACGATGCGGTGCGCGTAAGTCAGCGAATCGAAAACCTCGGAGCCGCCGAAGCCGCGGTTCAGCACCGGCAGGTCGGGGAAATCCTGCGCGAGCGACTTCCATTTCACAATGCTCGAGCTGCCGACGAAGACGATGGGGCTGGCGGGCGGCGGGGTGGTGGCGTCTTGCTTCACCAGCGCGTTGATGGCGCCCTGCCACTTGATCGCGGAGGTGACGACGTCATATCCGGCCTCGCTGAAGTGGAGCTGATCCTCGACGTACATCTCGGCGCGCGGCTTGCCATCATCGCCGAGCAGCAGTGGGAACACGTCGATGAAATCAATCGCGCCGTCCTTCGCGCAGAATGCGGCGAGCAGCGCATTGGCTTCCTTCACATGCTCCACCTCATCCCATCGTGAGGGCGATGGCGGGATGGAGATGAGCGAGATCTTTGCCTTCGGCAGCGCGGGCCGCACCTTCTTCAAAAACGCCTCAAAGGACGCAAGCACATCCTGCGGCGTCTTCCCGCTGTGCAGATCATTGCCGCCGGCGTTCACATAGATGGCCTTCGGCTTGTAAGGCAGCACCAGGCGCTCCGCGAAGAACGCCACATCACTCATGTGCGATCCGCCGAAGCCACGGTTCAGCACCTTCGTCTTGCCGAAGCGTTTTTGCATCGACTCCCAGCGACGGATGTTTGACGCGCCGGTGAAGAGCGTCGCCCCTGCGGGCGCTGGCGTCGTCTTGTCGGCTTCCTCGAAGGCCGCGATCGCTTTTTCAAATCGCGCCGGATCCGCATCCACCAGCGCGAGCACAGGCATGGCGAAGGTGGCGAAGGCAAGACCCGCGAGCCAGCAGCGCGCGCCATGTGTCGGGATGAATCGTGTGCTCATGGCCGCGAGACTAGCGCGGCGGCCTCGGCGTGTCACGCGGATCTACCTGTGGGCCGCGTCTGGCCGCATTCGGGACTTGTCGCGGGCACGCGGCTGGTGGTCTAATGCAGCCAGCCATGAATCCACCATCCGTTTCACGTCGAACATTCATCCGTCTCGGCGCGCTTGGCGCCGCCACGGTCCGCATCGCGCACGGTGCGGAGGAGAAAATGATGACCGGGCCAGAGCTGCGGCCGATCCTCACACCCGGCGATGATTTCCAAGACGTCTCGCGCGGGAATCCGAAGCCGTATTCCCTGACCGGCGCCGCGCAGGCTGAGGCACGCCTGACGCAGGAGACGTGGCGGCTGGAGATCACGGCGGATCCCTTTGTCGAGGAACCGCACACAAAGGTCCCCGCCACGCTTGAGAAGCCGCTAACGCTCGCCGGCGGGAACGCGCTGGATTTCTCCGCGCTGCTCGCGTTGGGCCGCGAGCATGAAGTGCATTTCCTGAAGGCCATGCAGTGCCTGAACATCGACACACCGCTGGGCCAGGGGCTGTGGACGGGCGTGCCGCTGCGCGAGGTGCTGAAGCTCTGCGGCACGATGACGAACGTGCGCCGCATCGCCTTTTGGGGGTTTCACAACAACGATCCCAAGCAGCTCTTCAAGTCATCCGTGAGCTACACGCAATGCATGGAGACCGCGCCCGGCGATCTGCCCGTGTTCCTCGCCTACAGGCTCAATGGCAAGCCGCTCTCACCCGAGCGCGGCGGGCCGGTGCGCATGATCGTCCCGTGGTCCCATGGCTATAAATCCATCAAATGGCTGCAGCACATCTCCCTCACGAACGACGCGCGCAACAGCGATACCTATGCCAACGGCAACAACGACCCCGACTCGTTTCTCAAGACCGCCGCCTATGTCGATGCCGGGCCGGACAAGATCAAAGCCGGCCAGCCCGTCTTCCTCACCGGCCAGGTCATCAGCGGACTGGCCGGCGTTAAGCGCGTCGAGCATTGGGTGCGCTCCGTCCCCAGCGCGAAGGAGCCAAAGCTCCCCGACGACTCAGCCGAACTGCTGCGCGGCCCTTGGCAACCGTGTCAGCTCGAAGCCCAGCCCGACTGGCGCAAGGCCCTGCCGTCCAGTGTGAAACCCGAGCGCGTCCTCGGCTTCGACGCCGCCACCGGCCGGCCCGCCACCTGGCCGCCGCGCTACGGCATGTGCTCCTTCATCGCCGTGTTGAAGGACCTCGCGCCCGGCCACTACGAAGCCCGCGTCCGAAGCGTGGATCTCAACGACCAAGCCCAGCCCCAGCCCCGGCCATCGCAAAAGAGCGGGAAGAATGGCATTCAGGTACGGAGGTTTGAGGTGGTGTGAGGGAGGAGTGAGGAATGACGTAGGCGAGCGCGTCCCGCCTCGCAACACATCGCCAACACGAGAATCATCCGAAGTCCAACCTCCCTACCGTTGCAACGAACATTGCGCACGCGAATGGCCACCGGGATGCATCGTCGAGCCGCACCCCTCGCCCGCGCGAGACACGCGCAAGAGCGGATGATCTACCCGCCGATCCAATACCACGCCAGCGCACCGAGGAGCACGATGGAGGCGATCACCACCGTCGCCGTCATGGCGACGGCATACCAGAATCGAAGCGTGCTCTTCTCCGCAGGAGACACGCCGACGCGCGAAGACTCCGTGGTGTGCTTCCAGGCCTCATAAGGCCACCAGAACAAGTCAATCAGAGTGGATAAAAGGTCGTCAAGCATCGCGGCGGAGCGTACAAGGATCAGGCGACGGAGAGCGGAAGCGCTGATGACACGACAGATGCCAAAATGGTCCGCCGCCTGCATCCGTTCGGTTAGCGTTGTTGTTAGCCGTTTCGGTCGTCTGGAACTTTCTCATTCAGGTCAAATGGGTTGATGGGGAAAAAGGGTGGAGCAGTCGTGCGCACCTGCTCCTCGAACCAACTAACGTAGGCATCGGCAACTCTGCGGAATGTCGGGACGCTGCAGGAACCGGAACCAAACGTGTCATCACGAAGCCGAAACAGAATGTGAGCCCGGTCGGGCAGTCGGAAAATGATGAATGTCTTCGTGCCATCAAACATCTCTCCCGTGTTTGTGAGAAAATCGCAGGCTGCGTAGCTCGCCTCACCCTCCGACGCCTCACCCGTGTAAATCTCGCTGTCAATGAGAGCAAACACTTCCGCGTCCGACAAGGCTGCGAAACTAGCATCCCCAACCGACTCGAAATCCGCAGCGACCTCGCGAAGGCGGTCGGTAGAGTGAAACAAGGAGCAGTGATTGTCGCGGATGTCGCCGAGGCACACGCCCTGAACGTGAATGCATATCCTGCCAAACCCACCATACTGAGGGCCGTAGGGTTCGTGATACGCCTCAATCGCAAAGTCTTTAGGGTCTCCGAAAGTCATGTGCGCGAGAAACGGCAACGTCCCGGATCAGGCGACTGCGAGCGGGAGGCGTCGATGACACGACAGATGCCATGCGGGCCTTTGCCTGCATCCGTTTTCGTTGCCTTGGTGCTTGGTTTCAGTGCTCCCATAGCCATGAAGAGCGCAAATATGATCGACATAGCACCACTCACGGTGGCGACGAGCAAAACGGCAGGTCTGACCTCTCCGAAAGTCCGACCTGGCTTCAATAAGAAACTCTGAACGGAGGGGGATCGGATGGCGGCTGTTGATACGCCGAAGACAATGCACAATGCAGCGAGGGAGAGTGGCCCTGGCACCGGTTGTCGATCTGGACCGGAAAGCACCTCATATCCAATGAGTAGATTCCAAACCACTACTACCGCAACGAGTGGTGCCCAGCGAAGCGGAAAGCCACGGTGGAACTGTTGATGTTGAAGCTCCGATGCGGTCGCAGCAGGTGAAAACCCAATGGCTGAAATACCAGCTAGAACGCGTGTTGGCCGGCACCAGAACACAATGCTCTGAGGGTAGTCGGCGACAGAGTGTTTGATCCGAATGCCCTCGCCTATGAGTGGTATCCAGCCATAGCGGTCGATGGATAAAATCTGCGCTTTCGAGAACGAGTAAGTTCCCGTCCCAAAGAGGCCAAACATTGTGGTGCTGACTGTCAATGTGTCAGCCGTGGTAACCAACTTGGCTAGCGGCCATGTGTAGGTCACGAAACCAATGCGAGCACCTCCCGTGACAGTATATGTGGATGACGAGTCGGTCATGACGCTCTGGATTTAGGCGAACCGTACGCGCACAAACAAAAATGTCGGTTTGTGTCGGAGCGTCTCTATATCCGACATTTCTGCCAGTTTTCGGGCGGAGTGTCGAGCCGATACTTGGATCGTGTGATGGCGGTGATGCCCGCGTGGAAAGAAAAAGCAACCGGCAAGGCGTCTCAGATCGTCACCGCACGATCAAAACGCCGCCATACCCGTCTCAAGACCGCCAGCGCAGGATCGAACCGGCAAAAAGGCCGCGCCCTCGGGACCGGCAAGCCGGAACAGCGCGCGCGTTGCACAAGCACCCAAGCCGAAGCGGGCAAAAGCTTTCCCCAAGGGCTAAGTCCCAGA
>JANOBO010000136.1:0-10728 GCA_031411695.1 Verrucomicrobiaceae bacterium
CGGCTTCCTCGCCAGGCGGGCGCAGACCAAGACCGAGAAGTTCGACGGATTCATCAGCAAGAACGAGCGCATGTACGCCGAGGAGAAAAGCGTCTTCAAGGATGAACCCGCCCGGCTCATGCGCTTGTTTCTCTACACGCAGCAGCGCCATCTGCGGCTCTCGCCGGAGCTGTTCCAGCTCATGCAGGACAACTTCCGCCTCATCGACCAAAGCTTCCGCTACAACAAGGTCATCCGGGAAACTTTCCAGACCATCCTCTCGCAGAAAGGCGATGTCGCGCGCGTGCTGCGCCAGATGCACCGCGTCGGTTTCCTCGGCAAGTACATGCCTGAGTTCGGCGCCCTGACGTGCCTGGTGCAGCATGAGTTCTTCCATCGCTACACGGCTGACGAGCACACGCTGCGCACCATCGACATGCTCGACGAACTGGGCGGCACCTCGGCGGAACGGAAGAATGAGTTTTACCAGCATCTGTTTCATGAGATGCAGGAGCCGTGGATCCTGTATCTCGCGCTGCTGCTACACGATGCGGGCCGCGCGGCAAACACGCGCACGCACTCCGACCAGAGCACGCTGCTGGCGGACGCGGTGAGCCGCCGCTTCCAGATCAAGGGCGAGCGGCGCAAGCTCCTGCTCTTCCTCGTGGACAACCATCTCGTCCTCTACCGCACCGCCACGACCAAAAGCCTGGAAGACCCACGCGTGATCGAGGAATTCTGCACCATCGTGCGCAGCAAGCAGCACCTCGACGCGCTGCTGATCATGACCATGGCAGACTCTCGCGGCACCAGCGAGCAAAGCTGGAGCGGCTACAAGGAATCCTCCATCCGCCAGCTCTACCACGCGGCGATGATGTGCCTGGACGCGCCGGCGGACTTCATGAAGATCGCCAGCGTGGCCATGGACCAATTGCAAAAGGAGGTGAACGCGAAGGTCGGCCCGGGCTTCAAGGCTGAGGTCGCCGCGCACTTCACAAACATGCCGCGGTCCTATTTCAATTTCCGCGATGCCAACGTCATCGTCGCGCACATCCGGCAGTTCCGTGACTTCTTCATCCGCCTGATCGAGGGTGATGCCGAGTCCGCGCTGCTGCCGGTGATGAGCTGGGAAAATCATGGCGACCAAGGCTGGTCGGAACTCGTGGTCACCTGCTGGGACCGGCATCTTCTCCTGGCCCGCGTGTCCGGCGCGCTTGCTGCGGAGAGCGTGAACATTCTCAGCGCGGACCTTTATCAGCGGGCTGACAATCTCGTGCTCGACGTCTTCCGCGTGTGCACGACCGGATTCACCGCCGTGACCTCCGAGCGTGCGAGGAAGCGCATCGAGGCAGCTGTCAACGAGGCCTTCGGCACTGCTGAATTCGATTTCACCGCGCGCATCGCCGCAAAGAGAAAAACCGGGCCGGGCATGGCGGACATCCAGTCCGAGATCCCGCAGCGCATTTACATCAACAACGAGATCTCGGCCGAGCACACCATCATCGAGCTGCAGGCCGTGGACCGGCTCGGATTGCTTCACGATGTCTTCATGGGCATCGGCAAGCTCGGCCACAACGTGACGCACGCGCGCATCAACACGGAGAAGGGCGCGGCCATCGATACGATCTACGTCCAGGACGCTCTCGGCATGAAGATCACGGGCCGCGATGCGCTGCTCGAGCTGAAGGCATCCGTGGAGCAGTCCATGTTTGGCTGGCACGCGATCACGGCCTGAACTCTGCCTCTCTCAATAGGCGTGACCCGCAGGAACGAAAGTCTTGCATTCGTCCCTGAATTTTTGTTTTCTGTTCGGACATGAGAAAATATGTCGCGCCGCATCTCGCAACATCCATCAAGCATCTCGCGTTCGGGAACATGGTGAGTGCGGTGGTGCGCGGTTTCGATTTTCCCGGCTCGGCCGGATAAGACCTTGTTGCAACCAACAACGACAAGCCCAACCAAGACACAACCACGAGGCGGGCACCATGCGGGTGCCCGCCTTTTTGTTCCCCGCCGCGTTGCACGGCAGCCGCATCACCGCTAGCATCGCGACACATGCAGGTGGATGTCATCACGCTTTTTCCGGAGCTCATCGCCGTGCCGATGCGCACGAGCATGATGGGGCGTGCGCAGGAGAAGAAGCTGCTCGACCTGCGCGTGCATGATCTGCGTGAGTTCGGGCTCGGCCGGCATCTTCAGGTGGACGACACGCCGTGCGGCGGCGGTCAGGGCATGGTGCTCAGGCCAGAGCCGATCTTCACGGCGATGGAAAAAATTCACACGCCTCAGAGCAAGGTTCTGCTCATGACGCCGCAGGGCAGACGCTTCGATCAGCCCGCCGCGCAGCGATTGCACGACGAGGCGCATCTCATCTTTCTCTGCGGCCACTACGAAGGCGTCGATCATCGCGTGGTCGAGCATTGGGTCGATGAGGAGATTTCCATCGGCGATTATGTCCTCACGAATGGCGCGATAGCCGCCGTCGTCGTGATGGATGCCATCGTCCGCCTGATCCCGGGTGTATTGGGAGATGAGATGAGCGCGGTAGAGGAATCCTTTGGAGGGAACGGCATGCTCGAGGCGCCGCAATACACCAAGCCCGCGGAGTTTCGCGGCATGAAGGTACCCGACATTCTGCTCGGCGGCCACCACGCCAAGATCGCGGAGTGGAAACACGCGATGTCGCTCGAGCGCACCCGGCAGAACCGGCCTGATCTTCTAATCCAACCCGCACAAACATCATGAACTCCACCACCGACTGGCAAACCTGGGCCGCTCTCGCCATCATCGTCATCACCGCGCTCGCCTTCACCATCAAGTCCGCAAGGAAGAAATCCGGCAGCGGCTGCGGCTCCTGTGGTTGCGGTCATTCGCATGACAAGAAATCAGTGGCCGACAAAGCTGAGCATCACCACTGACCCACTGACCTGCCTTCCTACAGTCCCACTTCCGCCCAATGCTCAAACTCCACGACACCCTCACCCGCACCGACCGCGAACTCCGTCCGCTCGATGGCAAGACCCTTCGCTTCTACTGCTGCGGCCCCACGGTCTATGGCCCTGCGCACATTGGAAACTTCCGCACCTTCGTCTCGCAGGATGTGATGCGTCGCGTGATCGAACTCAGCGGCACGCCAACATTTCATGTGCGGAACATCACCGACGTGGATGACAAGACGATCCGCGACTCGATCAAGGCCGGACAGTCACTCACCGAGTTCACATGCGGATGGACGGACAGATTCCAAGCCGATTGCAAAGCGCTAAATCTCCTGTCACCACACGTCGAGCCATCAGCCGTCGCGCACATCCCGCATCAAGTGCGGATGATCGAGACACTCATCACCAATGGCAACGCCTACGCTGGTGCCGACGGCTCCGTCTATTTCCGCGTCTCGTCTTTCGAAGACTACGGTCGCCTCTCACATCTCGAAGACCGCGAACTGCGTGTCGGTGCCTCCGAGGCCGCGTCCGCCAATGACAGCGATGAGTACACCAAGGACTCCCTCGCCGACTTTGTGCTCTGGAAAAAGCGCAAGCCCGACGACGGCGACAATTTCTGGCCCAGCCCTTGGGGCGAAGGCCGGCCCGGCTGGCATCTCGAGTGCAGCGCGATGATCCAAGAATATCTCGGTGACGATTTCGATCTCCACAGCGGCGGCGTCGATCTCATCTTCCCTCATCACGAGAACGAGATCGCGCAAAGCTGCTGTGCCACGCACGGAAGATTCGCGCATCACTGGATGCACACCGCACATCTCATGGTTGATGGCGGCAAGATGAGCAAGAGCCTCGGCAATCTCTACACCCTCGCCGATCTCGAGAAGCGCGGCTTCACCGCCAACGAAGTCCGCTACGTCCTCATCGCAGGCCATTATCACAAGCCGCTGAACTTCACACTGGAGTCGCTCGACGCGGCGAGGTCAGGATTGCAAAAGCTCGCGAAATTTGAAACCGCACTTCGCGAGGTGGCTGGGGCCTCCGAGGCACCCACGCACGATGAACTCATCAAGCACGGCACACCCGACCCCTTCACCGATGCATGGGCAAATCTCCTGAACGACCTCAACGTCCCCGGTGCGCTCGGCTGCGTGTTTTCAAAAATCAAAGACGCCCCAGCTACCCGTGATTCTTGGCTCTCCCTCTGGTTCATCCTCGACGCCCTCGGCCTCACCCTTCCGCCGCCCGCTGGCTCCGAAACACTCGATGTCCCTGTCGAAGTAAAGACCCTCGCCGACCAACGCTGGCAGGCGAAGCAAAACAAAGACTGGGCCGCGTCCGACGTCCTCAGAAAGCAGATCGCCGAACTCGGCTGGACGATCAAAGACTCGAAGGACGGGTATGAAATTGTGAAGGCGTAACCGCGCTCTCCGGATAAATCGAAATGCCCTCGCTGGCGATTTTCTCCAACAGTCGCGCATGGTGTGTGTGCTCGGTGCGCACGAGATCAAACTCATGAATGATGGGCGACTCGTCGATGGCTTCCGTGAGGCGCAGCCACTCACTGGCAGTCGCCCCCGGCGCGGAGATCGCAAGGTCTATGTCCGATGCGCGGCGTGCATGACCGGTGGCGCGAGAGCCGAAGACGCGCACCTCAAGCACGCACGGGAAGCGGTGGAAAGTGCGGATGAGAACCGCGAGGTCTTTGTCGCGAAGTGCGAGCTTCTTCATCCTTCAGTCCCAATCCAATGTTTGGATTTTATCCGCCATGCCAGCGAGCAGCGGCGCGTAATCGCCGATGATGTGCCCGTAGATCTGGCGGGCGAGTTCTTCATCGTATGCGTGGCTCGTGAGGTTGCGATCTTCGAGCATCTGTAGCCACACATCGGCCTGCTCGGGTGTGGAGATGAGGTTCTCGGCGAATGCCTTCTTCAGAGTAGGGCGGGGTCCGCCGCACTCGTGGCCCTGGCGTTCGAGGTAGAGCTTGAGTGTCTTCCACACGACTTCAAAGGTGAATTCGAATCGTTGAATCGTAGCATCACGGATGAGATCGCTCTCCGGCTGGGCGGCGGCTTCGGTGAGCCGCGCTGCGCTGTCGCGCACATCAGCCTGCCGTTCGGTGAATCGTTCCTTGCTCATGGCCGCGAGTTTAGTGCCTCACCGCACGCACGCAAGTCGGGCCCCACGGATCGCGATGCTTGCCGTCTGCCGTTCTTGCGGCAACGGTACATAAGCATGAACCTCCCCATCCGTCCGCGCCGCAATCGCAAGTCCGCCGCCATTCGTGATCTCGTGCGCGAGACGGAGGTGACGCCGGCGCATTTGATTTATCCGTTGTTTCTTCAGGAGGGAAAAGCGAACACGCCCATCGAGTCGATGCCCGGCTGCGTGAGGTGGTGCCTCGACGGACTGGTGAAGGAAGCGAGCGAGGCTTCTGCGCTGGGGGTGCCGGCGGTGGTTTTGTTTCCGCGCATTCCGGACAAGCTGAAGACGCCGGACGCGAAGGAGTGCTTCAATGCAGCGGGTCTGATTCCGCGCGCGATCAAGGCGTTGAAGAAGGCCCATCCCGCGCTCGTCGTGATCACCGACGTCGCGCTTGATCCCTACAACAGCGACGGCCATGACGGACTCGTCGCAAAGGATGGCCGCATCTTGAATGACGAAACGGTGGAGGTGCTGTGCAAGCAGGCGGTCTGTCACGCGAAGGCGGGAGCCGACGTCATTTCTCCAAGCGACATGATGGACGGACGTGTCGCGGCGATCCGCGCTGCATTGGACAAAGCTGGCTTCACCGATGTCTCGATCCTCTCCTACACCGCAAAGTATGCCTCGGCCTATTACGGACCCTTTCGCGGCGCGCTCGACTCCGCGCCGAAGTCGGGCGACAAGAAGACTTATCAGATGGATCCCGCCAATGCGCGCGAGGCTGTGCGCGAAGCAATGCTCGACGAGGCCGAGGGCGCGGACATGCTGATGGTGAAACCCGCTGGACCTTATCTCGACATCATCTCCAGAGTCCGCGCTGCGACGACGCTGCCCATCGCCGCCTATCAAGTGAGCGGCGAGTATTTGATGATCAAATCCGCCGCTGCCGCAGGCTGGCTCGATGAGGCGAAGATCGTGCATGAGTCCCTGCTCGGGATTCGTCGAGCAGGCGCCGACATGATCCTCACCTACTTCGCCAAGCAATTTGCGCAGAGCTTGAGCAAGTAGGGTGGAAATGTTTCGCGTCACGCGCAAATGCCATCATCTGAATCTGCCGCGAGACTTCCAGTCTTCCTCCGTGTGCGGACACGCAGTGATGCGGTGAGTTTGTTTCGCACGGATGCCGGCGAGGAATCGTTGGCTTCTGCGCGCGAGCACCCCCACACCCCAGCCCTCTCGCCAAGGGAGAGGAACCAATAGGGCGCTACCGCGCTTGAATGCGACGAAGTCTTTGCGGCGTCGTGCAGTTTCAAATTCGAGCGGCAGCTCGTCGGGCTCCCTCTCCCATCAGGAGAGGGCTGGGGTGAGGGGAAAATTCGTCTCGGTGACGTTCGGTCACCGGCACGGCGGTCAGCCCAGCTTCACCGGCCCACGCTTCGCCAAACACGCGGAGAGCCAGCGCGTCAGCTCGGCGACGGACTCGTGCTTTTTGCGCAGCGAGGAAAGCGCGGCCCAGTCGAGCGTGTGGCGCTGCGTGGCGAGCGTCACTTTCTGAATGTGCAGCAAACTATGCACGGCCTCGAACTCGGCGGCGGACATGGCGAGCAATTCGTCCGATGAAGGCAGGTCGTCCAGCTTCGCGAAGTCGATGCCGAGCGAGGTGATCCCGAGGCCGAACTGATGGCCGAGGTTTCGCAGCGAATCGACCAGCGCGGCATCACTTAGCGCCTCGGCGATGACGAGCTCGCCCTGAATGGCCCAGCGCGTGGCGCTGAGCGCCTGGAAAAAATCTGCGGAAAACGTGTCGAGCGTGACTCCGAGCTTGAGCTGCACGCCGGTGAGGCTGACCTCGGGGCCGCCGAGGTGCCGACGAAGATCGATCATGGATTCATCGAAGCGCACAACATCTTCGACGGACGAATCAATGTCCCAGTCTGCCGTGACGAAGTCGGGCACCTCCCAGTCACCGCTGAGCTGCGGCACATGATCTTTCCGTCCGTTGAGCAGAAAGGGAAAGCTTCCCCGCAGCAGGCTGAGTCTTTCGTAAATGGCGGTGACGCGCTGGAATCGAAGTCTGGCGGCGTCCAGTTCCGGACTGCCGGTCTCAAACAAGCCGCCGCGCGCGCCGTTCGCGGTTTGTCCGTTAAGCCTTCTCTTCCGCTGATAGTAGCCTTGGCCTTGGTCCACCTTTGCGATCGGTGAGGTGGGATCGTAGGAGAGGATGGAAAAGTGGTAGCGCAGCGTGGCGTCGCTGTACTCATCACCGAGCCGCAGGCGCACGAGGCGGATGAGATCGGTGCCCTTCACCGCATCACCCGGATCGGCCGGAAGAAACTCCGGTAAGATGAGACGGAGGTGTTCGCGGAGGTTCATGAAGTGCGGCTAAAATCCTTTTTCCACAAGGCGGTGATCAGGATGTGGAAGGCGGACGAGTTGGTCAAGCACCGAAATCGAAACCGCTATCGCTTGATGCGATATTGCGCGCGGCGGCTGTTGAGCCATCGCACACCGAACATGTCTGTGGTGGCGCGCAGCGCGCGATTGCCGAAGCCGTACTTGCTCACGCCGTGGATGCGCGCGCGGTGGTTCACGGGCATCTCGGTCACACGGTAGCCGAGGCTGCCGATGAGCGCGGGGATGAAGCGGTGCATCCCGTTGAAAAGCGTGAGCGCCTCGCGGCACTCGCTGCGCATCACCTTCAGCGTGCAGCCGGTGTCGCGCACACCATCACCCACGAAACGACTGCGCACCGCGTTGGCCAGGCGGCTTTGCAGCCGCTTGAAGGTGGTGTCCTTGCGCTTCGCGCGGTAGCCGCACACGAGATCGTATCCATCGTCGAGCTTCGCCAGCATCGCCGGGATGTCGGCTGGATCATTCTGCAGATCACCGTCGAGCGTGGCGATGACCGCGCCGCGCGCCGCGTTGATCCCGGCGTGCATCGCGGCGCTCTGCCCGGCGTTTTTCTCAAAACAGAGCAGCCGCACACGGTCCGAAGGTTGCACGCGGGCGACAGTCTGATCCGTGGAGCAATCATCCACGAGCACCAGTTCATAGTCCATGCCGGCCAGCGCACGGCCGATCTGGTCCTGAAGCTCGACGACGTTGTCCTCTTCATTGAAGAGGGGCACGACGATCGAAATGGCGGGTGACGCGGACATGATTGAAAATCATAAATCGGGAGCGCGATTGTTGAGGCAAGCAAAGATTTTTACCGTCCTCACCTTGTGTCCGCCATGCATGATCTCGGCGATTGAAAGAGTCTCCGTCTTCTCAAAATGACGCGCGAGACTTGCCGGCACACGCTTGCAGCGGACGTCATCCGTGATGAACAAGGCGCTTCGCGGGCTGGCACCCTGCCCTGCCAGCGCGTCGGCCACGCCGATTTCCCGCCCAAGATAAAAACTTAGCGGCGCGGCGAGCTGCCATCGGTCGGCGAGTACGGTCCACTCGTTATCCGGGCTGGAGTCGATCACCTGCCGCACGAGCTTTGCCGACTCTCGCCAGCCGTGCAGGTTCCCCGTGGGATCGGCGGAAAGGAAGCGCGTGAAGACGCGCCGGT
The DNA here is from genome assembly GCA_031411695.1 of Verrucomicrobiaceae bacterium. Classification (GTDB taxonomy): domain Bacteria; phylum Verrucomicrobiota; class Verrucomicrobiia; order Verrucomicrobiales; family Verrucomicrobiaceae; genus JAIBCL01. The sequence continues at coordinate 8,623 of JANOBO010000136.1, forward strand.
CATCGAGCCTTTGGGTGAAGGCCCAGGGAATGCCTGCGCTGCGCACCAGATCCGTCCGCATCACCAGCAGGCTCTGAAATCCGGCGAGCGCGATGGCCAGCGTGCGGAGGGTTACCTTCGACCCGAGGCTATGCGTGATCATCCGCGTGCTCCATTGCGCGAGAAGGACGGCGGCAAACAGGTGCCAGGCACCCAGCCCGGCATCCGGCCAGGGACGCCACACGCCGCAGGCCAGATCTCCCAGCATCAAGGGGAATGCGAGTCCGATGAGCAGCGAAGTCTCCGCTCTGCAGGTGCCTGCGCGGATCGTGACGAGAGCACCGCGCATCTCGCGCGCGGCGAGATAGATGAGCAAGGGCGAGCCCAGCAAAAGGCAGCGGAACACGTTTGGCACGAGCCGCCAATCGGGCAGCCAGCCCGCGATGTTCACGCCCGGCCAGTGGTGGGCCACATTCCAGCTCACCCATGAGATGATGCCCGCCAACCAAACGGCCACCACCAGCCAAAACTCAGGATGCGCCAGGCGCTGACGCCACACGGGCGTGATCCACAAAGCGCAAACCACAGCCGCCAGTGCGGCCACGTTTGCCCCATCGCCAAACACCAGCACGCCCATGGATGCGGCCGCGCCGATCCACGCCCGATGCCACTTTGCCGAGCGACGCAGCGCGATGCTCAGAGAAAGAGCCAGCCCCGCGTAACCAGCGAATCCGAGCGATGCCGGCGTGAGATGAATCGCCGCCAGATTGAAGGCGGGAATGACATTGAGGATCACCACTGACCAGGCTGCTGTCTGCTCATCAAACAACTCCCTCGCCAGCCGGAACACCATCACGCTGGTGGCGAGAGCGAGCAGCGGAGCAAAAAGCCTGACGCCGTATTCCGAGTGGCCTGACACGGCCATCCCGATCTTCGCCAGCAAAGTCAGCAGCGGCGCGGTGCCCAGCCACGACCATCCCGCCTCCGCAGCCATCGCCTCCGCAGGCGAAAGCTCGCAGGTCGGCAGCAACACCAGCCGCCACACGGTGAGGAGGGCGAGGGCTGGGAAAAGATAGCGCTGGCGTTGCATGAGACGGTTGCGGAGCGGCGCGATGTGCCGCACGATTGCATAAGGTGCGCGCGGCCCGTGTCAAAGGCCGTGACGTTCTTTGCGCGATTCTCAATCTCCGCCCTCACATGAAAATCCTTTCGCTCACAGCCCTGCTCGCCATTGCCGCGCTCGTCTCTCCCATCCACGCAGCCGATGATCCGCCACCGACCGGCGAGGAGATCCTCCGCCTCGTGCGTCTCAGCAACGCGCTGCAAAACTACAAGCTCACCGGCTCACTGCGCGACGACAAATCGGGACGCTCCGAGGCATTCACCCTCAACATGGAGCAGAACATCATGCGCTTCCGCTTCAGCAATCCGAATCTCATCGTGCATCTCGACCAGAACACCACGCCCGCGTCATTGAAGCTCGTGCAGGCGGGCGGCGGCGGCGCGGTGCCGCTCTCGAAGTATGGCGAGAAGGTGCGCGGTTTTGCCATCAACTATGAGGACCTCTCGATGCGCTTTCTCTACTGGCCCGGCGCAAAGCTGCTCGGCGAGGAGAGCTACAAGACGCAGAAGTGCTGGAAGGTGCGCGTCACCAGCCCCGACAGCGCCACGCCATACGGCACCGTCGATCTCTGGGTGCATCAAGCCAGTGGCGGCATGGCGAAAATGGACGCATACGATCTTCAGGGGAAACACGTGAAGCGCTTCGAGGTTGGCAAGGTTCAAAAAGTGGATGGCACCACGATCCTCAAAGAAATGAAGATCGAATCCTACCCGCCCGGCAGTTCCAAGAGCGACGGCCGGACGTACATGACCCTGGATAATCCGCAGAGGAATTGAACCTGTGCGTCCGGTGCAGCGTCACTTGGCAGAATCGAAGACCCAAGTGTCAAAACTGCATCTCCATCAATTTACCCGCCATCATTTTACCTTTTCAGTTCCCCCAGCCGTCTGGCGAAACTGAGATGACATGAGGATGCGCGAAAGGGCGGGCTGTTCCGCAGCCCGCCCGTCATCCTTTCGCCAGCGCCCCGCGCCGTGATCCGATGTAGTCTGCCCGGATCACCC
>JANOBO010000137.1:0-20664 GCA_031411695.1 Verrucomicrobiaceae bacterium
CGCGAGGTTCCGCTGGTGAGATGCATCATCACGGCATCGCGATAGACGGCGGCGGCGTGCGGGAAACGTTTCAGCGCCTCGGCAATGGCAGCGGCCGCGTTGTCCTTTTCAAAGGGATCGTCGGGGGCATAGGTCGCGAGAAAGCGCGCGAGATTGAGATACGGCTGAGGCGAGGCCGGATTCGCCTTGATGCTCTCGCGCAGGATGGCTAGCGCCTCGTCGCGGCTGCCGAATTGCATCGCCACCTCCGCCGTGTGGGCGACGAGCTTCGCATTCGACGGATCGGCCTTGATGACCTCGCGGTAGTGAGCCAGGGCCTCGCGCGACTTTCCCGCGTTCTCCAACTGAAGCGCGATTGAGTAATGCGCGAGCGCAGCGGCGCGTTGCTCGCCGCTGAGGGCGAGCGTGAGGCCGGAGTCGGAGCCCTGCGGATTGCCGAGCGAGAGGTCCGCCCTTGGGGCCGCCGACGCGGCCATCGGCAGGATGAATCCGATGAAAACACACCACCACAGACGCGACGTCGAGCGTGCGGACAGGCGAGGCTGCGTCCGTTGCGGACGACCACACCAAGCCGCCGCGCTTCGATGAAAACGAGTCGCTCTGCGGAGGCAAACCATGCGGCGATGCTAGGCGACTAGGCCTTGTACCGCAAACGCTTCTTGTGCCGGTTGGCGCGCATGCGCTTGCGACGCTTGTGCCGGTTGATCTTTGATTTTCTCCGCTTCTTTAGCGATCCCATGGTTTTAGTCTTCTCCTTTTTCTGCTCTCGTCTCAGAGGACGATTTTGTTGAGTGGGTATTCCACGATGCCCTCGGCGCCGAACGACTTGAGCTTCGGGATGATCTCCCGCACCACCGCCTCGTCTATCACCGTCTCCACAGCCACCCATTCCTGGTTGGCAAGGGACGAGATGGTCGGAGAGCGTTGCGAGGGTAGGCAGTCGATCACTTTCTGCAACTGCTTTTCGGGCACGTTCATCTTCAAGCCCACCTTGTGGCGGGCCTCCAGCGCCGCCTTCAAGAGCAGCACCAGCGTGTCCATCTTCTGACGTTTCCATTTGTGTGCGGCGGCGGCCCTGCTGGCCACGAATTGAGGGTAGCTCTCCATCAGCGTGTCCACGATGCGCAGGTTGTTCGCCCGGAGTGATGAGCCGGTCTCGGTGATATCGACGATGGCATCCACCAGCTCGGGCACCTTCACCTCGGTCGCGCCCCAGCTAAACTCCACCTCGGCCTTCACCTTGTGCTTGGCGAGATAGCGCTTCGTCAGCTCCACAGCCTCGGTCGCGATGCGCTTGCCTTGCAAATCCTTGACCGTCTTAATCTTCGAGTTCTCCGGCACCACCAGCACCCAGCGCGTGGGCTTCGATGTGGCCTTGCTGTAGCGCAGGTCGCTGATCACGGCGACGTCCGCGCGGTTCTCGACGATCCAGTCGCGGCCCGTGATGCCGCAGTCGAGAAAGCCGTGATCGACGTAGCGCCCGATCTCCTGCGCGCGCAGCAGCCGGATCTCCAGCTCCTCATCATCCACGCTGGGACGATAGGACCGCGAGGACACGACCACGTTGTAACCCGCGCGCTTGAAAAGCTCCAGCGTCGGCTCCTGCAGGCTGCCTTTCGGCAGGCCGATGCGGAGGACGTTTTTTGCGGCTGGTTTCTTGACGGGCATGGAAAAGGGGGCGGGATTCTAGCGGCGAATGCCGGGTTGGCGAGGGAAAATTGCTTTTGGCGAATGCCCCCCTTTTGCCAGCCGCGCGGCGCACATCTCTACCACAGCTCCCAAGCGGCCAGTGCGGTGTCCGAGCGCGCGTAAATGCGGTTCCGCGTGAATGCCGGATGCGCCCAAGTCTTGCCGATGATCTGATGCCGCGCGATTTCCTCAGCGCCGCTGGCAGTGAGCTTCGCATAGACCAGCTCCCCGTCGGCATTCAGCAAGGCGATCAAATCGCGCGATTCATCTAGCCAGACAATGCTGCACTGCGGATTGCGACCCGCAGGTGTCAGTGGGATGTCATCAGTCCAGAGCACCTTGCCGGTCGCGATCTCAAAACAAGTCAGCCCCTTGGTCTTGTCGAGAATGTAACCCCGGCCATTTTTGTGGAGCGGCGCGGACATCAGTCCGCAGATTTCCTTTTCCTGCTCCCAGATCAACTTCGCCGGGCGCCCATCAACGCCGAGCTGGAACGCCTTCGTACCGTGCCAGTAGCCGGACACGGCGAGGATGCCGTTGGCATAGAGCGGCTGGGCAATGCTGACGCCGTATGTGATCTCATAGGGATGCTTCCAGTTCTCCAATCCGTTGTCTGGGTCAAAACTCTGAATGTGCTCCGGTCCCCATTGGATGAGCTGCGGCTTGCCCGCGTGCGTGATGAGTTCCGGCGTGCAATAGCCCGCCGGATCACTTCCTGAGCGCCAGATTTCCGCGCCGGTTTTCTTGTCCAGCGCGAGTAGGCAACCGCCCGGCTGCGCGGCGACGTGCAGGATCACCTTGTCCTTCCAGATGAACGGCGATGCAGCAAAGCCCCACATGGACATCTTCGCTGCGAAGACCTTTTGCGTGTCGTGCTGCCAGATGATTCTGCCTGTGACGGCATCGAAACACGACGCCACGCCCGTGGCACCGAGCGCGTAAGCCAGCGCGGCTTTGCCGTTTGAGTCGATGACCACAGATGCGCGCGGTCCCGAGCCGTAGTCCATTTTGCCGTAAACAACCGGCCAGCCTTGCGCCCAAATCTGCTTCCCAGTCGCGGCGTCACAACACAGCACCCGCTCTTGTTCCGGCGCCTTCGAGTAGTCCATCACGTACACCCTCCCGCCAGCGAGGGTGACGCCGCCAAATCCGCCGCCGGTCTTGATGCGCCATACATCGCGCGGCGTGCGGGATGCGAAATCCGCTGGAACTCCCGGTGGATTCCAGCGGCCGTCAGCATGCGTTCCCCGCCAGCGCGGCCACTCGCCCTCCGAGCCGCAGGCGGGCAGGACGCTGAGGTGGATCGAGGAGAAGGCTGTCAATGCCAGAAAAAGTTTCACGCAGCGTGATACGAGTATCGGCAGGTGATGTTTGCGGATGAACAGGCCGCATGCTAGCCTCGTGCCCACCTTCCAATGCTCCGCGTCCTTTTGCTTCTGACGATCCTCTCACCTCTCTCACGGGCGGACGATTTTTTCGTGTCGCCGACAGGCAGTGACGCGGCCAGCGGCGCGAAGGCTGCGCCATGGAAGACACTGCAGCATGCGTGCACTGCCCTGAAGCCTGGAGACACCGCCCACGTACTCGCCGGCACTTACACGGAGAAGATTCGATTTCGCTCCTCGGGAAAGCCGGGCGCGCCGATCACCTTGAAGGCCGATGGCCCCGCCGTGATCAGCGGCAAGGGCATTGATGGCGAGAACATTGTGCTCATCGAAAATCAAAGCCACATCTGCCTCGCGGGTTTTGAGATCCGCGACCACGTCAGGGCCAGGGATGGCTCCGGCGTGCGCGTGCGCGGCGCATGCGCCCACATCGAGATCCGCAACTGTCGCATTCACGAGATCCGCGGCAAGGACGCCATGGGCATCACGGTGTACGGGACCGAGGAGACGCCCATCACCGACCTCATCATCGATGGAAACGAGATCTTCAATTGCGATCCGGCCCGCAGCGAGGCGCTGACGCTCAATGGCAACGTCATGGGATTTCAGGTCACCAACAACTACATCCACGACGTGAACAACATCGGCATCGACTTCATCGGCGGCGAGGCGTGGCTGGGGAAGAATCCGGGCAACGTCACGCGGAAAGGCTTGTGCAAGGGCAATCGTGTGGAGAGATGTCGCTCCGGCTACGAGGGTGGATACGCCGCCGGCATCTATGTCGATGGCGGCAAGGACATCGTCATCGAGGACAATCTCGTCATGGAGTGCGACCTCGGCATCGAAGTCGGCGCCGAAAACAAAGGCACCGTCACGTCCGGCGTCATCGTGCGGAACAACCGCATCTTCCGCAATGACAAGGCCGGCCTCGTTTTCGGCGGCTTCGACACAAATGCCGGCCGCGTGCGCGACTGCGTTTTCACCGGGAACATCTGCTATCAGAATGACCGGCACAAAAAAGATCAAAATGGCGAGCTCTGGATTCAAGCAGCGTCCGAAAACAAGGTCACAGGAAATACTTTTTGGAGCGGTGTGGAGACTCCCCTCGTGCAGGTCGATCTCGCCGCCGGGGAGAATGTGCTCGACGGAAACAAGTACTTCTCCGAGGCCGGCGCGGATGACTGCTACTTCAACTGGCGTGGGAGGGACGTGGATGGCTTCACCGCATGGAAACGGTTTTCGCGCCAGGACGCCACATCGGAGTTCCAGCGGCCCGACATTCAACTGCCAGCGTTGAAGTAGCCGCCGCCGCTCGTCGCATCGCCTGCGGCGTTTGATGCCCGTAGCGTCCACCCGTCATGCAGTTCGACTTCGCCACCGCCACGCGGATCATCTTCGGCTCCGGCACGCTTCAGCAGATCGGACCTATCGCGCGCGGCTTCGGCTCACGCGCGCTGGTCGTCACCGGCCGGACGCCCGCCCGCGCAGAGCAGTTGCTGCGGCTGCTGGAAGGATCTGGTGTGACTCCGATTGTTCTTCCTGTCGCGGGCGAGCCGCAGATTGAAACCGTCGAGCACGGAGTGAAGCAGGCGCGCGCGGCACGCTGCGATCACGTCATCGGCTTCGGCGGCGGCAGCGCCATCGATGCCGGCAAAACCATCGCCGCGATGCTGGGGACCGACGGCGCGCTTCTAGACCACATCGAAGTCATCGGCAAAGGCCGCGCGCTCGCCCATCCCGGCGCGCCGTTTATCGCCGTTCCAACGACCGCGGGCACCGGTGCCGAAGTCACACGCAATGCCGTGCTGGGCTCAGCCGCGCATCGCTTGAAGGTCAGCCTGCGCAGCCCGCACATGCTGCCGCGCGTCGCGCTGGTCGATCCCGCGCTCACGCTCGGCCTTCCAGCGGAAATCACCGCCAGCACCGGGCTCGACGCGCTCACACAACTTCTCGAAGCCTTCGTCTGCTCGCGCGCCAATCCCATCACCGACGCTCTTTGCGAGCACGGCATCCGCCTCGCCGCCCGCTCGTTCGAGCGCGCCTTCACCCAGCCGGATGATCTCGCCGCACGCGAAGACATGTCCCTCGCCGCGATGTACTCCGGCATCGCGTTGGCAAACGCCGGCCTCGGCGCCGTGCATGGATTTGCCGCGGCCATCGGCGGCATGTTCAGCGCCGCGCACGGAGCCGTCTGCGCCGCCCTACTCCCGCACGTTTGGAGAACCAACCTTGCTGCTGTCGGGTCACGCGGCACCGAGGCGCAGTTGCAGCGCTTCCACCACGCCGCACGAGTCATTTGCGGCGATCCATCTGCCGAAGGAGCGGATGCACTGCTCTGGATCGAACGTGGCTGCGCCCGCATGAATGTGCGGACACTCAACCACTACGGAGTCACCGCGCAAGACGCCGACGAGATCGTGGCGCGCGCAACGCAGGCAAGCAGCATGAAGGCAAATCCGGTGGTGCTGACCGATTTGGAACTTCGTGCAATTTTGTTGGCGGCCGTTTAATGCCAGCTCGTTCGTCCGTCGCTCCCACGAATCAAAGCGCACTGGAACGTCTGTGTGGGAGTGCTACATCTGGCCGGCATATCATGGATACTCTGAACCAAGTTCTCAACCGCCTGGAGCTTTGCGTGCGCAAAAGCTCCTATGAGTCGTTGGAAACGGAGTGGCTGGAAGTGAAGTCGGTGCCGGCCAGTGGCAACGCATGGGACTCGATACGCGAGTCGATCTGCGCGTTTTTGAACACTCGGGGCGGCGTGGTGATCCTGGGCATCAAGGATGAGCAAAAGCCACAGCGGCATTACACCTTCACCGGATACACGGAAGACAACAGCGGGCAGCTTTCCGAGCTGCGCCAGCACTTCAAAGATGCCCGCCGCAATCCGATGGATGTGGGCGAGCATCTGTTGATCGAGGTCAAGCCTTTCATGGAAGGCCAGATCGCTGTCGTGCGAGTGAGCGCCCTGCCAGAGGATCGAAAGTTCTGCCTCTATCGTGATGAAGCCTTTGAGCGAATCGCGGACCGCGATGAACGGATTGCCAGGACTCGTGTGGACGAGCAGGAGGAGCGCAAACGGGAAATGGAGACCTACCGTGAGTTGCGCCCGGTGGAGGGCGTGACGCTGGATGACCTCAGCCTCCAGCGCATCAACGAACTCGTGCTTTTGATCAATCAGGGCCAGTCTCAGCCCATTGAGACACTGAAGAGCACGATGGCGGGCGCGGTGCCATTTCTGGAGAAGCGGCGTTTTATGCTCAAGGACGGGAAGATCACAACGCTTGGGCTGCTGGTGGTGGGAAAGAATCCTGAAGAGCATCTCATGTTCCGCAGCCATCTGGACGCATTTGTCGATGTGCCTAATGTGGTGGCGCAGGACAAGAAGACTTTCCGTGACAATATTCTCCAGCTCATGGAGTCCGGACAGAGCTGGACGCTGCGTAACATTCAAACCGGTGTCTCCCACGAAAACGCGGGAACATTGGTGCCCGAGTATCCCGAGAAGCTCATCCGGGAGTGCATCAACAATGCTCTGGCGCACCGCGACTACTCGGTGAACCGCCCGGTGCAACTGACGATCAAACCGCGCATCTCGCTCAGCATCCGCAATCCCGGCCATCTGCCGTATGAGTTGGTGTTCGAAAAAGCAGATGAAGGATTTCCTGTGCGGCGCATCTTCCCAAATCCGCGGGCGCGCAATCCACGGCTGGCGGATATTCTCAAGTTGCACAACAAATGGGAAGGCAAGGGCATCGGCATGTCGGATCTTGTGAATTTCGCCCTGAGCAATCAGATCGACCTGCCGCACTACCTTTTTCATTCTGCCGATGAACTTTCGCTGTGTATCCCTTCGGGCAAGGTACTCGACGCCGCGATGGCCGAGTGGCTTGATTTGATGGGCGGTCTGATCGCCCGCAAAACCCAGGAGCGCCAGCTTACGCAGGAACACAAGATGGTGCTGGCCTACCTGCTCAAGAGCGAGCGAGCGAACCGCCGTGGCCTTTACACACTAGCCCTGACGCCGGGCAACAATCACTTCGGCGCCATCACCGATTTGAAATCATGGGGAATCATCGAACTCCATTTGTCCAGCGATCAGTTTCGCGAGGTGTATGTCGTTTGTCGTGAACTCGCGCAGGACGATTACCACGGCGAACTCAGGGCACTTTTCGGCGCGGACTTTGAAGGTCAAGACGAGATGGCCAGGGAGACGCTGAACATGATCTGTATTGCAGAGAAATTTTCTCGCGAAGGTGGGCTGAATGCCAAACAGGTCTATCGGCTGATCAAGGACCGTATGCCCCAGGAGTTGCAGAAACGCGGCGAAGAGGAGTTTTATCGGGCCGTCCGTTACCGGGTGGAGCGAATGGCGCCGGACAAGCGTCTGATCGATCAGTCTCACCTCCTTGACGCCACCTGGAGGACCCAGCCTGACAAACCGCTGACCATTCGAGGGCCGGCGAACAAACCCACCTTCCGCCTGAACCGAGATTATCAGAAAGCGTTGCTGTAGCTCTTCGTCACACCGGCTGAATGCGGAAGGTGTGGTACTCGAGGTGGTCGAGGCGGCTGTTCACCCGGGCCGCGGCGATGAAGAGGGCGAGGCCGGCGGCGACGACGAAGCCGAAGCCGTACCATGCCTCGTTTTGCACGACGGTGGCGGCGCTGAGGAGTCCGTTTGCGACGAGGAAGACGAGAGAGCACAACAGCGCGCCGCGCCGGTCGTTGAAGTAGAAGAGCACGGTCAGCATGGCGAGGAACATCACCAGCAGGAAGGTGCCGAAGAGAGTGATGCGGAAGATGCCGATCTGGATGAAGCTGACGTTGAACCACGCGGTCAGCTCATTGGCGTAAATGACGAGCAGCGCGGTGGCCACGCCCTGCACCTTGAGCAGGCGGTTGAATCCCTCACGCAAGCTAAGAATGAGACGATGCTTCGCGGCAATCACCTCGGCCAGCGTGCCCCCCTCGTTCACCGTGCCGAAGTAGTCATGGAACTTCTCGGAGAAGTCCGTCTCCACCTGAAGAATGAACACCGCCATGCCCGGCGCGATGGAAAGCAGGCTGAGGTAGATCGCGAGATCGTAATCCGGCGCGGCGTGCAGCGCGCCGGAGACACGGACATTGCTCTGCGAGAGCCACCAGAAGAGAAACTTGTCGATCCAGATGCCGAGGTTGTAGCACAGGCCGCAGAGCATGAGATCGGGGAACTTTAAAAAGCTCCGCATGAAGGCGAAGGCGGAGCCGGCGCTTGTGCGCAGCTCGGCACGGATGCAGACGGTGAGAAAGACGAACAGCACGAGATGCCCGAGCAGCAGCCCGGCCATCGCGCCATTCACGCCGTGACGCAGCGCGAGTTGCCACGCGGCGATGACGCCAGTGCCGTATCCTGCGGCGAAGGCGAACACGATGCCGTAGTATTTTCTCAGCGCGCTCAAATAGACGCTGGCCACAAAGATGCAGGAGACGTAAACCATCAGCCCTGCCGCGAAGACGGAAAACATGGCGGATGCGTGGACGAACCGGAAGAAGAACACGCCGCCGAGCAGTGCGGATAGAATTGCGGCCAAAGCGATGCCGCCTTTGAAGCTGGGGAAGATGCGGTCTTCCTGCCGCAGTGAGATGCAGTCCGCGGTGTAACGCGTCAGCACGATCTGCAGCGGGCCGGTCAGGATGAGCGCGAAGGCGTAGACGTGAGTGACCGAGGCGGTGAAAAGGCGGATCTGATCGCCGGGCAGCGTTTGGTGCAGCAGCCAGGTGAGCACCATGAGCGCGATGATGGAGATGATCCACGGTCCCGCGCTGATCGCCGCTGCACTCGCGTAGGCGGTGAGCACGCCGGAATACGTGCGCGGTGCGGTGAGTCTGCGAAGTTGGAAGCCAATGCCGGCCATGAGGTGAGAGGTCTAAGGTCGAAGGTCGGAAGCCGAAAGTCAGAGGTCAGAGGTCGGAGGTCGGGACGGGCGCGGTAAAGCTGTGCGGTGTTGCGGTGGCCGGTGTCATCTTGTGCTTGTCGTTCTTTGAGTCCTTCGCAGGCCCGATGCTCATGAGCTCGTCGTACAAAGTGCGGTAGGCGCCGAGGGCGATGCGCTCGTGATAATGTCGTGCGGCCACCTCGCGTCCGTTCACGGACATGCTCTCCAGCAAGGCGTCATCGGTGAGCAGCCGCACACATGCTGCCGCCAGCGCCTCGGTGCCGCCGACATCGGCGACGAGCCCGCATGGGCCGATCGGCGGCGCATCCTCCGGCCGGCCCGCGAGAATCTCGGCGCACGCGCCGACATCGGTGCTGATGACTGGCACGCCGGACGCGAGGGATTCAATGACGACGAACGGCAAGCCCTCGCTGACGCTGGTGAGGATCATGAGGTCGAGCTGCGGCAGAAAGTGCCCGCGCTGCACCGGGCCGATGAACTCGACATTGTGCCGGAGGCCGAGCTGGCCGGAAAGCTCGAGGCATTCCTCCACATATTCAGGCTCCTCCTCCGCTGGGCCGGCGATGAGGATGCGCGCGTCAGGCAATGCATCGCAAACTTTGCGCGCGGTGTGCAGGAGCGTCTTGATGTCCTTGATGGAGACGACGCGGCCTAGGAAGCCGATGACCTTCGTCCCCGGCGTCGCAGCGCGTCGCACGCTCCGCGCCTCGCTCCACTGCGCGCATTCTTCGGTGCGGATGCCGTTGGGGATGATGATGATCCGCGCTGGATCCGCGCCGAAGTGCCGCTGTGCCTGCGCGTTCTTTTCAAACAGGGACACCACGCGGTTCGCACGCTGGTAGCACATGCGGCCGAGCACATCGAAGAAGCCGATCCACAACTGCCGCAGCGGGCTCAGCGGCTGTGCCAGCTCGGGATGCAGCTTGAGCCTTTCGGGAATCCAGAGCGACTTGCAGATGTCGCCGATCCGCTCGCGGATGTAGATGCCGTGCTCGCTCAGCAGCATGGGCGCATCATTCTCCGCGGCGGCGACTGCGGCCGCGAGCCCGGCGTATCCAGTGCAGGCGGAGTGGTAGAGGCGTGCCTTTGGCACACGGCCGAGGCCGCGCGCGAGCTTCCACACGGGCTGGACGAGAAAGCAGCACGTCCAGTAGAAATCCAGGAATGACTCCTCTGGCGTGAAGCGCTCGTAAAGCTCACGGATCACAGACCACGTCTCCGGATGCTGCCAGAACATCTCGAAGCTCATCGTGGTGTGGCGGGCGATGTGCTGCATCAGCCCGCGGAGAAGTTCGAGGTCATGCATGTCCCCCGTCGGGAGACGCACGCACAGCTTGCGGAGCGATGTGTAAAACGGGGCCCAGCCCGTACCGGGCGCGCGGTTCAATTGCACCAGGGACGTCTGCGTGTCGAAAAGGAAAACCTCCTCGATGTGCTTCACATTCGCAGGCACCTCGTACTTGAATCTTGCGGACGAATCCTTCTGCGCGCCGAGATAAAAGATGGAGAACGTGAGATCGGGATACGCGGTGATGATCTGATGCACCCAAGTGGAGACGCCGCCGGAGACGTACGGATATGTGCCTTCGAGGACGAGGCAGACATCGGTGGTTTGGGTTCGCGGCGACATCGTGTTCAGCGGGCTGCGGCACACGCCTTGATGTGCATGGCAAAGCGGATGTCAGGCTCCAGCGCGCGGCGCAGGTCCGAATCTTCCGGCATCGAGCGTGTGATCGCGTCCGCCTTCTCAGGGATGCCTGCGGTGAGAAACACACGCACACACGCGGCGAGGAGTCTCGGCGTGTGCTCGCAGGACGAAAGCTGCTCGGAAGCCTTCTTGGCCAGCGTCTGCACGCGGCCCTCGCGCTCCCCCGGCGCGGTGAGCGCTGGCGATGCCTGACGAAGTCCCGTCTCCAACACCGCCGCTGCAATGCGTGGATCGGTCTGCGCGTGGTGGTTTTGCAGCCGGCCCGCCGCCGCCTGGAGTTTCTCCCGGCCTTGCTGCAACGTGCTCTGCGCAAACAGCGCCAGCTCCGGATCGCCGCTCTCCATGAAATGCTTGAGCAGCGGCGCGGCCTTTTCCACGGGCGAGTTTCGCAGGCCGAGCGCGAGGTCGCGCAGCTGGCGGGTCGTCTCCGTGCGCGAGAGATGCACGACGGGCTCGTGCACCGGATCGTGATCAAAGACCACGCCGCTGGTGCGAAGTGGATTCCCCAGCGTGATCACGCCCGCAGGTTCCGACGCGGAGGAAAACAAGCCGAGAGCCCATGCGACGAGCACGGGGATCAGCGTGATCACCGCGAGCAGCACTTCCGGAGCGGGAAGGTTGGTGGGTTCAAACGTCATGCGGTTCGGGCAGTCAGAGTTCGAGGATGCGCGTCCACAGCTCCTCGAGTTTGGCGGGGCCGACGACCATGTAGTGGGAGGTGCGCAAAGCGGGCAGCTTCTCCTTGATCGACTTTGCCAGCGCCTCGGCGCTGTGATCGCTCGCGAAGGGCAGCAGCGAGACGAATCCGCCGTCGGGCGCGCGCGTGGTGATCGCGGTGGCGGGCAGGAGGCCGGTGATCTGCCTGCCGTCGCCAGAGATGGATGCGTCACCTTTCGCGACGTCGAAGCGGACCACGGCGGATGAGAGATGATGCGTCTGCTCGGTCTCCAGCGCCTGGGCGAGCAGCATCATGAAATCCTCGAGCGGCAAAAGTTTGCGTGACGTGAGGCCTTCTGAAAAGGACTCCGCGTGGCTGCGCATCGTCAGCGCCCAGTGCAGGATGACCTCGATGCGGGAGAGATTCCGCCACTCAAATGACTCCAGCGGCATGTCCTGGATGAGCAGCACGCCGCGGCGTCCGTCGTAGCTCCACGGGATGGCGGTCAGAAACGGCTGCTCCTTTGATGACTCCAGCGGATGGGACAGGGATGCAATGGATCCGGCCTCAAGCGCCTTCGTTGCCAGACGGGACTGCGCGAGAGGAATGCTGGCGGCGAGGGGCGGTGTCGCGTGGATCACCGCATCACGCCGCAGCGTGTCTCCGTCCCGTGTGTACATTCCTGCGGAAGTCACGCCGGAGAGCCGGTGGATCAATTGGAGCAGCGCGCTGAAAATCTCATCCGCCGGGAGCGACACGAGCTTGCGCAGATCGGAGTCGAGACATGCGAGTGGCGCATTGTGGAGGGCCAGGCGCTGCTGCAGCTCGTGCCGTGTCTCGTTCACCAGCCCCAGCTCGCTGTGCAGCCGCTCCACCTGTCCGGTCAAATGATCGTTGCCCGCTTTGAGCTTCGCTGTGTCGCCACGCAGCATTTGATTGAGCTGGCCTGCGAGGAAGCCGCCGAGCACGAGACTGGTGAATGTGTAACGGTGCGCCGTGGCGAAGGCCCATGGCTCCACACCTTCGATGCCGGATCGGACGAGAGAGATGCCCAGCACGGCGAGCAGACCCGTCACGGTCCCAGGCGTGGCGCCGTAGCGCGCGCCAATGAGCACAGCGGGCAGCAGCCATGGGGTGGGATTGAGCTCGAGCCAGCCGGCATCACCTCGTGCGAGCACGAAATTAAGTGCGGCGAGCAGCGCGCCCAGCAGTGATGCATCGCGCATCACCCTTCCTGTTGAATCGTTCATGCCTTCCATTCCAGAGAGGTGACTGATGCTCCCGGTCGTGCTTCTGGCAATCGGCAATGTGGCTGGGCTCGTGTGGGTCATCGCTTGTCGAAAGTGGGGGCGGATGAAGCGTCAGCGGCGACGGGGTCCGGCGCGTTCCGCTTTGAGATGCGGCTGCTGACGACGGAGAGCGCCTTTGCGTAGGCGTCGTTCGCGTCGGCATCGCGGCCCAGCTTGCTCTGCGCATCCCCCAGCAAGATCCAGTCTGCGGGCTGCGGCGCCGTGCTCTGGATGATGTTCTGTCTGGCAAGTGTCTCGGCCTGCAGGGCATCCCCGGCGAGCAGCCGTGCGGCGGCAATCTTTGCGAGGTTCGGCGCTTCCATGCGCACGGAGGCGAAGAGCGCGTCACCGCGAGCTGTTTGACCGATGATGCGGCATGCCGCGCCGAGATTGAGGCGGGTGGAGGCAGGGAGATCGTGTGTCTTTTCAAAGTCAGGCCCTACCGATGACATGACCTCGCTGCAGCGGCTGGTATGCACCGCTGCCGAGAGCGCGAGCGTGATCGCCTCCAGCCGTGCGTTCACGACGGGATGCAACGCCTCGGTGAGCGCCTCGTCGAACCTTTCGCTCTCCACGAGAAGCGCGGCCAGTCTCACGCGGAGGGACGGACTCTGCGGCAGGCGGCTGATTCCTTCCCGCAAGACGAGGATCGCGTCGCCGTCGTCCGTGCGCTGCCGCGCGATCTCCGCCATGCGCAGGAACAGTGCAGGCGTGGTCTGCTTCGGATCATTGGCCGCGATGCGCAGGGCGCGCTGGAGCGACTCCGGCTTGTCGAGGGACTCGGCGAGCGTGGTGTAGCTCTCCAAGGTGACGGTATCGAAGCCGGTCGCAGGCATCGCATCGAAATCGCTGAGCGCGGAGAGGGGCTGGCCTCCACGGATGCGGAGCCCGGCGAGTTTTTTCAGCGCAGGTGCGTGTTGAGGAAAGGTGCGAAGAAACTTTTCAAAAGCTGCGATGCCCGCAGGCGCGTCTCCCGCGCGCTCGTGCACGCAGGCCAGCTCAAACGCGGCGTCGCGGTCTTCGGGATGCGCGACGATCCATTCCTCGAACATCGCGGCGGCCTGCTCCGTGTTTCCGGTGGATGCGATGACACGCGCGCATCGGAGACGGAGATCCTCATTCCCAGGCCGATTGGCGACGGCGTCCAGGAGCCGCGCGGTTTCCTCAGCGCGACCGAGCTGTGAAGAGAGCGGAAGCAGGCGGTCGAGGCCGGACGTGTCACCTGCCGCGAGGAGGCGCTGATTGTGTGCGAAAGCCTTGTCGGCAAGAAGGCTCCCGTCCGCGATGTCGGCCGCGCGTTTCAGCCACTGCGTGTAGGCGGCCGAAGGATGGCTTTTCACGAGGTCCTGCCAGGAGAGCGCGGCCTCCGGGAAAAACGCGAGGTAGCTTTCGATCCAAGGAAGGATCTCAGATTCGCGCGCTGCCAGCGCGGCCGCGCGGCAAGTGCGGTCCATGAGCACAGGTGGGATCGCCGCGATGGAGGGCACGCTCTTCAGCTCGTCAAGGCATGCGTCGAGCGCTTCTCCAGGAAGCCCTGCCTCAATGGCAAGAGTGTGGTGCAACACGCCGGCTTCCGCGCGTTGCACCGGCGTGAGGCCGGCGGACCGACGGGTCATCCATTGCCGGAATTCCTCCATGGCCGGCGCCTGTTTGCCGGCGAGGCGCGCGTTGCTGACCATGTCCTTGACCGTGGTCCACTTGGAAGCCGAGGCGTGACACGCTTGTCGCAAAATCTCCGACGCAAGCTCCGGCTCCCCCGTTGCGAGGGCGTTGGTGGCGAGCAATTCGAAGATCTCCATCCGCTGCGGTTCGGGGATCACGCTGCTTTTGGCGGAGATCATCGTGAAGGCGTCTTCGACCGGCGAGGAGATCGAATCGCGCACGGCGGCGAGTGCGAACGCATGGCGGATGGCGTCATACTTCAAAGGCCGCGCTGAGCCGAAGATTTGTTTCAACTGCTCCATGGCCGGCATCGCGGCGAGGCGGCTGAGCGCGGCGAGCTTCTCGGAAGAAAGCTCGAGCAGAGCCTGCACAGGTGTGCGGCCGTCTTCGGGCCGGCCATCGGACAGCACGGGCAGGATGCGGGCGCAGAGCGTGTTTTTTTCAAACCGCTCACGCAGTGCCGTCCGGTTCGGCACGAGGAGGCACGCGAGCGTCGTGCCACCAAGCGCAAGCAAGGCGATGGACGGGAACGAGAACATGCGGCGCGGTGATGGCTTATCGGGAGGCGGCATAGGCGGTGGGCGGGACATTCAGCGTGACGGTGGATCGCGCGGGCAGGGAAAGTTTCAGCGAGCCGGTGGCATCGGCCTGCAGGCGGCCGGGCTCCTTGTTTTTCCGCACGTCGATCATCGCGCCCGGCGGCATCCCGGCGAAGATGACATCGACGCTGCTCCACCCGCCGACTTGGAAGACGGCGTTGTGTGACGTGAGCGCGTGAAACGTGATGTCGGCGCCCGATTCCACGAGCCGCAATTGTTCCGGCATCGCCGCGGCCGGCTCGACGAGAACCAGCTCTGTCTGCGCGCGGCCCGTGGTGTGGATGTAGGTGATCCCGCGTTCGGTTTTATATCCTGAGACGCCGCGGCAGCGCGCCATGTCCGGCACGCCGGCGGATGCAGGCACGCGGAAGGTGCGGAGATTGCCGCCATTCGAGATGAGCCAATGATTCGTGCCGAGTGTGAAGCACTTCGTGCGTGCGGCGTCACGTGTGATGAGAGCCTGCTCGAGCGCGCTCACCGGATGCAGCGGCTGAGTGGCGCACCAATCGTAGATTTTCTCCAAGCCGCGCATCGCCACCGGATCCGCCGCGATGCCCATGTCGTATGGCAGGCACACAGCCTCGGTGCGCAGCGGTGTTTCCGTGCGCACGAAAGTCCCGATCATTCCGGGCAGCGGGTGCAGATGAGTCGGAGATCTGAGCGGGCCTGCCTGCTCAATGTTCGGCATCGCAAGGATGGAGCGGGCGATGCTGTCTCGAATCTGTGTGTCTTCGGGTGCGGTCGCTTGTGCAGCCGTATTCCCAGGCATGGCAAACGAGACGGTCGCTGGCAGAGGATAGTGTTTGAAAAGGTGTGCGCGCACCGCCTCGGCGCAAATGGGGTGCCCGGGGAACGAGGTGGGTTTCGAGAATCCCTCAGCGCTGACATGGATCGAGAGCACCCGCCGTCCGTCGCGTGTCGTGTCGTCTGGCACAGGAAACAGGGCCATGGGGCGCAGCCATTTTGCGAGGAACGGGAAGGGATCGAGGTGCGACGCTTCCGCATCGTTTGCGGAGTGAAAGGACACATAGGGCTCAAACCACGCGCCGCCCCATGAGGTGAGGAAGATGGGATCGAAGCGGACGGGCCGTCCCTCCGGATCTTCCGCGCGCAACGACAAGACCACGTCCGACGATGGCGGAGCGGTCACTTCGGTGAACCGATAAGCGCGTGCGGCGAGCGGGGAAGCCGCGTTCATCATCGCACCGTCAAACTTTGTGATCGACGGGCTGCGGACTCCACGCGTCGGAAGCAACGATCCCGATAGTCCGAATGCCGAGGCCAGACGACTGCGCGCGTCCTCGTCTGAAAACGGAATGCCGCCCGCGAACAAGATCGGCGTGCCGCGCTCCTTCTGGCGCTCGAGCCAGCGCTCAAGAAACTTCTCCTGCCCGGCTTCCAGCGAGATCGTGCCTTCTATGACGACGCCGCCAAAACGCGCTGGAAGCGGGTCGGGCAGCGGGTGCGCTCCGACATCCAGATACTCCGTCTGATAGCCCAGCCAACCCAAGGCTGACTGGAGATGCCGCGCGGTCTGGGTGTCGCCCGCAGGTGCGGTCACCTTGTCGGCGAACTTTGGATCGTGACCGTACAATACCAAGATTCGGCGGGGCACCTCGCACACCGGGGCCAAGATCGTGCCGTCAAGGTCGTGCGTGGTGACGAAGGGAATGCAGCCCAGGGCGGTGAGTTTCTTCGCTGTCTCTTCCGCGAGGTCCTTTTGATCAGGCTGCACATAATCCACGGCGTACACTGGCAGCCGCAGCATTTGAATGCTCCGGATGCGGCGCTCGAGCCACGCGGTGCCGTCAGCGGTCACGGCGTCGTAGCGTTTGGTCTTCGGATCGAAGGTTTGCAGCACCGACTCGACCAACACGCCATTGATGTCGGCGGCCACCTCTTCCACGAGACCGAAGCCGCGGTTCAGCACGATCTTCGCGTCAGGATGCTTCGCGCGCAGCTCCTTGATCAGCCCCACCAGCGCCGCGCGATGCGCGGCCGCTTTCTCAGGAGACTGCTTGGTCAGCAGCTCGGCGCTGTCGAGCGTGTCGAGGAAAAAGCCGTCGAAGCCTTTCGCCACGGCGTCGCGCGCGAGATCGTCCACGATCATCTGCATCCAGCCGGGCGCCGTGATGTCGAGCAACTGCGTGCCCCACGCGGCATTGCTCCCCGCTGTCGGCAGCTTGCGCTTCAATGCTGCCTTCTCCATCGGTGAGCCGGCGCGCACTTCCACGGTGCTGATGTAGGCGAGAAAGGTGTGGCCCAGCGTGTGCCCAGGCTTCAGATCAGCCTCTGCGCCCGGATCGAGAATGCACAGGTCGAATGTCGTGAGGTCCTGCGGGTCCGGCTTCGACGAGTAGTTCACGTACAGCCGGGATTTCACCAGCTCGATCGGCTTTGCCCAGCCGTTGCCGATGACGCCGAGAGCCAGCAATCCCGCTGCAATCACCGCCGACAATCTGCGAGATCCGCTCCCGAGTGTGGGTCGGGAGGGCGGTATCCTCACGGGAGAGCGAAGGACAGTGAGTTCAAAAACCATAAACTAGGCGACGCAAAACAGTCTCAAAATTGTAAATGTTATCACAATGGATACTCAGAATAGCGAAAACGAGACTGCCGGCAAGACAATAAAAATTAGAATGGCACTTTCTCGCTCGACCTGACCGCCTCGCGCGCGCCCGACGTTCACATCGGCTCCCCATCCCGGCTTGCGCCTCCCGGCCTGCATCGGTAACAATCGCCCCCGCTCATGTCCGACTCATTCGTCCATCTCCACCTTCACACCGAGTACTCGCTGCTCGATGGCGCCGTGCGGATTCCGGACCTGATGAAGCGTGCCAAGGCGCTGGATATGCCGGCGGTGGCGGTCACCGATCACGGCAATTTGTACGGGGCGATCGACTTTTACATGGCCGCGAAGAAAGCCGGGGTGAAGGGCATCATCGGCTGCGAGGTGTATCTCGCGCCGACCTCCATGCAGGAGAAACGCGAGATTCCGGGCCGCAAGCGCGCCTCGCATCTCACGCTGCTGGCCTCGAACAACACAGGCTACGAAAACCTCTCGAAGCTGGTGACCAAGGCCCACCTCGACGGCCAGTGGCACAAGCCGCGCATCGACAAGGACGCGCTCCGCGAGCACAGCGACGGCCTCATCTGCCTCAGCGGCTGCATCAATGGCGAGATCAATGAGCTGCTCCTCAGCGACCGGCCGGACGAGGCGCGGCACAGCCTGATCGAGTTCCGCGAGATCTTCGGGCCCGAGAATTTCTATCTCGAGCTGATGGACCACAGCATGGAGCAGCAGCGCCGCAGCGCGCGGCAGCTCATCGCGTGGAGCAAGGAGTTCGGGCTCAAGACCGTCGCCACCAACGATGTGCATTTCCTGAACCGCGCGGATCACGAGAGCCATGAGATCATGATCTGCATCGGCACGAACGCCAACGTGCATGACCAGAAGCGCCTCACCTACTCGCCCGAGGTGTACTTCAAGTCGCCGGAGGAAATGCGCGCCCTGTTCCGCGAGCTGCCCGCCGCGTGCGATGCCACGCTCGAAATCGCCGAGCGCTGCGACCTGAAGATCCACCTCGACTCCACCAGCATCGAGCGCTACCCGCTTTTCAACCCGCCCGACGGCAGCGACCGGAATGATTACCTCCGCCACCTCACGCTCGAAGGCCTCGCGCGCCGCTACGGCAGGGATCGCGCGCTGAACGACGCTGCGCTGCACGAGCGCATGGAGATCGAGCTGGCCCTCCTGAAGGACAAAAACTTCACCAGCTACTTCCTCATCGTCTGGGACTTCATCAATTGGGCGCGCGAGCACGACATCCCCGTCGGCCCCGGCCGCGGCTCGGCGGCAGGCTCGCTCGTCGCTTACTGCCTCGGCATCACTGACATCGATCCGCTGCGCTTCGAACTGGTGTTCGAGCGCTTCTTGAATCCCGAGCGCGTCAGCCCGCCCGACATCGACATCGACTTCTGCCAGACGCGCCGGCCGGAGGTCATCGAGTACGTGCGGCAAAAGTACGGCGAGCGCAGCGTCAGCCACATCATCACCTTCGGCACCATGGGCGCGAAGAGCGTCATCCGCGATGTCGCACGCGTGCTCGGCTGGAGCTACGGCGATGCGGACCGGCTCGCGAAGATGATCCCGAACGAGCTGAACATCGACCTCGCCGAGTCGGTGAAAAAGAATCCCGAGCTGAAGGCTGCCATCGACGCCGACAGCAACACGCAGGAGCTCTGGAAGCACGCCAGTTTCCTCGAGGGCATCACGCGCGGCGTCGGCATCCACGCCGCCGGCATCGTCATCGGCGACCGCTCGCTGGATCACTTCATCGCGCTCACTCGCGGCAATGATGAGGAGATCGTCTCCCAGTTTGCCATGAAGCCCCTCACCGAGCTGGGCATGCTGAAGATGGACTTCCTCGGACTGAAGACCCTCACCGTCATCCAGGAGGCCGAGCGCTGGATTCACAAGCGCTGCCCCGGCTTCAGCGTCGCCGATGTCCCGCTCGATGACGCCGACACCTTTGCCCTGCTGAAGCGCGGCGAGACCATCGCCGTGTTCCAAATGGAATCCGGTGGCATGGTCAATACCTGCCGCCAGCTCGGCCCAGACACCATCGAGGAGATCATCGCCATCCTCGCCCTCTACCGTCCGGGGCCCATGCAGTTCATCCCCGACTACATCCGGCGCAAAAAAGGCGAGGAGAAGGTGGAGTACCCGCACCCGCTGCTCGAGAAGATCTCAAAGGAGACGTATGGCATCCTCGTCTATCAGGAGCAGGTCATGCAGGCCGCCAATGTGCTCGCCGGCTTCTCACTCGGCCAGGCCGACCTCCTCCGCCGCGCCATGGGCAAGAAGGACGCCGCCGAGATGGCAAAGCAGCGCCTCATCTTCGTGGAGGGTTGTGAGAGGACGAACCAGATCCCCCCGAAGCAGGGAAACGCCGTCTTCGACTTGCTGGAAAAATTTGCGCAATACGGCTTCAACAAGTCGCACTCCGCCGCCTACGGCATCGTCACCTACCGCACCGCCTACCTCAAAGCGAACTACCCCGTCGAGTTCATGGCCGCCGTGCTCAGCTACGAAGTCAACAACACCGACAAGATCGCCAACTTCGTCTCCGAGTGCCAGCGGATGAAGATCCAGATCCTCCCGCCCGACGTGAACCGGAGCCTGCTCAAGTTCTCCCCCGAGAGTAGCCGCCTGCGCGAGCAGGTTGTCGAGGATCCCACGGGAGACCACGCCCTTGCGGGCGCAGCCACGAGCGCGCCCGATGTCATCCGCTACGGCCTCTCCGCCATCAAGAACGTCGGCGAAGGCGCCGTGCAGGCCGCCATCGATGAGCGCGGGAAAAACGGCCCCTTCAAATCCATCGAAGACTTCGCCACCCGGCTCGACACCCGCTCCGTGAACCGCAAGATGCTCGAGTCACTCGTGAAGGCCGGCGCCTTCGACTTCACGGGTGAGGACCGCGCCTCCATGTTTGCGCGGCTCGATCAGGTGCTCTCCTCCGCCGCCTCCATGCAGCGCGACAAAAAATCAGGGCAGGGCGGCCTCTTCGATGACTTTGATCTCGGCTCCAAGCCCCAGCCGAAAAACAGCGCCGGCATCGCCGCCGTCGAGCCATGGACGACCGACGAGGTGCTCACGTTTGAAAAGGAGCTGCTCGGCTTTTACGTCAGCGGCCATCCGCTCGACAAATTTCGCGGCAGCTTCGAGGCCAGCC
>JANOBO010000138.1:0-5329 GCA_031411695.1 Verrucomicrobiaceae bacterium
ACCACGCTGAGCTTCGCCACGCCCTTCTGCGTTCGCAGCGCGACCTTGTCTCCAAGCTTTGACACCACGGCCTTCAGCGCAGCCTCGGCCTTTGGCAAGTCAGCCGCGCTCAAGGTGAACGAGATGTCAGTGAGCCCGTCCGTCGAGACGTTCTGCACGATCATATCGACCATGATGTTCGCGTCGGAAATCGCGCCGAAAATCGAGGCCGAAACGCCAGGGCGGTCCGGCACGTCATCAATCGTGACCTTCGCCTGATTGCGCTCGATGCTCACACCGCGGACGACCACGGATTCCATCCCTTTGTTTTCTTCTTTCACAAGCGTGCCTGGGTTGTTGTTCATGCTGTTGCGCACTTCAAATCGGACTCCAAATTTTTTCGCGAACTCGACCGAGCGGCTCTGCATCACCTTCGATCCGCTGCTGGCCATCTCGAGCATCTCATCGTAGCTGATTTCCTCGATCTTCGTGGCGGCGGGGACGACGCGCGGGTCACAGGTATAGACGCCGTCCACATCCGTGAAGATCTGGCACAGGTCCGCCTTGATCGCGCCGGCCATGGCGATGGCGGTGAGGTCGGAGCCGCCGCGGCCCAGCGTGGTGATCTCGCCGTTTGCGGCCTGACCTTGAAAACCGGCGAGCATGACGATGTTTCCCACGGCGAGCATCTCATGCACGGCCTTTGGCGTGATGTTCACAATGCGCGCCTTGGTGTGGACCTTGTCGGTGGAGATGCCAGCCTGCGCTCCGGTGAGGGAAACCGCCTTGCCGCCGAGATCATTGATGGCCATGGCGGTGAGCGCGATGGTCGTCTGCTCGCCCGTGGCGAGGAGCACATCCATCTCGCGCTCGGCGGGCTCGTGATCGGGCGAGACCTCACGGGCCAGCTTGATCAAATTATCCGTCACGCCTGACATCGCGGAGACGACGGCGACGACCTGATTGCCCGCGCGCTGCGTCTCGAGGATGCGCCGGGCGCAATTGCGAATGCGGTCCGGAGTGCCCACCGAAGTGCCGCCATATTTTTGAACGATCAATGCCATGCCGTGAAAAGGGCGGCTAGTGTTGCGAGGGGTCCGGCGGTTGCAAGACGCAAATGCCACTGGTCACGCGCCGCCGCCCGCCCATCATCTCCGCCCTGTGCCTGCCGCCAAACAACGCCATGAATGGATCGATCTCTTCCGTGGTCTCGCGGTCATCGGGATGATCGAGACGCACGCCGGCAACACCTTCCTCAGCGCGGGCCTGCAGATGTCCGGCACGTGGTCCACGATCAGCTACGGCAACGGCCTCATCGCGCCAGCGTTCTTCTGGATCCTCGGTTATGTGCGCGGCCTGGCGTTTTACAAAGCTTCCGCGCCCAAGCCCGCGTGGCCGTCCGTGAAGCGGCTGCTCGTGATCTTGTGCGTCGGCTATGCGATGCACCTGCCCTACGGCTGGGCCGCGCACGGCAATTTCTCCGAGCCCGCGCTGTGGAGCATGTTCATGGTGGATGTGCTGCAATGCCTCGCCGTGTCCGGACTGATTCTCGTGTTGTGCGAGCGCATTCCAAAACTCACCAGCTATGCCGTTGGCCTGTGTTTCCTGTTCTTTGTGGCGCTCTCAGATCGCGGGCAGACATGGCGCACCGGGTTCATTCCTCTCGACTCCTATTTCACCTCGGAGCACGGCTCGCTGTTTCCACTGTTTCCGTGGGCGGCCTTCGCGTTCGCCGGATTCACCACCAGCAAGACGGGCGTCGCCAACGTGCGAATGCTCGTGATCTCCCTCGTGCTCGCGTTTGGCATTCGCCGCATCCCGGGATTCGACTGGTCGATCGGCTTCTTTCTCGAACGCCTTGGCTGCGTGATGCTGCTGGCGTTTCTCACGAGCACGGTGCTGGATAAGATATGCCAGCGCGCGCGTCCGCTCACCGGCTGGATGTATCTCGCGGGAAGAGAGTCGCTCGTCGTCTATGTCGCCCACCTCACGATCATCCACGCACTGCCCTGGCCAGCGATGTCTCCCGAAAAGCAAATCGGCGCCACGCAGCCGCCATGGGTGGTGGCCTTGCTGTTTGTCGGCTTGCTCGTGATCTCCGTCGGTGCCGCATGGGTGAATGAGCGGCGGCGTCTGCGAACGGCTCGCTGAGCAGTGCGGAACGCATGGCCCCAGTGATTGACTCCAAAGAAACAAGCTCCTATTCTTACTTGCATGAAAGCCTTCACCGCCGTCATCGAACGCTGCCCCGACACGGGTCTTTATGTTGGATTCGTGCCCGGCTTCGCAGGTGCGCACTCACAAGGCGAGTCACTCGACGAATTGCAATCCAACCTGCGTGAGGTGATCGCAATGCTGCTGGAGGACGGCGAACCGACCTTGCAGACGGAGTTCGTCGGAACACAGAGCATCAACATCGCGGCGTAGCCATGCCAAAGCCTCCAGTCTTTAAGGCAAGAGAGATCTGCACAATTCTGGAGTCATTGGGCTTTGTGCTCGTTCGGCAACGTGGGTCTCACATGCAATACCGACATCCCGACGGACGCGGCACGACCGTGCCAAATCATCAAGGACGGGACGTGTCTCCTGTGCTTCTCCGACAGATCATCAAGGACATCGGCATGACTCTCGAGGATTTTCTCGGTCAGCGTCGATCTCGCTCGCTGCTCACATCCCAAACTTCTGCACGATCGGAATCCTCCGCCCGACGCCGAAGGCCTTCGTGGTCACGCGCAATCCGGGCGCGGCTTGGTGGCGCTTCCATTCAGTGATGTCGATCTTCTTCGCGATCCAGCGCACGGTCTCCTCGGTGAAGCCGCGCGCGACGACTTCTTGAGCCGACAGATTTTGCTCCACGAGCAGCTCGAGGATCGCATCGAGCACTTCATAGGGCGGGAGGGTGTCCTGATCTTTTTGATCGGGCTTCAACTCCGCGCTCGGCGGCTTGTCGATGCTGGGCCAGGGGATGATCTCCTTGTCACGGTTGATCCAGCGGGAGACTTCATACACGCGCAGCTTGGGCAGGTCGCTGATCACGGCCAGCCCGCCGCACATGTCGCCGTAGATGGTGCAGTAGCCGACGGCCAGCTCGCTCTTGTTTCCCGTCGTCAGCAGGAGATGACCGAACTTGTTCGACATCGACATCATGATCAGGCCGCGGATGCGCGACTGCATGTTCTCCTCGGTGATGTCCTCGGCCTTTCCGGCAAACACTCCGCTCATCTGATTCTTCAACGACTCGAACACCGGCTCGATCGGCACGGTGTGGTAGTGGAGGCCGAGATTCGCCGCGAGATCACGCGCGTCGTCCTTGCTGCCTGCGGATGAAAACCCGCTCGGCATGGAGACACCCGTCACGTTTTCCGGCCCCAGCGCTTCGGCCGCGATCACAGCGGTCAGCGCGGAGTCGATGCCGCCGCTCAAGCCGATCACCGCCGATTTAAAGCCGCATTTGTGAATGTAGTCGCGCGTGCCGAGCACCAACGCCTGGTAGATTTGCGCCGTCTCCGGAAGTATGGGATGCACCCCGCCGCACGCGATGCTCACCGCGAAGCCCGGCAGCCGCGTGGTCACGGTGCCACCGATGTCGATGATGACCGAGTGTCCGTCGAAAACGAGCTGATCATTCCCGCCGATGGCGTTGCAGTAGGCTATGGGAGCGCCGATCTCGCGGGCCACGGCGCACATCATGCGCTCCCGCACCTCCGGCTTCCCCGCGTGAAACGGCGACGCGCTGAGATTCACCAGCAGGTCGATCCCCTGCTCGGCGAGCTTGTCAGGCGGAGAGACGTGATAGAGCGGCCGGGGCAGGAACTCGTCAGTCCAGATGTCCTCGCAGATCGTCACGCCGAGGCGCACTCCGCTCACATGCACGGGCGAGACATCATCCGCCGGCTCAAAGTAGCGCGCCTCATCAAACACATCGTAGGTCGGCAGGAGCGACTTATGCCGCACGGCAATGACGCGGCCGCGATGCAGCACAGCGGCGGCGTTGCGGAAGGGTTTGCCCCGCTGCTTTTCATTGTGCTCGACGTAGCCGACGACGAGCGGCACGAGACCGGTCTCGCGCGCGAGTTCCTGCACCATCTCCTCGCTGCGACGGACAAAGCCCGAGCGGAAAACGAGATCGCGCGGCGGATAGCCTGTGACGGCAAGCTCAGGCGTCAGCACCAGTTCCGCTCCGTCGGCGACGAGCTTTTGGTACGCATCGAGAATCAGGCGCCTGTTGCCTTCAAGGTCGCCCACCGTGGTGTTGATCTGTGCCAGTCCGATTCGCATCGCGCTCACCAAAAACCCCATTGCCGCGTCTGCAACACATAGATGCCCAGAATCAGATTTCCAACCGCGTGCATCAGCACGCACGCGCCGAGGCTGCGCGTGCGCACTGCCACGAGATACATCAGCGCGCCCCACACGAATGCGGCGGGCCAGTCGGCGCGATTGTGGATGAAGGTCACACCCAGCGTGGTGATGACGAAGCTGATCCAATGGTGCGTGCCAAACGCCACCTTCTGCCATTCCGACTGGCGGATCTCCGCCACGATGTAACGCATGAGAAAGCCGCGCCAGAAAATCTCCTCGACCAACGGCACGACGACGACCATGCGCAAGAAGCGCATCGCGATGGAGGCCGCCTTGCCGGCCGGATGACCGTCCAGCAACGTGGGGTCAAAGCCATCGTAGCGGTCGGACCACTCCAGCCAGTTCCACCACGCGGGCCAGGCCATCCCGGGATCTCGATTCCAATGAAGGATCAATCCCGGCGCGATCCACGCCGCGATGCCGAGAATCCCAAACGCGGCCGCCAGCCCGAGCCCGCGCCAGGGGGTAAACGTGTAATGCCGCCACCAACCGAGAAGCAGCGCGCCGCAGACCAGCGTCTGCACCGGATACACCCAATGCTCCGGCCCTTGCTGATACCAAGGCAGCGCCGCGTTCTCCACGCGGAAAAATGCCGGCACCGCCGTGAACAACACGAACACCATCAGCGGCGCCACATGAGCGGCGAGCGCATTGTCTCTGAGGTTGCGGGGGTGGGACGGCACGCGCCGATATTAACAACCCGAATGGAGAATGCATCGGGAGTTTTGCCGCAGCGACGCCCGCGCCCCGGCGCACCATGCAATTCCGCATCGACGGACACGGCACGCTCCCCTAGTTTCACATCCGCATCACACCTCGCTCATGACCCTGCCGCATCTGAATACTGCCCGTCTCCTTCTGTGTTCCGCGCTCGTCGCGATGATCAGCACAAGTTGCAACATGCGTTCCGGAAGCGAGGCCTCGCTCGGGGAGTCGGTCTTTCGCTACGGGCAAAAGCAGATTCAACATGTGCGGAACCTTTCCGGCC
>JANOBO010000139.1:0-3396 GCA_031411695.1 Verrucomicrobiaceae bacterium
GCCTCGTTTATCGGGTTGAAAACGACTGTGTCGTCGTGCTTGCCGCCAGATTTCACTACTGACAAACTCTCCGCCTTCTGCTCAGTTATGCTCCTCCAACTCGACCAACTTAATTCCGAGGCGCTCGCCGCTCTCGAATCACTCAACGACGAAGTCTCGCTCGAGAACTTCCGTGTCGCCTATCTCGGCAAAAAAGGCAGCCTCACGGCCCTGAGCGCCGGCATGAGGGACGTGTCGCCCGATCAAAAAAAAGAAGTCGGCGCGAAGCTCAATGAGGTGCGCGATGCGATCACCTCCGGCCTCACCGCGAGACAAGAAGCGTTACAGAACGCGAAGGATGCCTCGGCCGTGCAGGGCATCGACGTCACGCTGCCGGGTCGGCCTGGGGTCGGGCCGGGCAGCATTCATCCACTGACGACGATCCGCGATCTCGCCGTGCGCACGCTGCGCCGCATGGGATTTGTTTTGGCGGACGGACCCGAAATCGAGACCGAGTGGCATTGCTTCGATGCGCTGAACACTCCTACCGATCACCCGGCACGCAATGAGAGCGACACGTTTTATCTCAACGATGGCCGACTGCTCCGCACGCACACTTCAACGGTGCAGATTCGCACGATGGAAACGGTGAAGGAACTCCCCGTGCGAATCATCGCCCCGGGAGCCGCGTATCGACGCGACGAGATCGACGCCACGCATCTCAGCGTCTTCAATCAGCTCGAAGGCTTGTATGTCGCCGAAGACGTGAGCCTTGGTGATCTCAAAGGCACGCTCGAGTTTTTCTTCCGCGAAATATTCGGCCCGCAAACCGTCGTGCGTTTCCGTCCGCACTTCTTCCCGTTCACCGAGCCAAGTTTTGAAATCGACGTGAAACTCGAGGCCAAGGGCAAGGAGTCACGCTGGATCGAGATTGCTGGTTGCGGCATGGTCGATCCCGCCGTGTTCGCCGCCGTGAGCAAGACGCGCGGCGATGATCTCTTTGACCCCGAAAAAGTCACCGGCTTCGCCTTCGGCCTCGGCCTCGACCGCCTCGCGATGATCCTGCACGGCATCACCGACATCCGCCACCTCATCGAAAACGACACCCGCTTCCTCACTCAGTTCGCATGAAAGTTTCCCTCTCCTGGCTCAACACTCACCTCGATCTCAGCGGACGCACAACAGCGCAGCTCTCGGATTTGCTCACGTTCGCGGGCATCGAAGTCGAAGGCATTGAAGAGAAAGGCGTCGATAGCGAAAAGATCGTCGTCGGCCAGATTCTCGAGTCGGTGCAGCATCCGAATGCGGATCGTCTTTCCGTTTGTCAGGTCGATGACGGCTCGGGCAAGCCGCGTCAGATCGTTTGTGGCGCGAAGAACTACAAGGTCGGCGACAAAGTGCCCGTCGCTCTGCCGGGCGCGATTTTGCCCGGCAACTTCGAGATCAAAGAAGGCCAGCTCCGCAAGGTCGCGTCCAACGGCATGATGTGCAGCGGAAAGGAACTCGGCCTCGGCGACGATCACAGCGGCTTGCTCATCCTCGATCCCGAGTTGCCGGTTGGAAAACTCTTCAAAGACCTCGTTCAGCCCGACGTGCAGTTCGATCTCGAGATCACGCCGAACCGCTCCGATCTCCTCAGCCACCTCGGCCTTGCGCGCGAACTCGCAGCACTGACGGGACTGCCGCTCAAAGGCGAGCGTGATCACACGACGACCACAGCCCAGCTCAAAGCCGCAAACGCTGACGAGGTCGAGATCCGTGCCGCAGACGGCTGCCCATTCTACACAGCGCGCATCATCAAGGGCATTAAAGTCGGGCCGAGTCCCGACTGGCTGCGCCAGCGCCTCGAGAGCGTCGGCCTGCGTCCGATCAACAACATCGTGGACGTCACGAATTATGTGATGTTTGAGATGGGGCAGTCGCTCCATGCCTTTGATCTCGCGAAGCTCGATGGCGGCATCATCGTCCGTTACGCCGGCGATGGAGAGATGATCACCACGCTCGATGGCAATGCGTGCCAGCTCGCAACGTCTGATCTCGTCATCGCCGATCAGACGCGACCTGTCGCCATCGCTGGTGTGATGGGCGGCGCGGAAACCGGTGTGACTGAAACGACCACCGATATCCTGCTCGAGTCCGCTTACTTCACGCCCTCCATCGTGCGCCGCACCGCTCGCAGGCTCGGACTCAACTCCGATTCCAGCTACCGTTTCGAGCGCGGCATTGATCCGCAGCAAGTGCAGGGCGGCTCCGAGCTTGCGGCCAAACTCATCCTCACCGTCGCCAGTGGCACAGCAGACGAAGCCACGCTCTCGGCAGGTGAGATTCCCCAGCTCGTTCGCGAGGTCGAGCTGGATGAAGCGCGCGCCCATCGTCTGCTCGGCATTCCCGACCTGCGACCCGATGAGATGCATTCCATCCTCGAAAAGCTGGGGCTGCAGAAGCTCACAGCGGCACAGGGTAAATCATCCTGGCAGATCCCCAGCTATCGGTTCGATCTCCAGCGGTCTGTCGATCTGGTCGAGGAGCTTGCGCGCGTCATCGGCCTTGAGCGTGTGCCGCCGCGCAATGCAGCCATCGTCGGCTCCGGCGATGCCGCCGACCGCAACTACGATCTCGCGATGCAAATTCGTCACTCCCTCGTGCATCGTGGCTTCAACGAAGCGCAAACTCTCCGCCTCATTTCTGCCGCGCAGCTCACCGACAGTCTCGGCATCGCAGATGAAAATAGCCGCACCCGCAAGGGGGTGGAAAGAGTGCCCGCATCGTCTGACCTCGCTCTTGCAAGCGCAGGTACGAGTTTTGCGATCCCGGTGAAGAACCCGCTCAGTGAAGATCACACCCATCTTCGCCCGAGCATCGCTCCCGGGCTCATCTCCACGGCCGCGCTGAACATCCGGCAGGGAGCCACGCGGCTGAGGTTCTTCGAGCTCGGTCGCGTTTTTCTCCGCCTGCCAAACGGCACCACCCGCGAAGAAGACCGCATAGCACTGTTGCTCAGCGGTCCCATTTCCCCCACGAGCTGGGGCGATGCGGATCCACGCATCGCAGATGTCTTCGATCTTCGCGGCGCCATCGAGTCGCTCTCCGGCCTCGGAAACATCGAGATCAAGCGCGGCACCGACAACGGCACCTTCCTTCTGAACAGCGAAATCCGCAGCGGCAACCGCGTGCTCGGCTGGATCGCTCAATTGCATCCCTCGCGCGCTCGCCAAATCGACGCCCGCCATCCGGTCTATGTCGCCGAGCTGCTGCTGAGCGCTGTCCGGCAAGGCAGCAGCGGCCCCGCGAAATTTGAAGAGCTGCCGAAATTCCCCGCCATCACGCGCGATGTCGCGATGGAGGCGCCCGCCGATCTCGCCAGTCAAAAAGTGGCCTCATACTTTGGCGCGCTCAAAGAGCCGCTTCTTATCAAAG
>JANOBO010000140.1:0-4688 GCA_031411695.1 Verrucomicrobiaceae bacterium
ATGCCTTCGGCCGTGAGGAATTTTGCGCCGATGTCGAGGAAGGTGACGCTGCGCGTGCCATCGAGTTTGGCGATGATCTGGTTTACCTCGGCGAGCTTGTCGCGCTGCGCGTTTGGTTTCTCACCGCGCGGGAAGATGCCGAGCAGCAGGATCTTCGATTGCGGCAGACGTCGGTTCAATTCGGCGACGATGGCGGTGATGCCGCCGGCGATGTCGGGCGCGGAGCAGTTGCCGCTGTTGTTGGTGCCGATCATCATGACGACGAGCTTCGGCGCGATGCCGTCGATGGCGCCGTGCTGCAGCCGCCAGAGGACGTTCTCCGTTTTGTCCCAGCCAAAGCCGAGATTGCCGGCGTTGCGCGGCGCATAGAATTCATCCCAGGTGTTCTTGCCGCGCAGCGCGTAGCTGTCGAACTGCTCGCCGCCGAAGAAATGGGTGATGGAGTCGCCGATGAAGAGGATCTGCGGCTTCGCGCGCTGCACGGCGGTGCTGATGAGCGCGTGGCGCTTTGCCCAATCGTACTGCGGCCAGCTGCGGTCTTGCGTGACAGGGACGACGGTGCTCGGCGGCGGCTTGTGTCCGGCGAGAGGTTCAAACGTGGCCTGCGCAACATCGCTCATCGTTTTGCGGTCTGCGGAGAACGCACGCGCTTTGAGAACACCGCCGCACGCGAGATCGATGGGCGCGAGATACGGGTTCGACTTCGCGACGGGATCAGCTCCGTCGAGCGTGTAGAGGATGTTGGCGCCTTGCAGCGTCACGATGCCGCTGGCATCGCGTTGCATCGCGGGTGGCGCGAGCTTGAGCGCCGTCTCGGCGTGAAGAATGGCGCTGAAGACGAGAACGATGGAAGAAAGCAATGGTCGGATGCTCATGCGGCGACTCATAGCCGCCTCCTGGGATTAATCCAGAGACAGCCGTTTCACGGTTTTACCTGAGGAGTTCAAGAGATCGCTGATGCGATGCGTATTCTTTGCCCCTCCTGGATATGAATGCTTCATCGTTGGTCCCAGAACGCGCCGCCCACATTGGGCGGGGCTGTTTTGTGTTTGCGATGCTGACCGTGACATCGCTGAACGCGGCTGCGGTGGATTATGAGAAGGACATCAAGCCGCTGCTCAAACATCGCTGCTACACATGCCATGGCGCTTTGAAGCAAAAGGCCGGCCTGCGGCTCGATACGGTCGCGGCGATACGGAAGGGAGGTGATGACGGCAGCATTCTCAAAGCGGACCATGCGCTGCTGCTCGAGCGCGTGACGACGACGGACATCGATGACCGGATGCCGCCGGAGGGCGAAGGCTCCGCGCTCACTGCAGATGAAATTGCCAAACTCAAGTCCTGGGTCGCCGCCGGTGCGCCCGGACCTGCGAATGA
The DNA here is from genome assembly GCA_031411695.1 of Verrucomicrobiaceae bacterium. Classification (GTDB taxonomy): domain Bacteria; phylum Verrucomicrobiota; class Verrucomicrobiia; order Verrucomicrobiales; family Verrucomicrobiaceae; genus JAIBCL01. The sequence continues at coordinate 1,378 of JANOBO010000140.1, forward strand.
AATGCCGGAGCCAGACCCGCGCGCGCATTGGGCGTATCAGGTGCCGAGGTCGTCCGGCCAGTCGATGGATGCGCTGCTGGCCGCGCGGCTGGCCTCGAAAAAACTCAGGCCGCAGCCTGTGGCCGCGCCGGAGATTTGGCTGCGGCGTGTGTATCTCGACCTCATCGGCCTGCCGCCGTCGCCGGAGGAAATCGCGGAGTTTGCCAAAGACTTGAATGGGACGGATGGGGTGAATAAGTCCTATTCCTCCCATGAGTCCTATTCCCGCGTCGTTGACCGCCTCCTCGCCTCCCCCCAATACGGCGAGCGCTGGGCGCGCCACTTCATGGACATCTGGCGCTACTGCGATTGGTACGGCCTCGGCGCGCAGCTCCGTCATTCTCAGAAGCACATCTGGCATTGGCGCGACTGGATCGTCGAGTCACTGAACGCCGCCAAAGGCTACGACCAGATGATCGTACAGATGCTCGCCGCCGATGAACTCGCGCCCGAGGATCGCGACAACCTGCGCGCCACAGGTTTCCTCGCACGCAGCTACTACCTCTTCAACCGCACCACATGGCTCGACGAAACCATCGAGCACACCAGCCGCGCTTTCCTCGGCCTGACGGTGCAGTGCGTGAAGTGTCACGCGCACAAATACGATCCCATCGAGCACGCCGACTATTATCGGATGCGCGCCATCTTCGAGCCGCTGCATGTGCGCCTCGATCCATGGAAGGGCGAGCCGGACTTCGAGAAAAACGGCCTGCCGCGCGTCTTCGACCTGCACCTCGACACGCCGACCTGGCTTCATGTGCGCGGCGATGAGAAGGACGAGGACAAGTCGAAGCCGATGACGCCCGGCGTGCCTGCCGTGCTCTCCTTTGCCTCATTCCAGCCGGCTGCGGTGAAGCTGCCGAAGACCGCCTCGCATCCCGTGCTGCTGCCCTTCGTGCTCGAAGATCATCTCCGCGCAGCCGACGCGCAGTTTGCCGCCGCGCAGAAGACAAGCGACCCCGCCGCGATCAAGGCCGCCGGTTTGCGCATTGCCATGATTCAAGCCGCGTACGCCGCCGATCTGGCGAAGCAGGACAAAACGGTCGCCAAAGCCGCCGCGCTTGCCGAGGCGCGTTATCGAGTCGCCCAAGCGGAGGTCGATCTCGCCAAGGCGGAGAACGACTCGAAAGCCAAGGATGCCGGCAAAAAAATAAAAGCTGCAAGCGACGCGCTTGAGAAAGCAAAGAAGACAGCAGCGGCTCCCGGCGAGGCTTACACGTCATTGCCAGCGAGCTTGAAAGCGCAGGAAGGCCCGGAGGAAAACAACAACGCCACTGTGCAAACCTATCCTGAGAGCAGCACGGGCCGCCGGCTCGCGTTTGCCAAATGGATCGCCGACAAACGCAATCCTCTCACCGCACGCGTGCTCGTGAACCAAGTCTGGATGCGGCATTTCGGTGCGCCGCTCGTCGCCAACATGGATGACTTTGGCCGTCGCTCGCTGGCTCCGCTGCATCAGGACATCCTCGACACGCTCACGGTCGATTTCATGAACAACGGCTGGAGCCTCAAGCACCTGCATCGCGCGATGGTGCACACCAATTTGTATCGCCGCAGCTCATCCAATGCCGCCGCCGATTCACAGACGCTCGCAGCCGATCCCGACAACGCCCACTACTGGCGCATGAACCCGCGCCGCATGGAAAGCCAGGTCGTGCGCGACAGCCTGCTGCATCTCGCGGGCAAACTCGATCTCACCCTCGGCGGCCCGAGCCTCGATCCCGCCGCATCAGAAACCAGCCCGCGCCGTTCGCTCTACTTCATCCAGAATGCCGATGTCGAGCACCGCTTCCTCGCCACCTTCGACAACGCCAACGTCCTCGAATGCTACCGCCGCAATGAAAGCATCGTGCCGCAGCAGGCGCTGGCGCTCACCAACAGCAAGCTCAGCCGCGAATGCGCCGACGCGCTGGCGGTGAAGATGAAATCCGTGAGCGATGAAGACTTCATCAAGCAGTCCTTCATCACCATCCTCGGTCGCGCGCCCGATGAGCAAGAGCGTGTCGCGAGCCTCGACGGTCTTGCCGCATTGAAACAAAATCGCGGCCTGTTTTTGCAGGCGCTGATCAATCACAATGACTTCGTGACCCTGAGGTGACGGCACCTTTCACGCAGTGTGCGCCCCTCAAGCGGCAGTCGCTCGTTTGTCACGTCTTCGATTTAGCTTTCGGTGTGGAACATGGGCCAGGTTTGGGAAAGCTTCATCTTCACCCGCTCCATGTGTTCGGCAAAGTGTTCGTTCACGCCTGGTTTCTTCGGGGGGAAGAACTGGTTCTGATGCAGTCGCAAGACAGCGGCCATGCAGTCTGCATCAGACATCCTATCACAGACCCAAATCACTCTGCCGATACTCCTCTGGCAGCAGCGCAGAGTCCGAAGGTCGGCAGACTCGAAGCCCCAGCTTTAGCAATGTGGGCGCGTTCTTGAGTATCTTGCCATCACCAGTGAACATCTCATCGCAGCCCATGCGCAGGGCAGAGGCGACATGCATGGCGTCCGCGCCGCGCAGACTCACCTTGGAGAGCCAGCGGAGGTCTCTTGCTTTCTCCGCAATTGCGAGTGTCGGTTGCACCAATCGAATACCGCTCTTGCCGCTCGCCAGCAGGCCCATGTATATCGGCTTCGCTTCCTCCAACTTGTTCTCATCCTCCACATGCGTGCATTCCGCAATCGAGAGCACCGAGGTGAACATATCGACCTTTCCATCCAATGCCGCCTTGAGGAACTGGCAGAGATGCCAGACATCCTTGACCACCTTGCTGTCCTTCAGGGGCACACCTACCTTTTCCTTCGCAAGATCAATCAAAGGCGCGGCATCCAGATATATTTTGGGACGGCTATTCATGGTCATCGCGCAGTAGGGCTATGTGTTCTTCGGTCGATCGTGTTCCTGTGTACTCAGGCATAGACCCCACCCACTCTTCGAACGTCCCGTACGAAAACTCAGGAGCCAGCCGGAAGTCCTCAACTTCCATGGCGGTCACATCTCCCGTCATCGGGTCTTGAGTCGTCTCACCTTCCACGAAAACCACTGCATCTGGATCTGCCAGCACTTCAACCGCAGCCTGATACTGCTCCGCCTTGAAGTAGCATCTCACCAAGTCCCCGGTCGAAAGCTCGCGAATACTCAGATGCGGCCGTTTCCCTTACTTCACAAAATAATTCACGATGCCCAGGATTTCTCCAAAAATTCGCAGCCTGCCACCCACGACGAACGGAAACCCTGTGCTGCTGCGGATGTCAACGCTGTTCCTGCGCACGCTGCGCGACGA
>JANOBO010000141.1:0-19694 GCA_031411695.1 Verrucomicrobiaceae bacterium
CGGAGGACGATGAGGATGTGATGCCGCCGAAGGGGAAGGGCAAGGTGACGGCGCAGGAGGTGGCGCTGATCCGTCAGTGGATCCAGGAGGGCGCGAGCTTTGCGGCGGGTGGCGCTCCACCGGCGGCGCCTGCGGCGACTCCGCCAGCGCCGGGTGCACCGACGCCGGCTGTGGCAGGCGGACCGCAGAAGTGGAAGAACGCGGCGGGGACGGAAATCGAGGCGACGTTCGAGGGGATGGAGGGTGCGGACTTTGTGCTGCTGAAGGTGGTGTCAACGGGCGTGGTGCATAAGGTGCCGCTCTCGAGCCTGTCGCCGGAAAGCCAGACGCTGGCGAAGAACGGCGGGAAGTGAGCGGCGCGCCAGGCCGCAATCCGTCTGCTGCAACGCGGCCTTGGCTCTAGTCGAGATACAGCAGCTCATTGGCATTCAGCAAGGCGCGGCAGAAGGCTTCGGCGCCGTGTGCGGAGATGAGTCGGGAGGCGGCCTCGTGTTCCTCTGCGGTGGGCGTGCGTTGGAAGGCGCATCGGTAGGCGTGTGTCACAGGGTCGCTGCTTTGAATGCGGGCGGCGAGAGATTTGGCCATGTCGAGTGTGAAGCTGTGATTGAGCAGGGTGAGCGTTTGCAGTGGCGTGGTGGTGTTGGCGCGTTTGGGGGCGGCAAAGGCGATGTCGGGCAGGTCGAAGTCATTGAGGACATCGACAACACTCGCGCGGGCGTTTTGATGATAGACGGCGCGGCGGTAGGTATCAGCGCCGTGGACATCGAGCGGGATGTAGGTCGAGACGTTGTTGGCAAGATAGCGATAGAGACGGAAGCCAGGACCGCCCATGGGCGCGAGCTTCATTTGGCCTGCGACGGTGAGCATGGTGTCGCGCAGTTCCTCGGCGCTGAGGCGGCGCGGAGGGAAACGCCAGAGGAGGCTGGCGGAGCGGTCGAGCCTGAGGCCATCCGCGCTGCCGGATGAACTCTGCTGGTAGGTGCGGGAGAGCAGGATCTCGCGGTGGAGGGCTTTGAGCTTCCAGCCATTGCCCACCAGCTTTGCAGCGAGGTAATCGAGCAGCTCGGGATGCGTGGGCTTGCTGCCGAGAAAGCCGAAGTCGCTCGGTGTATCCACGATGCCGGTGCCGAAGTGGTACTGCCAGACGCGGTTGGCGAGCACGCGGGCGGTGAGCGGGTTGTCGTCGCTGGTGATCCATTTGGCGAGGGCGAGACGGCGCTGGCCTTCATCCGCGTCGGGCTTCAATTGATAAGGCTGGGTGACTTGATCGAGCACAGCGAGGCTGGCGGGGACCACGACGGCGCCGGGCTTCATGGGATCTCCGCCTTTGTGGACGGTGGTGGGCTCTTTGGGCTGGGCGTGCGTGCCGACCCACATCTGTGGCAGGGCGGGCACGGCGTTCAGCTTCTTCTGCACCGCGGCGATCCGGTGATTCAAAGCGGTGAGTTTTTTCTGCTCATCAACACCGGTGACGCTGCGCCGTGCGCGCTCGATGCCGTGGGCTGGTGTCCAGGGCTCGCGACCTGCATCGGTGGCAACGGTCCTCCAGTCCGCGCCGTCCGTGCTGATCTGAATCTCATACTCAGTCGGTGTGGCGCCGCGGACTTTGCTTTCATCGGTGTCGCGGTCACCGCGTGCGTTGATGAAGGTGATGCGCTGAATGGTCTCGGGCTTGGCGAGTGTGAGCTTGAGTTCCGGCGGGCTGCCGATGAACCAGGCCTCGCCGCGTTGGCCGTCGATGCAATATTGCGGGCCGTAGGCTTCGGGAAAGTCTTCGGCGGTGGCGGCCTTGGCGCCTTCCGCAAGGGTGCTATTGCTGGCGAGCGCGACGTTGCGGTTGTCCGTGCTCCAGACTTGAAACTCCGTCAGCTTGCCGCCGCCAGCTTTTGCGAGCTTGCCTTGGTAGTCGCTGGTGAAGCTGTGGATGATGAACTTGATGTGTTTGGCTTGGACCGGCGCGAACGGTTCATCGGTGCCAAGCGGGTCGATCTTAGGACGCTGGAACTTCAGCTTCGCAAAGGCGGCCTTTGCGCGCTTGTCGATGTCGTCATTGAGTGTGTCCCGCTCCTTGTTGAGCTGACGCAGCTCGAGGTTGAGTGGCTCGGTAGCAGCCGTGAAGGCCGCTTGTTGAGCCTTCGTGGCGACGACGCGCCGTCCGTGCGTCACGCCTTCAAATGCGGCGCGGAGCCGGTAGTAGTCTTCGGTCGGGATGGGATCGAATTTGTGATCGTGACATCGCGCGCAGTTGATGGTGAGCCCGAGAAAGGCGCCGCTGGTGGCGGTGACCATGTCATCGAGAGTGGCGGCGCGGATGTTCTTCTGCGCGACGACATCGGCATTGCCCACATCGTCGTAGGGCCCGGCGACGAGGAAGGCGCTGCCGACCTCGACCTCGGGTTTGTCTTTGCCGAGGACGTCACCCGCGAGGTGCTCCGCCATGAACGTATCGAAGGGCTTGTCGTCGTTGATGGACTTGATGACGTAGTCGCGGAAGGGATGGAGCTCGTCGATGATGAAGTTCCGCTCGAAGCCGTTCGACTCGCCAAAGCGGACGACATCCAGCCAATGGCGGCCCCAGCGCTCGCCGTAGCGTGGACTGGCGAGGAGGCGGTCGATGAGATCTTTGATGGCTCGCGTGTTGGTCTGGCAGTCCTTCACAAAAGCCGCCACTTCCTCTGGTGACGGCGGCAGCCCATGCAGATCATAAGTCATGCGACGGATGAGGGTGCGCGGATCTGCCGGCGCGCTGAAGCCGAGGCCTTTGTCCTCAAGCTTGGCAGCGATGAAATCGTCGATGCTGCCCGCGGTGTTGAGGTCGGTCGTGTTGGGCTGCAGGGACCACCAAGTCTTGTCGCCGCGTTTGGCTTCGATCTTGGCGCCTTCCCGAGGATCGGGCGCGCCCAGTTTCACCCAGGTGATGAGATCCGCGATGACGCCGTCGGGCAGCTTGGGTTTCTTCGGCGGCATCTCGAGATCAGCCTCGAGATGCTGCACGCTGCGGATGAGCAGACTGGCCTCGGGCTTGCCAGGCACAATGATCGGATCGCCGCTGTCACCGCCCTTTTCCCAACCTGCCTTGGAGTCGAGGTACAAGTTGGCCTTGAGCTTCTTCGCCTCAGCGCTGTGGCAGGAGTAACAATGCTCCACGAGCACCGGCCGCACCTTTTGCTCAAAGAAGGCGATGCCCGCCGGATCCGCAGCGAGGGCAGATGAAGAGATGAGGAGAGCGGACGCGAGAGTCTTCATCAGGAGCAAAAAGGAGTTGGGTAAGAAATGGAGCGGCCTAGTGTTTGGGGTGCGATCTCACACGACCGCAGAACGAATCGAGAGCCTGATGAGGGAACTGGGAAATGCAGTGCGCTCGGCTGGGCGTGTCTATTTCACGGGCGGAGTGTCGGCGGTGCTGCTGGGCTGGCGTGAAATGACGTTCCATGTGGATTTGAAGGCGGAGCCGGAGCCGATCGGGTTCTTTGAATGTCTGCCGCTGCTCAAAGAAAGGCTGGAGTTGAACATTGAACTGGCCTCGCCCGATCAGTTTGTCCCGGCTCTCCCGGATTGGCAGGAACGGAGCCGCTTCATTGCGCAGCACGGGACACTGGCATTTTACCATTACGACTTCTATGCGCAGGCCCTGTCGAAGATTGAGCGGGACCATCCGCGTGATCGGCATGATGTGGCGTGCATGCTGCGGGACGGACTCGTCGAGCGTAAGCGGCTGCGGGATCTTTTCCTGGAGATCGAAAGCCTGTTGATCCGCTATCCTGCGGTTGACGCGGCGACGCTGAAGCAACGGGTGTTCGACGTGTGTGCTGAATGACGCTAAACTCAAGCCGTGCCCTCTGAGATTCCAAACTTTGACGATCTGCCCGGCGCGCACTTGATCCGTGAAGGACTGGATGATCTCGCCAGTCGAAGGCAAAGCCCAGCAGCGTGTCTGGTGCAGATCGGCAGCCCGAAGCTGAACCGATGTGGCGTGCCTGTTGCGGTGACCGCTGAGGAAGCGCTGGGAGCCGATCACGCGCTTTACGAGATGTTGGCGCGCGACAACGGTGATGATGCCCACGGACGCTACAACGCCCTGCTGCGCGAGCTGGTCAGCTTCGAACGTGCGCTGGAGCAGCGCGTGTCGCGAGCGGCCCGCGCTGGTGACGCGGCGTGATCCAGAGCGTACCATGGCTCAGGCAAGAAGGTTCTGAATGACATGACCATGCACGTCGGTGAGGCGGCGGTTGGCGCCGTTGTGGTACCAGGTGAGCTTCTCGTGATTGAGGCCGAGCAGATGAAGCACCGTGGCGTAGAAGTCGTACACGGTGGCGATATCGACGGCGGCGCGGCGGCCGAAGTCGTCAGTCTCGCCATAGCTGATGCCGCCTTTCACACCTGCGCCCATCATCCAGGTCGTGAAGGCATCGGGATTGTGATCGCGACCGCTGGTGCCTTCCTGATGCGTGGGCATGCGGCCAAACTCAGTACACCAGATGACGAGCACGTCGTTCAACATGCCGCGCTGTTTCAGGTCGGTGAGCAGGGCGGCGGTCGGCTGGTCGAAGATGGGACAATGGCGTTCGTAGTCGGCCTTCAGCGTCTTATGCGCGTCCCAATTCAAGAGGCCATCGACGGCGCTGGCGCGTGAGGCACAGTAAAGGCTGACGTAACGCACCCCTTGCTCCAGGAAACGACGGGCGAGCAGGCAATTCTTCGCATAGGCCGCCTTGAGCTTGTTGCTGTCGTTGGTGCCGTAGAGATCTTGGATGTGCTTTGGCTCGCGGGAGAGATCGCTCACTTCGGGCGCGGTGAGCTGCATCTTGGCGGCCAACTCATAGGCGGCCATGCGGGCGCGCAGTTCGTCGTTTTCAGCGTGAGCAGCGGCGTGCTCGGCATTGATTTGCCGCAGGAAGTCACGGGTGGCTTTCTCGTCACTCGCATTGATCGAATGGGGACGCGCAAGATTGCGCAGCGGTTGTTGGGCGGCCATCGAGACGGCTTGATGCTCGGCGGACAGGAAGCCATTGCTCCAGTTGGCTTTGCCATTGGGCGGCTCGCCGCGCAGGTCTTGAATGGAGATGTAAGTGGGCAGGTCGTCGTTCAGACTGCCGAGGCCGTAGCTGACCCAGGAGCCCGCGCTGGGGAAGCCATCTCGCGTGAAGCAGGAGTTCATGTTCACGCAGCCGGGGCCATGTGTGTTGGTGCGGCTGGCCATGCTGTGGATGAAGGCCATGTCGTCGGCATGACGCGCCATGTGCGGCAGCATGGATGTGATCATTTTCCCAGACTGACCGGCCGGCACGAAGTCCCACGGCGGGCGCATCAGGTTGCCGTTCTTGCCTTGGAAGGTGACCTCGGCGGCACCGGGCAGCGGTGTGCCGTGATATTTCTCCAGCATCGGTTTGTGATCCCAAAGATCGACATGCGATGCGGCTCCGGGGCAGAAGATCTGCAGCACCTGTCTGGCCTTCGGAGCAAAATGTGGCTGACGCTTTGGCGGGTCAGCCATGAGCCGCGATAGAGCCACGCCAGTCAGGCCGGTGGACATCTGGCTGAGAAATTGGCGACGTTGGAGGAGGTTCATGATTCGGTAGGTTTCGAAACCCGGCAGGTCACTTGTCCATCAGGCACACAAGTCCTTCACCACGTGGCCGTGGATGTCCGTCAGGCGGTAGTCGCGGCCTTGGAAGCGGTAGGTGAGACGTTCGTGATCGAAGCCGAGCAGATGCATCACTGTGGCCTGAAAATCGTGAACGTGGACTTTGTTCTCCGCGACGCTGAAGCCGAGCTCGTCGGTGCTGCCGTAGTCGAAGCCAGCTTTGGTGCCGCCGCCGGCCATGAAGAGTGTGAAGCAATCGGGATAGTGATCGCGGCCGAGAATCTTGCTCGCGGCGGTGCGGCCTTCGCGGAACGGCGTGCGCCCAAACTCGCCGCCCCAGATCACGAGCGTGTCGTCGAGGAGACCGCGCTGCTTGAGATCTTTGATGAGCGCGGCGACGGGCTTGTCAGTGGCGGCGACCTTTTTCGTGAGACCGTCGGTGATGCCGTTCTCTGCGCTGGTGCCGTGGAAGTCCCAGCCCCAGTCGAAGAGATTCACAAAGCGCACACCCTTCTCGATGAGCCGCCGCGCGAGCAGGCAATTATTTGCGAAGCTGGACTCACCGGGCTTGGCACCGTAATCCTCGAGTACCTTTTGCGGCTCCTTCGAGATGTCCATCACGTCGGGCACGCTGGTCTGCATGCGGAACGCGAGTTCGTATTGCGCGATGCGCGTCACCGTCTCCGGATGCCCTAGCTCGGCGACCTGCCGCGCATTGAGGTCGTTCAGCACATCGAGGGTCTTGCGCCGCAGCTCGCGGCTCATGCCGGCAGGATCGCTCACGAACAAAACAGGATCGCCCTTGCTGCGGCACTGCACGCCTTGATACACGGAGGGAACGAAGCCGCTGCCCCAGCAAGCCTGGCCGCCGCTGGGCTGCGTGCCGCTCGAGATCAGCGCGACGAATCCCGGCAGATCCTGATTCTCCGTCCCCAGACCGTATGTGGCCCACGCACCCATCGAAGGCCTTCCTTGCCGCGTGTGACCCGTGAAGAGCAGCAGCTCCGCCGGCGCGTGATTGAACTGGTCCGTGTTCATCGAGCGCACCATGCAGATCTCGTCGGCGATGGTGTGGAAGTTCGGGCACGCATCGCTCATCCACATGCCCGCCTTGCCATGGCGCGCAAACGTGCGCGGGGTGCCCATCAGTTTCGGCACGCCGGTGGTAAAGGCAAAGCGCCGGCCCTTGAGAATCGAATCCGGGCAATCCTGTCCACTGCGCTTCACCAGTTCCGGCTTGTAATCAAACAAGTCGAGATGCGGCGGGGCGCCGGACATGTGCAGGTAGATCACCCGCTTCGCCTTCGCCTCATGATGCGTTCTGCGCGGTGCGAGCGGATTGTCCGACTGCAAACTCGCCCCAGCATTCTGCTGCATCGCATGCATGGCGATGGCACCGAGGCTGAACTGGCCCGCGTTGCCGAGGAACTGTCGGCGCGTGGTGAGTTGGAGGCGGTCGTGGCGGATGGGGTTCATGGGCAAGTGGCGGAGGGATTTGAGGTCACAGACTGTGATTTCAAGTTTGAGGTCACAAATTGCGACCTCAGGTTTTCGAATGGAATCCGATCTGGCGTTTTGAAGGCGTTGGTGACGGAAGTGGTGGCGGCGCGAGAAGCGGCATCAGCTTCTTGTAGATGTCGCGGAGTGAGGCGTCGTGAATCAGCAAGGTGTGATCAATCTCGGCTAGACGTTTGAGGATCGTGGCATTGGCGGCGATCTGCTCGCGAATCTCCACGAAAGCGCGGATGACATAGACACTCATGACGATCGCTCGCTCGCTGTTGAGTACTGAAGCGGCCATGAGGGCACCGTGTTCAGTGAAAACGCGAGGTGAAATCCGGCGTCCACCACGGCCTTTGGTTTTTGATATCGCATTTTGCGATATCAAAAGCAGCATCTCTTCTGCGGTGAGATGAAACGCGAAATCTTCGGGGAAACGCTTCAAATTGCGCTTTACGGCTTCATTAACACGACCCGTGCGCACCCCATCAAGTGCAGCCAAATCTGAATCCAGAACCACGCGCTGGCCGCGCACGGTGACAATCGGAATGGCGATGGATTTATTCTTCGGCATGGCTGGAGCAAGTCATCGCCTCATCAAAAACTCATCCAGGTTCATCACCACATTGGCGACCGTCGTCCACGCCGCGAGCTCCGCGATGTCGACGTCTTGCGGTGCGGGGCCGAGCGGGTCGGCGGCCATCTTGCTGGCGGCTTCTTTGTCAGTGCGATAAGTCGTGAGCGTTTGATCGTGCAGCTGGGTGAGCGCCGCCGCTTCGTGCGCAGTCGGCTCGCGCGCGAGGCAGAGCTTGAACATGAGCGCGAGCCTTTCCTCCGCGTTCTTCATGTCTTTTCCGACATCGAGCACCACGCGCCGCGCCATCGCCTGGTGCGTCTCGATGAAGACGGGATCATTCAATGTCACAAAGGCTTGCAGCGGCGTGTTGGTGCGGTTGCGGCGGATCATGCAGACCTCGCGGTTTCCGGCATCGAACATGGTGAAGCTGGCATACGGCGAGTTGCGACGCACCTCGGTGTAAAGACTGCGGCGGTGTGCGTCCTCGCCCTTGCTCACTTCCCAGTCGTTGCTGCGGCCGAAGGCGGTGCTGAGGCCGATGCTCGGCGTCAGGGGACGAACAGGCGCGCCGTGCATTTTTTCGCTGAGCAGCCCGCTGACGGCGAGCGCCTGATCGCGCAACAGCTCCCCGGTCGCGCGGAAACGCGGGCCGCGCGCGAGCATCCGGTTGTCGGGATCCCGCTCGTTGAGCGCGGGCGCGGATTGGGAGCTTTGGCGGTAGGCCTGGCTCGTGAGCATGAGCTTCAGCATGTGCTTGATGTCCCACTCGCTGTCCATCAGCTCGGCGGCGAGCCAGTCGAGCAGCTCGGGATGAAAAGGCAGATCGCCCTGGCTGCCGAACTCCTCGCTCGTGCGGACGATGCCGATGCCGAAAATGGATTCCCACAGGCGGTTCACCGTCACGCGCGCGGTGAGCGGATTATCGCGGCTCACGAGCCAGCGCGCCATCGTGAGGCGATTCCGCGGCGCGTCGGCAGTCAGTGGATTGAAAACGGCGGGCGTGGCCTCGCGCACCTCATCACCGAGCGCCTGCCAGTTGCCGCGGAGTTGCACCTTTGTCGCGCGACGTTGTTTCGCATCGAGATCCTGCATGATGGGCACCGTCACGGGCTTGATGGCAGCGAGTTCCTTATTTGCCGCCGCGAGGCGCGCGCGGTCGGGCGCGGATTCTTTGGCCACGTTTCGCACATAGTAGTCGGTGATTGCTTTCTGCTGTGCCGCGCTGCGCTGAGATCGTGCAAGAGCGGCGATCACATCGGCGGGCACTTTAGCCGCCTGCTGCACGCGCGGATCGCCCGTGAAGCTGAGACGAAAATTGCCGAGCGTGTGCTGCTTGAACCCGCTCTTCTGCGCGAGCGTCACCCGGAGCGTCGATCCCAGCGGGACAATGACGGGAGATGCCGCCAGCAAGGTCAGCAGATGCGGCTTGTCCGCCGCGCCGCCCACGCTCCAGCCCGTGCTCGTCTTGTCATTCACTTTCAATACCGACGCGGCGGAAAACCCAGCCTGCTCAAAATCCGCGAGCGCCGTGGTGAAGTTTACCGGCACCGGGCCGCCGGTGGGAAATGCCTTGTCCTTTTCGGGCGCGGCGGTGCTGCCGCTTTGCCAAACCGTCTGGCGTTTCTCATCGAGCAGCATGAGGTGAAAACCGTCCAGCCGTTTCATCGTACCTGCGTCCGTGCGATTCCACACCACCACGCGGTCGATGGATCGTGCGGTCTTCAAATCAACCTCCCACCAGGGATCGTTCTCCGCGCCTGAGGTGTGGGCCACGCTGCCCTTGGTGTATTCGCCGTCCGTGTTGCCATCGTTCGCACGCTTCGCCTCCGCCACGGTGTAGGTGCTGCTCTGCTTCGCCACTCCGGCGGGCGCGATGTTCTCGCTGCCGCTGAAGACTTGCACCTCGGCGAGCTGCAGCATCTTCTTTGCGCCCCGGAGTTCGACACGCACAAATCGCGCGGCCGGCGCGGCCATGCCCGCAGGTGGCACAATCTCCGCCTTCACCACAGTGACGACAAAGTTGCCGAACCCAGCGGCGGGGCTGGTCTCAAGACGGAGCGCGCTGATCGTGCCGCCCGCAGCCCGCGTTTCGATGGTGTAGGTGTTCGCGTCCCGATTCGACGCGATGGAAACGGTGCCGTCATCGCTAACCGTCCCGGCGTCATTCGTCTCCGTGGTCACCTTGTCCGGCTTCGGAGTCTGCCAGCCGAGATCGCGCGCGAAGCCGCGGTCCCACGCGTCCAGCCCCGTGAGCCATGCGGGAGCGGGCTTCGCAAATCTTTGCTCCAGCGCATCGATCTCGCTCTTCAACCGGCCGCGCTGCCGCTTCGTCTCCGGAGTCTCAAAGCTGTGCAGCGGCACCTCGTCCTTTTTGTCGCTGTCAGCGCTTTGGTTGAGGAAGGCGTAGAACTGAAAGTACTCATTGATCGTGATGGGATCGAACTTGTGCGTGTGGCACTGCGCGCACGCCATCGTGGTGCCCATCCACACGGCGAAGGTCGTGTTCACACGGTCGATCACGGCCGCGTTGCGGAATTCCTCGTCATCCGTGCCGCCTTCGTTTTGAGTCATCGTGTTCCGATGAAACGCGGTGGCGATGAGGAGGTCATCGGAAGACTGAGGGATGAAGGATGAGGGATGAATCACGGAGCCGAAGAAGCGCGGATTGTCCTTCATCCTTCCGTCTTGATCCTTCATCCTCGCATTCAAAAGAAGATCGCCCGCGTGTTGTCCGATGGTGAATTGATCAAAGGGCATGTTTGCGTTCAGCGCGCGGATCACCCAGTCGCGGTAGGCCCAGATCTCGCGCGGCTGATCGCTCGGGTAGCCGGAGCTGTCGGCGTACCGTGCGAGGTCCAGCCATTGCCGCGCCCAATGCTCGCCGTAGGCGGGGCGGGAAAGGTAATATGTCACCACCTCCGTCAGATCGGATTGATCTGTTGGATGTTCGAAGCGCGCGAGTTCCTCCCGTGTCGGCGGCAGTCCCGTGACATCGAGGGCCACCCGGCGGATGAGCGTTGCGCGGTCTGCCGGTGGCGACATTCTCAGCCCCTCCTTTTGCAAACGCTGCGCGAGAAATGCGTCGATCGGATTCTCTCCCGACGGCGGCTCCATGAGTGGCGCGATGTGCCCGGTGGGCACCTGCGGCCGCACCACCTTTTCGTAGCTCCAGTGCCCGCCCCACTTTGCGCCTTGGCGGATCCATTCCTTGAGAAGGGCCACCTGTGCAGGGGTCACCGTCTTGTGCTGCTTCGGCGGCGGCATCACCTCATCGGGATCGGTGCTGAGGATGCGCTCCATGAGCGCGCTCTTTGCCACATCGCCGGGCACGACCGCCGTCACTCCATCGTGATCCGTCTTCGCGCCTTCTTCCTCATCGAGCCGCAAGCCGGCCTCGCGTTTTTCCTCGTCCGGTCCGTGACAATAGAAGCAGTTCTCGGAAAGGATGGGGCGGATGTCCCTCGAAAAATGAATCGTGCCGGGCACCGCTTGGCCACGCGCGAGGAGCGGGCTGGTGCAGAGCAGGGCGATGATGAAGAGCGGGGTGGGCTGACGCATTGGCATGGGCGGCCTGAGAATAGGCCGTTGCAGAGGCCATTCTTGCACGCGTCCGTCGCGAGGCCAGGCGCCAGGAGCCGCGCGGATAAGAGCCACACTTGTGGCCCGACCCAAAGAAAACCCCGCTGCCGGCAACGGCGGCGGGGCTCCAGACAGTCCCGGCAGGAGCCTCACAGCTCCGCATCCGGGGAACTACAATGAGGCTTTCAGCGCGGCGGATGGCGTGAAGCGCACCGTCTTCGATGCCTTGATCTTCATCGATTCGCCTGTCTTCGGATTGCGGCCGGTGCGCGCCTTGCGCGCGGCCACCTTGAACGTGCCGAAGCCGATGATCTGCACATTGCTTTTTTTCACGCCCTTGGCGATCGCGCCCAGCACCGCCTCGACGGCGTCACCAGCGGCGCGTTTGGATGTTTCGCCACCAAGGCTGGATTGCACGGCTTCGACAAGTTCTGCTTTGTTCATTTTGGGAGGAGGGGAGTGGATTGTTGGGTTCGTGTTTGGGAGATGTGTTCTCTCGTTTTTCCGAAAAGAATGGATGCGATTTAATGGCGGCGGGCCAAAGATCGTCAAACCAAAAAATCTCTTTTTCCCGCCTTGGAAACACGATGATCGCAAACCCGCTGAAACAATTTTTGCTGGCCGGAGTAAGTCCGGTCTTTGACGGGACGGTCTTTGTGGCGCCGGGCGCCACCGTGATCGGCGCGGTGAGCCTCGGCGCGGAATCGAGCGTGTGGTATGGCGCGGTGCTGCGGGGTGACATCAACCGCATCGTGATTGGCGCGCAGAGCAATGTGCAGGATCTTTCCGTGGTGCATGTCAGCGATGACTTTGCCGCTGTGGTGGGTGAGCGCGTCACCGTCGGCCACCGCGCGATCATCCACGCGTGCACTGTCGGGGATGAAGTGCTCATCGGCATGGGGGCGATCGTCCTTGATGGCGCGGAGATCGGCCCGCGCTGCATCATCGCGGCGGGCGCCATAGTCACCAAAGGCGCGCGCATCCCTGAGGGCTCGCTGGTCGTTGGCGCGCCGGGCCGCGTGGTGCGTGCGCTCTCGGCCGAGGAGCAGCGCGCAAACGCCGCGCTGGCGATGAAGTACGTCGAGGTCGCCCGTCGCTACCGCGAGGCAGGCGCTGGAGGGGCGTCCCCGAAAAATGCGTGCGGCCAGTTGCCATCGGAAAACGATGACGGAATGGTGAGATCCCCCCATGAACAAGGAAGTCATTGAAGTGCAGGTGAGGGCCGTGGTCCCGCTCGACGCCAGTTTCGCTGTCTTCCTGGGCAACGCCGACAAGACCTTTGTCATCTACGTTGACGAGCCTGTCGGCACGGCCATTTCCATGTTCATGCGCGACGTGGCGAAGGAGCGGCCGCTCACCCATGACCTGCTGGCAAACGTGCTCCTCGCCTTCGGCGCCAAGATCGACCGCATCGTGATCAATGATCTGTCCGGCAGTGTGTATCGCGCCCGGTTGATCATCGTGGCAGAGAACGAGCTGCATGCCAGAAAGCTCATCGAGATCGACGCGCGGCCCAGCGACAGCATCGCCATGGCCACGCAGTCCCGCGCGCCCATCTTCGTCGCGCGCCAAGTTTGGGAGGCGGTCGATGACATGACCGAAGCGCTGGAGGAAATCGAAAAACGTGGCAGCAATCTCGCCGCAGCGGAGAAAGGTGACGTCACGCCTGAGTCGGAAGATGAGGACTTCGCGGACGACGACGACGAAGGAGACGATGACGAGGATGAGGATGAGGATGAGGATGAAACTTTCGACATCGAGGAAGATGACGACGATGCGGAAGATGATGCCGGCGGACAAGCCGGGCCGCCGCGGTGAATCCACACATGCGGCCTTATGCGCCGCGCCCCGGCGATGATTGAGCGTCACTCTTTGGAGATGCGCTTGAAGGCCTTTGGCTCGCCGAAGATCGCATTCCAATCGCCGCGTGGATCCGCCAGCATCTTGCGCACCTCGGAGACCGGCGTCTTCTCGATCTTGCTGCCATGCGGCGGGTGGACGTTGATCCGCCCTGCCGCCACCTTCTCGATCCAGAGCAAAGTGTACGCTTCTTTGTCTCCCGGCCGCACCGGCCGATCCGTCAGCGTGCCGAGCACATGCAGTTGGAGCAGGTCACGGTCCCGCACCTTCAGTGGCTGCATCGAGTAATAGACACCGTTCTTCTCCCGGGCCGGGTAGTGCAGCACGTGGTGAGTTTCATCGACCCTGAAACACGCGGCGAGGTCAGCCTTCGTCATGTCGGCCATTTCTTCCTCCATTACCCAGACTCCGGTGAGGCTGTCATCCGTCTTCGCGAAACCCTCGGTGAAAACCGGATCCGTGAACAAGCACGAACCGAGCAGGAGTGGAAGCCCGCAGGCAATAAGCAGGGAGATGGCTTTCATGATGACGCGATCCTAACGGCAAAGTGCTCCGAAGCAAAGCCGGCGGAAGATCCGTTGCCGGGGCCTTGCGCGGAGAGATGCGCCAGCTGTAGCGAGAAGCATGGCGGCGTCTCCCAACCAAAGTCAGCGCGGTCGAGGCGCGCGAACCACCAGCGTGCGAGCGACGGATAACGTGATCAAGTTGCTGGCGCTGAAGGAACCGAAGAGCACCGCCGAATGGCTCCTCGGGCGCAAAGTGCATGACCTTTGCCTCGGACAAAAGCCCCACGATAGCGGAAACCTCCCCGGGTGAACCTCAGCGCGGGCAGAGAGGGGGCGCCTTCATGTCATCCTGATAAGAGGAAACGCCGCCTCGCGGATCACATGGGAACTTTCGGAACATTGAATCAGATCCCGTTGATGTTCCCCGCCTCATCCACCTCGATGCGCTCGGCGGCGGGGACTTTCGGCAGCGCGGGCATGCGCAGCATCTTGCCGGTGAGGGCGACGAGGAAGCCGGCGCCGTTCGCGATCTCGAAGTCGCGCACGGTGATGTCGAAATCGCGCGGGCGGCCGAGTTTGGCGGGATCGTCGGAGAGCGAGTTCTGCGTCTTGGCCATGCAGATCGGCAGCTGGCCAAAACCTGCGCGTTCGAATACCGCCAGCCGCTCCCGTGCCTCGGCAGTGAGCACGACTCCGCGTGCGCCGTAGATGCGGGTGGCGATGGCGGTGAGCTTCACCTCGACGGGATCCGCGTCAGTGTAGAGCTGCGGCAAGGCGGGCGTCGCGCCGTTCGTCGCGGCGACCACCGCGTCGGCGAGATCTGTGGCACCGGCGCCGCCTTTGCCGAACACATCCGCCGTGGCGCACGGCACGTCTTGCGCGATGCAATGCCGATGCACAGCTGCCATCTCTTCATCGTGGTCGGTGTGAAAACGATTGATGGCCACGATGACCGGCCGGCCAAACTGCCGCGCGCTGTCGAGATGCGCGGCGAGATTTTCAAGCCCGCGCTCCACGGCCGAGACGTCGGGTCTGGTGAGTTCCGTCAGCGCCACGCCGCCGTGCATCTTCAGCGCACGCACGGTGGCGACGATGACGATGGCCGCTGGGGCCAGTCCTGATTGGCGGCATTTGATGCCCATGAATTTCTCACCGCCGAGATCGAAGGCGAAGCCGGCCTCGGTGACGGTATAATCCGCGTGTGCCAAGGCCATGCGCGTGGCCAGCACCGAGTTGCAGCCGTGCGCGATGTTTGCAAACGGCCCGCCGTGCAGAAACGCTGGCACGCCTTCCATCGACTGCACCAAGTTCGGCTGCATCGCGTCCTTCAGGAGGGCCAGCATCGCGCCGGTGACGCGGAACTCCTCCGCGAAGATCGGCCCGCCAATTTCGGTGAAGCCGACGACGATCCGGTTCAGCCGCGCGCGGAGATCGGCCAGCGACTCAGCGAGACAAAGGATCGCCATCACCTCCGATGCCGCGGTGATGTCGAAGCCAGTGGCGCGCTCCACCGCGTGGCTGCCGCGCCCGATGCGGATCTGCCGCAGCGCGCGGTCGTTCATGTCCATCACGCGTTTCCACAACACGTGATCCGGCTTCAGCCGCGTGGATGCGTTGTAAAGATGATTGTCGATGATGGCCGAGAGCAAATTGTGCGCGGAGGTGATCGCGTGGAAGTCGCCGGTGAAGTGGAGGTTGATTGAGTTCGACGGCTCCACGCGGCTCATGCCGCCGCCGGTCGCGCCGCCTTTTCTTCCAAACACCGGCCCCATCGACGGCTGCCGCAGCGCCAGCGCCACAGACCTGCCGGTTTTCTTCAGCCCCTGCGCCAGCCCGACGGAAACTGTCGTCTTGCCCTCACCGGCCGGCGTTGGCGTGATGGCGGAGACGAGGATCAGCTTTCCGCGCTGGGGTTTGCCTGACAATGCCTCGAGTGACACCTTTGCCTTGTCCGCGCCAAAGTGGATCAGATGCGCGGGATCGAGACCGATCTCGTTGGCGACGGCGGAGATGTTTGCGGGAGGCATCCGCCGACATTGCCGAGAGGGGCGCAAAAGCAAACGCGAAATGCCTGCGCACCGGCGCGCCCCACAACAGGAATGCTATCGCGGCCGGCGGCGGTGACATGTGCTTGTTTTGAAGGACACGCGCGATTAGGAGCGATTAGTCACCCACCATGAAAACACAGGCATCCTCCCTCACCTCCCGCCGGAGCTTCATCAACACCGCCGCCGCTGGCGCGGGTTTCCTGATCCTACCCAGCGGCCACCGCCTCGGCGCGCAGACGCCGGGGAACAAGCTCAACGTCGCCCTCATCGGCGTCTGGGGCCGCGGCCTCGCGCATTACGACTCCATATCGGAGGAGAACGTCGTCGCCCTGTGCGATGTGAATGAGAAGCGGTTTCCGGACGCCTTGGCGCGGTTCCCGAACGCCACGACCTACACCGACTGGCGGAAGTGCCTCGACCATAAAGGCCTCGACGCCGTGGTCATCTGCACGGCGGACCACACACATGCGTTCGTTGCAAACTGGGCGCTGAACCGCGACCTGCACGTTTACTGTGAGAAGCCGCTCGCCATCACGGTGAACGAGGCGCGCACCGTGCGTGCAAATTGGGAGAAGAAGAAGCACAAGCTCGCCACCCAGGTGGGCATGCAGCGCCACGCGAACGCAAACTTCAACCGCGTCCGGGAACTCGTGCGCGACGGTGCCATCGGAGACCTGAAGGCCGCGTATGCGTGGGGAAACCGCCAAATCCGGAAGCCCGGCTATCTTCCCCAGCAAGGCGAGCCGCCGGCCGGCTTCCACTACGACCTCTGGCTCGGCCCATCGTCTTATCATCCATACAATCCGGACTACTTCTCCGGCGGTCCGGGCGCGAACTGCCTTTCCTGGAACATGTTCTGGGACTTTGGCGCGGGCCAGATCGGCGACATGGGCAGCCACACGATGGACCTTCTCTGGAACGCGGTGGACGCGCGCCTGCCCACCTCAGCCGAAGCGAAAGGCGAGGCGTTCAACTCCGACGTGACGCCTGTCGAGTGCGAGTCACACTTCGAGCATCCGGCCAATGACTGGCGCGGCCCCATCACCGTGAGCTGGTATCAAGGCGGTGCCATGCCACGCCCGCCAAAGCCTTACATCGACCTGAACAAGGCGGGCCACGGCGCGATGTTCAAGGGCACGAAGGGCTTCATCGTTGCGGACTTCGACTCACGCATCGTGCTGCCATTCGGCGACGACGCGGACCTCACTTACTACAAGCCGCGCACGAAGGAGACCGTGCTCCCGCCCATCGGCCACTTTCAAAAGCAGTGGTTCGACGCCTGCAAGGATCCGACGAAAAAGACCGCCTGCGACTTTGGCTACAGCTCGGAGATGATCGAGCAGATGCTCCTCGGCCTCGTGGCCTACCGCGTGGGCAAGAAGATCACATACGACGGCAAGACCGGCACCAGCCCGGACACGCCGGAGGCAAATCAGTTCATGGGCCGCCAATATCGCGACGGCTGGACGATCGATGGCTGAGCCCGCGCGGCTTTGGAAGCAAGCATACGCTCCGGCGCGGACTCAATACACGTCCCGCCGGTAGCGCTTTGCCTTCTTGAAGTCCTCCACGTAGGCGGCGGCCTCCTCCGGCGTTTTGCCGCCCTCCTTTTCGATGATCTGGTGGAGCGCCTTGTCCACATCGACGGCCATGCGCGAGGCATCACCGCAGACGTAAAAGATGGCCCCTTGCTCGAGCCAGTCCCAGAACTGGCGGCTGTTCTCGAGCATCTTGTGCTGCACGTAAATTTTCTCCGGCTGATCGCGCGACCACGCGGTGTCCAGCCGGTCAAGCGTGCCGTCCGCGAGGTAGGCGGCAAATTCGTCTTTGTAGAAGTAGCACGTCGCCTCGCTTGTCTCGCCGAAAAAGAGCCAGGCCCTGCCCTTCGCACCCGTGGCCTTCCGCTCTTGAAGAAACGCGCGGAAGGGTGCGATGCCTGTGCCGGGGCCGCACATGATCACCGGCACATCCTCGTGCGGCTCTGGCAGGCGGAAGCCTTTGCCCGGATTCACAAACACAGGCAGCGGCGTGGTCGTGTCGATGCGCTCGGAGAGGAACGTGGAGCACACGCCTTTGCGCGCGCGGCCGTGGCTGTCGTAGCGCACAGTGGCGACGGTGAGATGCACCTGCTCTCCCACCGCGCGCTGGCTCGACGAGATCGAGTACAAGCGGATGATCAGCTTCTTCAGCAGGCCGACAAACTCGGCGGGCTCAAACTTCGCGGCAGGATTTTCAAGCAGGATGTCGATGACCTCGCGACCCCAGAGATACTTCTTCAAAGCGTCCTTCCTCTCCGGATCGATTAGCTGAGTCACGTCCGATGCGCCGCCGGTTTTCTCGATCACCGCCTTGAGCAGTTTGTTGTCCACGTCAGTGATGGAGAAGCTCTCGGTGAGCGCCTGACGGACCGGCACAGTGACAGCCTTCGGATTCACGACGGGCTCGTCGCCGGAGAAACCGAGCGCCGCGAGGACATCATCCACAAGCGCGGGATCATTCGTCGGCAGCACGGCGAGCGAGTCTCCCGGTGTGTACTCGAGGCCCGAGCCTGTGAGGTCGATTTCGAAATGTCGCGTGTGTTTTACAGCTCCCGCAGCAGTGAGGTCATGCGCGTGTGCGAGCCTGGCGACGTATGGATTCTTGACGTTGTAAACAGGCTTGCTGGTGGCTTCGGTGCTCATGTCCGGGGAGAGTGAAAGGAGCCGCTAGCGTGGGTTTCTTTGCGGCAATGTCAACCTACGGAGGCATCGCGAAAATTTGCGCACGCAGAGTGAGGCGTGCAGCTCCCGCACACTCCTGCGCGACGCGAACATACGCGCGCGCGGCGGTTTTCGACGGGCGGGGAAAAGCAGCTACCTCGTTTTCGGCGGAGGCTCTTGTCCGGTGATCAACTCGCGCAATCCCGACTTCGTCGGCGGCTTGAGACTGAGTGAGGAAGCGGGCGGTGTCTCTGGAATGATCTCAGTGGGGCGTCTCACCGGCGGATGTTCCGGCGTCGTGAAGGCGGGACTATTTGAACCTGGATTTCCAGGAACAGCAGGGCCGGTGATTGGAATGGCGGAGGGCGGTGTCACCGGGCGCGCTTTTTGCCAAAAGGCCTCACCAGACAAATGGGCCAGCACGGCGCCGAGCGTCATGGAGCCGCCGAAGAACACAGCCGCCTTCAGCCAAACCGGCACGATGTCTCCGTCGGGCGACCACGAACCGGCACCGGGATCTTCCGACCATTCCGAGTCAGCGGACCTGCCGCCGTGTGGCGTCTGCGTGGCGGTGGACTGAAAAAGAATCTCGGCAAATCCCACATTCGGACTGTCCGCGGCAGCGGACGCGTCTCCGCCCGAGGTGAAGACCGATGCCGCGGCGATCGTCTGCACCGCAGGCTCGTTTTTCTTCCGCACGATCTTTCCGTTCGGCACCAGCGCCTTGCCTGCACGCGCTGCGGGAGCGGCTTCCTCGGCTTCGGAGCCGATTGGCTTCACGAGATCGTAGTGCTGCACCACACGCGCATAGCGTGCGAGGAAATCTGCGCGCGATGCCGCCACGCCGTCACGCGTTTTCGTCAGCTCGTCATCGAAGAGGCGCGACACGGACTCACGCTCACGATTGCCAGCCTCGGGATCGGCGCGGCCGTTTGCGTTTTCCAATCCGAGCAGAAAGCGGCCCATGGCGGCCATCCAACCGGCGGCCCAAACGGTCTTGCCCGGCTCCAGCTCACAAGGCGGCAGCGGCAGCAGCACGCCGGGATCCGTGCCGCGACCTGACATGGACGCCAGCGAGGGATGCGCGCGGACGGTGACGGTGAAACTGGGCCACTCGTTGAGCTTTGACACCAGGAGCTTCGCCGTGCGCGAATCCTCACGGGCAAAGCCGGTGAGCAGATAAATGTCCTCCAGCCTGAGCTTCCGACATGGCAGCGCGGCCTTCTCGATCTGCGCGAGAGCGGTGTCGAGGCCGGCGAGCACGAGGTAGGTCTCCTGCGCGTCGAGGCTGCGGCGCTCGCGCAAAAGCTCGGCCAGGCTCACGCCCTCCGCCACTTCCTC
>JANOBO010000142.1:0-14081 GCA_031411695.1 Verrucomicrobiaceae bacterium
GTTTGCCGACCTGAACGGCAAGCGCCTCGACTACGCCACGGCGCTGGTGCTGGAGAATGATCTGCAGATCCAGGAGAACGAGGACAGCGTCGATGGCGAGGGCAAACCTGTCTCCATCTTCCATCAGCGGGAGGAGATCGCCGAAGGCATCCGCGAGGCATTCGGCGCGGGCCCCGGCCACTCAGGCGATGGTGCGGCCAGTGAGTTCATCTCCAGCGGCACGTACCATGCGGCGGAGGCGGTGCAGATCTACAACCTGCTCATCGGCGGCGGCGCGCGCGGGGAGCTTTACTGCCGCCACCGTCTGCTGCGCAGCCACAGTGTCCGCGCCCTGCTCGCGCAGAAATCCAAGGTCGCCCTCACCTCGTATGCGTTCTTCGACGCGATCCTCGCCGGCCCGGACGGCGCGTGTGATGTCTCGGACGACAAGCTGATCGTCGCCAACTTGTACGACAACGGATTCGGCGAAGCCACCGCGCACACCGCGCTGATCGGCGTTCATGCCGCGCATCTTCTTTCCATGCCCGACAAGAAATGGAGCGATGTGGCGGCCGAGCTCAGATCGATCGGCTACACGGAAAAGGAGATCTCCGGCTGCGCGCAATCCTTCGTCAGCAAGAGCCTCCTGCGCCGGATCTCCGATCACCTCGACACACACGGCTCACGCTACCTGGAGGAAGGCGATGTCGCGAAAGGGCACATCATGCTCCTGTCGCATCCCGCCTACAGCGACAACATGGCCATTGCGCTGCGGGAGAAGTGGTCGCTCGACAAGGTTGAGGTCACCGTCTCCAACGTGCCGAGCATGTTTTGGAAGCGCGTTCAGGGCACGGTCCAGTTTTTCGACGCGGTCCGCAAGTTTGAGGAGATCGTCGCCACCTTCGACCACTCCCGTGTGTCAGGGTCCATCCAATCCTTCCGTGATCGGATCGATGGCTTGCGCCTTCCCGCGGTGTTTCCGCTGGCGGTGAAAAATTATTCCGAGCGTGTCGAATACCTGCTTCAGGAGCGGACCGACCAAGGTGTGATCCGGAATGAATCCGTCCAGCACACACTGGCTCAGAAACAGCTCCGGACCCTCGCGTCCCACAACGACGGCTGGTATCGCGGCATGCACCTCGTCGCGCTTTAGCGGCTGCCGCGCGGCGTCACGCCAGCATCGACGGCGTGTTCATGTCGAAGCCGGGGATCCTCGCGCACACCGGCTTGCCTCCGTCGGTGCGGCCGAAGAACGATCCCGTGGCCGTGCTGTCCGCCTTGATGACGTGGTACGAGTTGTAGCTGAAGGCCTCGCCCGGCTCGATGCGCGGGAATTGCCCCACGACGCCATCGCCCTCGACCACCAGCGTGTCTCCTTCCGTGTCGCGCACGATCCATTTTCTACCGAAGATGTTCACCGGCTGGTCAGACTGGTTGTGGATCGACAGATGGTAGATGAACGGATGCGGCCGGTCCGGCGGCGCCGGGCGGGTGGGATCATAGACGACCTGATCCACGCTCACCGTCAGGCCTGGAAGGTTTTCAAAGTGAACAGACACGGCTGAAGGTAGCGCCGCAGCAGGAATGGACAAGACCTTTGCAATGCCAGCGCGTGCTTCTACCGTGCGCGTCATGCCAGCAGCGCCGCCAGTCGTGCTCACCATCGCGGGATCGGATTCCTCCTGCGGCGCCGGCGTGCAGGCGGACCTCAAGACCATTGCCGCGCTCGGCGGCTACGGCGTGAACGCGCTGACTAGCGTCGTCTCCGAGTCGCCCGGCCATGTGTCCGCCATCCGCCTTCTCGACGCCGGGTTCATCGCGGATCAGATGCGCGTTTTGTTTTCCGCCTTCCCGATCCGCGCGGTGAAGACCGGGATGCTCGGCGGTCGCGCGCAGGTGGAAGCAGTCGTCGCGCAATGGCTGGCCATCGAGGGCGCTCGGCCTCCGTTGGTCGTAGATCCCGTCATGGTGGCGACGGGTGGCGGCAAATTGCTCGAAGACGAAGCGGTCGCGTGCATCCAGGCCGAGCTTCTCCCGCTGGCGCGCGTCATCACGCCGAACATGGACGAGGCGCGCGTGCTCAGCGCACGCACGCTGCGCACGCGCGAGGACATGGCGGCCTGCGCCCAGGAGCTGAGCGCCAGGTATGCGACGGCTGTCCTCATCAAAGGCGGGCACCTCGAGCATGACGATGCCGCGGATGTGTTGTGCGATGGCGGCGCGCCGGTTTGGTTTTCCGCGCCGCGCACCGTTGGCGTGCACACGCACGGCACCGGGTGCGCTTATTCAGCGGCCATCGCCACGGGTCTGGCCTTGGGCCTGGGTCTGCATGAGGCGGTTGGCGCGGCCAAGCAGTTCATCAGCAGTGCCATCGCCACGCATCTTGCATGGCGCACGGAAGCAGGTGAGACTCACGCGCTGAATCACCTCCGCCAGTCATGACACGCGCCATCATCATCGCCGCATTCGTGTGCGCCGCCTCCGCCACCGCGCAGGAGAAGAAAGCCACGCCCCGGCCTGTCGATGAGCTTTCACAGGCCGCAGTGCAGTCCGCGTTTCAAATTCTGCGCAGTGAATACATCCGGCGCGAGGACCTTTCGTTCGATGAGCTGAACCGCGCGGCGTTGCAGGGACTGCTGGCCCGGCTCGACTTCGGCGCCGAGCTGATCCGGCGCGAAGGAAAGGAGGTGCCACAGGCATCAGGCCTCCACAGCGAGATGCTCACCACGGACATCGCCTACATCCGGCCGCAGGCGTTTGTGGAGGGTGAGGTCACCGAACTCGAGATCGCGCTGCGGCAATTCAACGAGCAGCACGTCGCCTGGCTCATCCTCGATCTGCGCTCGCCCGCCGCGCCCGGTGCCTTCGACGTGGCCGCCGCGATGCTGGATTTTTTTCTCCCGCGCGGCGAGGTGATCTTCAAGATGAAGCAGATGGGCCAGGAAAATGCAGATCTCACGCTCTCACGCACGGACGCGCTGTGGACGGCATCTGTCGTGGTGCTCATCGATGCGGAGACGGGCAATGTCGCCGAGGCCATGGCCGCCGTCCTGCATCAGCGCCAGCGCGCGCTCCTCATCGGCGCGCCCACACGCGGAGGCACCGTGAGATATGAGACCGTCACCATCGATGATCACTGGTCCCTGCGCTATGCGCGTGAGGAAATGCTGCTGGCGGACGGCTCCTCCATTTTCAAGCGCGGGCTCACACCGCAATTTCCCATGGCGCTCGATAGCGAGGTGAAGCAGGCCATCTTCAAGGAGACACTCGGCTCATCCATCAAGCGACACGTCTTTGACCAGCCGCGCCCGCGCTACAACGAGGCCGCGCTCGTCGCGCGCAAGCATCCGGAACTCGACGCCTACATCCGCCGCAGCGCCGGCCAGGCCATCAACGGAGACGACATGCCCGAGCGCGACACCGTCATTCAGCGCGCCGTGGACATGATCCAGTCCAGCGGCTTCCTCCGCGAAAACAAGATCGACTGGACACGCGGCATCCGCCCACGCGCAGCGCGCACGGCCAAATGACCAGCCTCCTCACAGGCATGACCGATCCGGAACGCACCGTGTTCGCCACCGTCGTCATCCACGAAAAAATCAGGGAGCGCAGTTTTCGCGGCACGCTGCCCAACGGCCGGGGCATCACCGTCTTTGTGGAGGCGATGTGTCCCCTGCCCGTCATCTCCGCCGGTGATCATGTCATCGCGGAGCTGTCGCTCGGAGACTTCTCGCGCGGCAAGTTTGTCCGTCACGCCTGACTCCGCGTTACGACAGCGACAAAGTTCAGGCTTTTGCCGGCCGGTTTGAAATATGTCTTGCGGGAGGCACCGCGGCTTTGGCACACTCCACAGCACCGTGAAAATCCCGCATGCAGTTTTCGTCATGTGCGCTGTCCTGACAGCCTGGGTATCTCCATTGGAGGCGGAAGAGGTCGCGCCGCCGGTCAGCATCGCGGAGGCGCGCGCGCAGTTTGCACGCGGCGTCGGCGGGCTGGTGCGTGTGCAGGGACAGGTCACCTTCATCAATCATTGGATGGGCCTCGCCTTTGTGCAGGATGCCACTGGCGGCATCGGCTACGATCCACGCGATGGCAAGGCGCCGAGGGCAAGGCCGGGCGACCGCGTGGAAGTCAGCGGAATGCTGGCGCGCCGGCAGGGCATGACGATGATCCTGCGCGACGAAACGAGCTTCGGCGCGCCGCAGATCACCGCGCTCCCGGTTGAGGCGCGCAAGTATCTCGCGCTGCCCTTTGACCTGGATCACGCCACGCAAATGCGCATCGACGGACTGCTCACTCGGGTGAGCGGTGTGGTGCGGCGCGTTTCCGTGCCGGACAATGTGAACGCGCCGATGATCGTGGAGATCAGCTCCCCGACGGGTCATGCGATCGCGCGCCTCCCGTGGCGGGAGCCGCAGCAGGAGCTGGACCGGTGGATGAATTCGGCGGTCAGCGTTCACTCCGTGCTGACCTGCCAGGCATCCGCGCCGCTGCTGCCGCAGGATGCGGACGCTTTGCTGCTCGTGCCTGGCAAAGCTGCGTGGACGGTGCAAGCCGACGCGCTGAACGAGGTCTTCATCCGGCCGCCGGCCACGTTGTCGAAAGAGATGCTGGTGAGCACGCGCACGACGATGGCAAACCGGCTGCACATCTCCGGCGTGGTCACGGCCGCGCGGCCGCGCCAATGGCTGTGCATGAGGACGGCCGGCGGCAGCGTGCAGGTGATGACACGGCAGACGGATGAGTTTGCACCGGGCGACCGATTGTCCATCGCCTGCTGGCCTGAGAGCAGGCGCGGCATGCTCGTGATGCTCGACGGCGTGTGCCGGCTCCTCGGGCGCGAGCCCGTGCCCGAACCGTTGCTCGCGGAAGGTCCGCTGACCGCGCTGACAGCCATGCCCATGGAACTCGTCCGCGCACGCGGCATGGTGCGAAGTCACTCGCTGCCTGGAGGCTTGCCGCGCCTGACGTTGCTGCTGGACAAGGGTGACAGCTGCCTGCTTCAATGGGGGCCGTTTCTGAAGGAGGCGGAGGTTTCATTGATCGCGCCCGGCAGTGTGATGGACGTGACCGGCATCTTGAATCCACTTCCCGCGGAGTCCGGAAATGAAACGGGCGTGACGCTGGCCATCCAGCCACGCGGCGCCGCCGACCTGGTGCTCGTACGCAAGCCGTCGTGGTGGACCCGGGGGCGGATGGAAAAAACCATCTGGTCGCTCGTTGCCATCGTCTTCATCGCCGTCGCGGTCGCCCTGCTCTCCCGCTGGCAGATCCGCAGGCAGCGCGTGCAGATCCGCAGCATCGAGGCGCGAGTGATCGCGGAGGAGGAACGCCGCCGCATCGCGCGTGAGTTTCACGATTCCCTCCAGCAGCATCTCTCCTCCGCGGCGCTTCATCTCGAGACATTGAAGGGCGCGCTCAACGCTGCGCCGGAGATGCTGCCGCGCCTGATCGATGACACGACCGCGATGATCCGCCACAGCCAAAGGGAAGCGCGCCAGTGCATCTGGGGACTGCGCACCGACGCGCCCACCCACGAGAACCTCGCGGCGGTGCTCGGTGAATGGCTGCGGATGCGCGGTGCCGACGCGAAGGAGACACATCTGCATTTTCAGCACACCGGCGGGACGGCGGCACTGGCAGACGAGGCGCCCTTTCAAATTTTGCGCATCGCGCAGGAGGCCGTGAACAACGCGCTGGCTCACTCAGGCGCGATGAATGTGACCGTCGGCCTCGAGAGCAACCGCGAGGAGGTTGTGCTCCGTGTCGCGGACGACGGCGGCGGCTTTGATCCCGCGGAGACGCGCAACGGCCGCTTCGGACTCAACTCGCAACGCGAGCGGGCGCAGAAGATCGGCGCCGTGTTTGAAATCAAGAGCACACCCGGCCACGGCACAGCCGTGACGCTGCGCGTGCCAGCCCGTCTATCCGCCCATGCACACGCTTCCAAATGACCGTAGTATCCGCGTCCTGATCGTGGACGACCATTTCTTCACGCGGATCGGCCTGACCGCGACGCTCAACATCGAGTCGGACATCGGCGTGGTGGCCGAGGCAGCGTGCGGCCGGGATGCCATCGACCTATATTCGACGCACCAGCCGGACGTCGCCGTACTGGATGGAAATCTGCCGGACATGCATGGCTTCGATGTCGCGCGGGAGATCGTGCGGCTCTTCGGCGGCGCGCGGCTGCTGATCTTCTCGGTGGAGGAAACCGAGGAGGACATCCACCGCGCCATCACCTGCGGCGTGCGCGGCTACCTGCACAAGTCCGCGCCGCGCACCGAATTGCTCGAGGCGGTGCGCACCGTGGCTTCCGGCCGCCGCTTCATACCCGCGCCGCTGCAGGCGAAGCTGCGCGAGCGCGGATCGCACAACAGCCTCTCGGGGCGCGAGTTCCAGGTGCTGCAATGCATCGCGCAGGGACTCGCCAACAAGGAGATCGCCGCCGCGCTCGGAGTTTCCGCTGAAACCGCGAAGACGTATGTGTCGCGCCTCATGGAGAAGCTTGGCGCGCAGGACCGCACGCATGCGGTGGCGGTGGCGCTGACGCGCGGACTGCTGCGCTCGCATGAATTGCGAGGGCAGCCGAGCGTTCTCTGAAGCGCGCGCGGACGTGTGCCGCTTGTCACCTGATCGGGGGACAAACAAAAGATTCTGTTTTTGCACGCGGTCCGCTGAAATGGCCGGACTATGCATTCCCATCCTGTTCTTCCGAAACCCTCTCTGGTGCGCGGCCTCCCTCGCGCAAGCCTCGCGGGCCATATGGGCTTCCTTGGTTTTCTCGCGGCCGTTTCATCCTCGATCGCGCAAGGTCCGCCCGCTCCGCCGGTGCAGCCGCCGGCGCAATTTGAAAGCGGATCCGTCGTCATCACGCAGCCGACTGCGGATGACTGGCAGTGGGTTCCCTTCACGAGGACTTTCGCAAAGCCGCCGGTGGTGATGATGGGACCCGCGACGAAGGCCGACGGCAGCCCGCTCATCGTCACCGCAGTTGATGTTTACACCACCGGCTTCTACTGCCAGCTCAATGAGTGGGACTATCTCGACGGCGCGCATCCGAACGAGACGGTGGGCTTTCTCGCGCTCTCGGAAGGCAGCCACAATTTCGGAGGTCAGGTCTGGCAGGTGGGCCGCGTGCCGGTGGTGACTCGCTCGGCATCGACCATCCCGCTCACGGGTTTCAGCGCGGTGCCCGTGGTGCTCACCCAAGTGGACACGCACAACAACTGGACCACGCTCGACGGCGTGCAGGCGATCAAGACCCGCATCTCAAACGTGCTGAACACCAGCTTCCAGGTGCAGCTCGAGACGGAGGAGGCGACCGCTGCGCAGGTCTTGAACAGCGAGGGCATCAGCTACATCGCCGTGTCCCAAGGCACCGGCTATCTCGACGGGAAAATTCTAAGCGCCGTGCGCGCTGCGACTGCGGCGACCACGCACACCCTGGCAGCCGTCACTTTTCCAGCCAGCCGCACGAACCCGGTCTTCGTGGCTCAAACGCAGACGATCAATGACACGAATCCAGGTGAGCTGCGCATGGCCAGCCTGACGGCGACAGGCGTGCAGGTGCAGTTTTTGGAGGAGACTTCGGTGAACGCGGACGTCACGCACACGGCGGAGGTGCTGGGATACATCGTGCTCGGAGACATGAGCGGCGAGACGGCGGCGAAGATCGAGGTAGGAGATCTGAATGTGACGCAAACGAGCGCGACGACCTGGACGAAGATCAACCTGGCCAGCACCTACACGGCACCCGCGGTCGTGATGGGACCGCTTTCATACACAGGCGGCACCTCGCTCACGATCCGCGTGCGTAATGTGCTGGGCGCGGACGCGGCAAACGCGGGCAAGGGCAGCTTTGAGTTTCAGGTGGACCGGTGGGATCACCACACGACGCAGGGGCACAGCACGGTGGAGCACATCAGCTACATCGCGATGGAGTCGGGCACGTTTGCAGTGGGCGGGGTGATCTGGCAGGCGGGCCGCAAGACGGGCGTGACGCAGACGGCGGGCACGCAGGCTCTCTCGACGAGCTTCACCACAGCGCCTGCGGTATTCTCACAAGTAGGCACCACCGCCGACACGCAGGCCGTGCAGTCGCGCGTGACGAACGTGACGGCGACCGGCTTCTCCGTCGAGCTCGATGAGTCCGAGATCGACGCGACGGCGCACGCGGCGGAGACGGTGCATTGGATCGCGATGACGCAGGGCAGCAGCAACTTCTTCAGCACGGCGATGCGGTTCAATGCCGGCAGCGTGACGGGAAGCGCGTCGCTCGCCAACGGCGGAATCGACAGCGCGTTCCGCACGCGGAGCTTCAGCCGCGCGCACGCGGACCCGTATCTCTTTGCCGCGATGCAGACAGCGGTGGATCCCGATCCTGCCACGCTGCGGTGGCGGTACTTGTTTGCGGACCGCGTCGATCTCGTCGCGCAGGAAGACGCGCATCCCGCGCAGTTCGGCGAGGGCGTGGTGAGCAACACGCACAGTTCCGAGACTGTCGCGTTCCTTTCCATCCAAGGCGCGGTGGACACCGATGGCGACGGCGCGCCGGATGCATGGGAGACGAGCGTGGGCCTCAATCCAACTAACGCGACGGATGGGGCGACTGACACGGACGGCGACCTGCTGACGAATCAGCAGGAGTTCCACAACCGGCTGGACTTTGCCACGTCGTCGAGCCACACGACATTCACCGGCGGGATCATCACTGTGGGAAACGCGGTGACGAACGCCTATGAGGTGAACGACAAGACCGCAGCCGTGGCGGTGAGCACAAACGCGCGCTTCCGGCTTTCCCGCAACGGCGGCATCGCGCCGCTCACGCTGACATTCACCATGGCCGGCAGCGCGCCCACGGACCTGAACCGCGCGCCCGCCAGCGCCGCCGACTACACGCTGTGGACGGCGGACACCGGCGGCACGCAGCTCACAGCATCCATCCCGCTGGTGACCAACGCGCAAAGCGTGGACGTCTATGTGCGGCCGACCGTGGAGACACCGAACCTCAACGAATACGTCGAGGGCCTGCGGCTCACCGCGACGGCGAGCAGCAGCTACACGTTGGGCACGACGACAAACTCGGTGGTGCTCATCAATGACTTTCAGGATCTCCCCGCAAACGAGAAGCTCTTCGTCGGCCCGCTGCTCCCGCAATCCGGCACGACGACATCCGCGTCTGGTTTTGCCACGATCATTGTGAACGGGCCGAACACACAGGCGCGCATCTCGGCGACCTTCAACGGCCTGACCACGCCGCAGTTGGTGATCGATGGAAGCCACGTTCACTACGCGAACACGGGGACGGGCCCCATCGCGGACAAAACCATCATTTACGGTGAGCCCGACGGCCTGCCAGCCGGGCAGCTCTCCGATTATCCGTGGACCATCGTGGACATGGCGGGCCTGAAAGCGCAGCAGATCATCGACGCGCTCTTCCGCAAGAACACCGGCGAGAATCTCTATCTGAACGTCCACACGAACCGCTACGCCAGCGGCGAGATCCGCGCGGACCTCTCCTATCAGACTGGCAGCCAGACGCCGCCGCCGTTGCCTGCCACGCCCACGCTTGAGAACTTCCCGGCAACGCCCGCAGGAGACGAAATGGTGAAGCGTGACTGCGCGCGTTTCCTCACGCAGGCGACGTTCGGCGCGGCGGAGGGTGAGATCACCGCCTTATATGATACCATCGTCGCTCCGAAGACCACGGCGGCGAACCGCATCGCCGCGTTCACCGCCTGGCTCCATGCGCCGACCACCGGCCAATGGAGCCGCGAGCAGACGAACATCCTCGACTACACGCGCGCCGCCGACGCCCAGGAGTGGGCGCGCTGGGGCCAGCAGGCAGCCTTGCCAGCCGTCGCCGCGACGAGCGATACGGATCCCGATCCGCTGATCGACAATTCCCTGCCCGGCTTCGCCTCCGCGCCGCCTCCGGGCACCGTGCTAGACTGGACGCGGTGGGGTGTGCTCCTGCCGTTCACGCCGGGGCCTTACACGACCGCCAACCCAAGGCGCTATGACACGAACGCATGGCCCTATCGCGGCATCCCCGTTGGCTTGAACAAGGAGAGCTATGACATGGACAACAACAACCGCCGCCGCGCGTGGTGGATGCTGGCCATCCGCGCGCACGATCAGCTCCGTCAAAGGACGGCTGCCGCCCTCGAGCAGATCTTCGTCGTCTCCGACCGCGAGGGCACCATCGGCACGCGCCACTTCGGTCACGCGCGCTACTGCGACATGCTGGCCGACTTCGCCGACGGCGTGCGCCACATCCAGCCGCCGAATGGAACCTACGCGCCTGCCGTCGGCGGAGTGATCCGCGTGCGCGAGCTGCTCGAGGACATCAGCAAGAGCCCCATCATGGGCAAGTACCTCAGCCATCTGAAGAATCAAAAGGCGATCTTCACCGACACGAACGCAAACGGCATCCAGGACCCCGGAGAGGAAACCACGCTCTCACCTGATGAAAACTACGCGCGTGAGATCATGCAGCTGTTTTCCATCGGCCTGCTGGAGCTGCACTACGACGGGAGCCTGCGGCTGGGATCTGACGGACAGCCCATCGCCACGTACACGAATGACGACATCAAGGAGCTCTCGAAGGTCTTCACCGGCTGGAGCTTTGCCTGGTCGCAAAACAGCGCGGCCAACGGCTATGTGCCCGCCATCGCGCAGACGACGAACTTCTTCGGCAGTGAGGGCGCGGAGTACTTTCATCCCGGCTATGAGAACCCGATGAAAAACTTCGTGGCGTATCACGACCAAGGTACGAAGAGCTTCCTGCCAGCCGTCGCGCCGGCCACGCTTCCCGCCTACACCGGCACCGCGACGGACACCGTGGCGCGCGAGGCGTATGCCGAGGCCGAGCTGGACAGCACGATGGACAAGCTCTTCAACCATCCAAACATCGGCCCCTTTCTCTGTCGGCTGCTCATCCAGCGCTTCGTCACCAGCAATCCGAGCCGCGGCTACCTCTACCGTGTCGGACAAAAATTCGACAACGACGGCTCCGGCGTGCGCGGCAATTTGAAGGCGGTTGTGAATGCCATCCTGCTCGATTACGAGGCGCGCTCGCTGAACAACGTCGATCCACAGATCGTGGGAACGAGCACATCCGTGAACGTCGGCTACGGCAAGGTGAAGGAGCCCATCCTGCGCTACGTGCAGGTGTTGCGCGCCTTCGACGCAAAGTCACAGCTTAACGTTTCGGACCTGAACGCATTCGGTTATCCCGCCGCGCAGTTCGATAATCTGGGCACCACTCCCACGCGCTTCCGTTATGGCGACACCATCCCCGACCTCGCGCAACGGCCGCACAACATGCCGAGCGTGTTCAATTGGTACCTTCCCAGCTACACACCAGGCGGTCGCGTC
The DNA here is from genome assembly GCA_031411695.1 of Verrucomicrobiaceae bacterium. Lineage (GTDB taxonomy): Bacteria > Verrucomicrobiota > Verrucomicrobiia > Verrucomicrobiales > Verrucomicrobiaceae > JAIBCL01. The sequence continues at coordinate 11,362 of JANOBO010000142.1, forward strand.
GCCTCGGCCGGCCTCGTCGCGCCCGAGCTGCAGATCATGACGGAGAACATCGTCGTGCGCGCCATCAACTATCACCGCACGGTGGACTACATCTCCGTGATCGACAGCGCCTCTGCCACTCTGCCCACTGGACAAGGCACCTCAGGCGTGCTGGGCGACACGAACGCAAACCTCGACAATGTCTTCATCGATCTCGGCGGGCTCACCACCGCCTACATCGGCATGCGTGACCCGCTCGGCACGGTTGCTGGCGCGGAGGTCACGGCTGCCACTTGGCTCGTTGACCGGTTGGACGCGCTGCTTTGCTCCGGCTCTCTGAAGGCGAAGTACGCCTATACCGCCGGCAGCGTGGATCCGCGCAGCATCATGATCGACCAGCTCGCCACCGTCGCCGTCGATCCGCCGCCGGTGCTGAATGCCAACGCCGGCGCGCGCGTCCGCGCGGCGCTTTACCTCATCACCAGCTCGCCTGAGTTCATCGTGCAAAAGTAATCACCGCCCTGAAATCGAGACATTCAAACACCGATCCCCATGAAAAATCAAAAGCACAAAGATCACTTCGACACGCGGCGGAATTTTCTCTGCCGCTCCGCCTGCTCCACGCTCGGCGTCACCAGCATCGTCAACACACTTGCGCATTTGAAGCTGGTGCAGAGCGCGATGTCGCAGGCCGCGCCCACCGATTATAAGGCGATGGTCTGCCTCTTCCTCTACGGCGGCAATGACTCAAACAACACGCTGATTCCCATCGACGGCACCGCGCGCGCCAATTATGAGAGCGCGCGGCCCGTCGGTCATCCCATCCACATCCCGGCCACTGGCGCGGTCGGTGTGGCGGCGCGTCCGCTCACCGCGCCGGCCGGAGGTTTCGGTCAGACGAGCGCCACGCAGTTCGGCGTGCATCCCGCGATGACGAATGTGCAGACGCTCTTCAACAGCGGCGACCTGGCCTTCGTCGCAAACGTCGGCACGCTCGTGCAGCCGATCAATCGCACGCAATACACGGCGGTGCCGCGCACGGTGCCGGTGCCGCCGCAACTTTTCTCACACAGCGATCAGCAGCTCCAATGGCAGAGCAGCCTGCCGGACCGTCCTTTCCAGAACGGATGGGGCGGCCGTGCGGCAGATCTGCTGCACGGGCTGGTGAATCCTGCCAGCAATGTGTCGATGAGCATCTCCATCGCGGGGCAAAACTCGTTCGAGGTCGGAAGCTCCACGGTGCAGTACGCGCTGAGCACCACGGGCGTGGTCGGGCTCAGCGGCTACAACGTGGGCACGAACACGTATGCGAACGCGGCCACGTATCCGAGCACGACCGCGCTGCCGACTTATCTGGGCAATGACGCGGGCAGGACGCTGAAGGCGCTGGACACCATCACAAAGCTCACTCGCATGCAGCTCGGCGGCATCACCGATCCGGCGGACCCCATCTTCCATTACCAGCACCATTTGGAGGAGGGCTACAACGACATCATGAAGCGGGCGCGCGACAACGAGGCATTTGCCGGCGCCGCGCTCGCGGGATCGACGACCGCGATCGACACCGCTTTCACCAATGCCTTTGGCCCGGGCGTCACGCTGCCGGATGTGGCGAACCAGCTCAAGATGGTCGCGCGTCTCATCCAGGGCCGCACCTCGCTGAACAACAATCGGCAGATCTTCTTTGTCAGCATGAACGGCTACGACACGCATCAGAATCAACCGACGGATCACGCGAACCTGATGGGCCAGCTCGACAAGGCATTGAAGGGATTCAAGGATGCCATTGACGCAATCACACTCGCGGAGGGAAGCGGCGATCTGTGGAATGACACGCTGCTCTTCACCAACTCCGACTTCACGCGCACGCTGCAGCCAAACGGAAACGAGACCGGCTCCGGCACCGATCATGGCTGGGGCGGACATCAGATCGTCATGGGCGGTCCCATCATCGGCCAGCGCATCTACGGCACCTTCCCTGACCTCGCGCGCGCCACGGGCCAGGATGTGGACAGCAACCGCGGACGCTGGATCCCGACGCTGGCCGTGGATCAGTACGCGAGCGTGGTGGCGAAGTGGTTCATGAGCCAGGGCACCGGCTATGTCTCGGGACTTACCAGCGCGGATGTGAGCACCATCTTCCCAAATCTCGGCCGCTTCCAGGGAGTGGGCAGCATCCCGGGAAATCTCGGATTCGTCGATTTCGCCGCTTGAACACGCATGAGCATGAGCACGCCGCAAAACAAATTGGCGCCTGGGATTTTCTTCCTCGTCTTCACCATCGCCATCGGAATCGGATGGCGCATGGCGAAGGAGGGCGGCGCGCACGTCGTGCCTAGCGTCGTGCAGAACAACGGTCCCTCGGAGACGGGCGTGTGCGGTCCGCTGGGTGTGTCACTGCCGCCGCCGGCATTCGACAGCCCCTATGGCCTCCACCTCTACGCGACGAACGCGCCCGCCGTCGTGCGTCCGCTTCCTGCCATGCAGATCATCGAGCAGCTCGGCGTGCCGCACAGCAGCACGAACGCCGCCGTCGCTCCGGCCGCTGGCGGTGTGGTTCCAAACGAAACCGGTCTCGATGATGTGCAGTCGGTCGGCATGATGCTCGAGGAGTTCCGTCGTGCTTTCGGCGCGATGCCCGTTGGTGAGCTGAACGATGAGATCGTCCGCAGGCTGCAAGGCGAGAACCCAAAAGGCATCGCCGTGTTGCCGAAGAAGCATCCCGCCATCAGCGCGGAGGG
>JANOBO010000143.1:0-14234 GCA_031411695.1 Verrucomicrobiaceae bacterium
TTTTTTTTATCCAGGGGGGTGGGGCGGTTGTGGCGGGGGGGGGGGGGGTGCGCCCCCCCGCCCCCCACGGCGCTCCCACGCGATAAAAGCGCTGGAAACGGCAGGCCGATGTGGCAATGCGGTGCGAATGCTTTTCCCGAAAAACCTCCCACGCCCATGACACTCACGTCCCTCCCCATTCTCGCCCTCAACCTTCTCGACTTTTCCTGGACCAGCAGTCCCGAGGCATGGATCGCGCTGCTTACGCTCACCGTGATGGAGATCGTGCTCGGCATCGACAACATCGTCTTCATCTCCATCCTCGTGGACAAACTCCCCGTGGAGCAGCGGCCGCGCGCGCGTTTTCTCGGCCTGGGCTTTGCCATGCTCACCCGCATCCTCCTGTTGCTGAGCATCACCTGGGTCATGCAGCTCAAGAACCCGCTCTTCAGCGTCATCGGGCGCGAGATCTCCGGCAAAGACCTGATCCTCATCATCGGCGGCCTGTTCCTTTTGTACAAGGCCACCATCGAGATCCACGCGAAGGTCGAGGGCCATGAGGAGGAGGAAAAAAACCTCGCCACCAAGTCGGCGCTGGGCGCCATCCTTTTGCAGATCGCCATCCTGGACATCGTCTTCTCACTCGATTCCGTGATCACCGCCGTCGGCATGGTGGACCACGTCACCGTCATGATCGCCGCCGTGCTCATCTCCGTGGGCTTCATGATGATCTTCGCCGGCTCTGTCAGCGATTTCATCAGCGCCCATCCGACGATCAAGATGCTTGCGCTGTCGTTCCTGCTCCTAATCGGCACCACGCTCATCGCCGAGGGCTTCGACCTCCACTTCGAGAAAGGCTACGTCTATTTCGCCATGGCCTTCTCCATCTTCGTCGAGATGCTGAACATCCGGATGAAGAAGAAGGTGGCGGTGAAGGCAAGGTGATCGGGGACGATCGGCAGGACGACTGCTTTGAGGTTTGGGTTTCCGTGACGCAAATCATTCTGCAGCGGAGTGCTCAGCCCTCGGTTTCCGCGAGGTCAATATCCCCGCAGCGCCGATAAGGGTGAGGAGCGCGCTGACCAAAACATTTACTCTCGGACCGATTTTGAATTCTCTCGGTGCAGGTGGTGGCGTGCGCCATGATGTAATGTCGTCCGCTGTCTGTGGTTTTCCGTCAAAGCCACAGCTATAGATCGCAACGGAGGTAGGCAACCATTCCCGAGATTCTGACTGAATCTTTGCGTCGATGTTCGCATGATCCGGGTTTCGAACCTTCTTGTCCCGGCTGGCATCCAAAACAACTTGATACGGGTGCCCATTCATGTCGCGCAAACGGAAGCTGCCCCTCTCTCCGACCAGTCCCCCGCAGTCGTTCTTCGCGATGGGCGGATCGATAAACTTGATGCCTCTTGGATTGTCCTGAAGATCATCTCCCAATAGCGACGCGACCAACCGAGTGTTCGCCGAATCGACAGTTAAATCATTGGTTGTCGAGTCAGCTCCTGCTGATGGGTACCGGCCATACTCGCTCTCGAAGAATGTGATCGCATCTTGGAGATCCTTGATCACAGCAAGATCTCTGACTATTCGCGCGCGATTCATGATCCGTGACGATGCGCAAAAGCTCAGCGCGCTGAGCGCCATCAGCACCAATCCCAGGCAGAGCATCAACCAAAAGCAATATTTCGGCAGGCACTTCATCATCCCATCGTGATGCGCGTGACATAAAATGGCAAGTCGCATCCCTGCCAACTACGGTTCTATTCTGGAGATCCTCAGCGGGGACGGTCTCACAACGCGCAGAAGTTGCCCGTTCAGATCGCCGGACATTTCCAGGGCATCGTGAATGCGCAGGGCGAGTGCGGCAGGTTCATCGTCACGGGTGCAGGCAATGATCCCGGCGTGCTGGCCATCGCAGTCGCGATGGAGCCGGATGAAGTCACGCCGGTTGAGAGTCAGGACCGCACGCCCCTCAGCGGTGGCAAATTTCAAGACCTCGTCGTCTGGCACCTTCTTGTTTGCCCTACCCGCTTCCAGCGATGTGAGAACGTCGTGGCCCCTGTTGCGAAGCTCACGCACGACCCGGAGCGGGAAGTTTTCGTTCGAGTAAAGTCGCGCCTGCATCGGCTTCAGGCCTCGTTGTTCTCGCGGATGGCGCGCTCGACCTCGTCGGGATGGCGGCTCACATGATCCCACGCGGCGGCAAGTTCGGCGGCGGTGAGGCCCGGGTAGTCTTCGAGCAGGTCCGCATCATTCACGCCGAGGCGACGGGCCTGTTCAAGCATCCACACGGCGATGCGCGTCTTGCCGATGCAGGCATCGCCGCCACACACGCCGGGTGACCGGCTGATGCGGGACGGCCCGCCTGCGCCGCTGGCTTCATCCGCATGCCTTGCCTTGACGAACAGCACGAAATCCAGCACCTCCCGCTGTACGGGTTCCGGTGCTGTCTCGATCTCAGTGAGCAGTTGTTGAGTGAGCGCGCCCATGGGCCGAAGGCTAACGCGATGCCAAACCCATGGCAAGCTGCGGAGGAACCATTCCACTCAACCATCCTGCGCGCCAAACCGCCGCAGCCGCAGGCTGTTCAGGATCACGGACACGCTGCTCAGCGACATCGCGGCGCTGGCCATCATGGGATTGAGCAGAAGACCGAAGAGCGGATAGAGCACGCCGGCGGCGATGGGGATGCCGAGACCGTTGTAGAGGAAGGCGAACCAGAGATTCTGCCGGATGGTCTTCATCGTGGCGCGGCTGAGCGCGATGGCCTGGTGGATGCCGCGCAGATCGCCCTTCACCAGCGTGATGCCCGCGCTGTGGATGGCCACATCGGTGCCGGTGCCCATGGCGATGCCGACGTTGGCCGCGGCGAGCGCGGGCGCGTCGTTGATGCCGTCTCCGGCCATGGCGACGCGAAGGCCGCTTTTTCTGGCGGCGTTCACATTCTCGAGCTTTTCTGCGGGGGTGACCTCGGCGGCGACGCTGTCGATGCCGAGTTCATCGGCCACGCGTTGCGCGGTGGCGGCGTTATCGCCGGTGAGCATGGTGATCTTCAACCCGAGCGCGTGCAGCGCGGCGACGGCGGCGGGCGTGCTGGCCTTGATCTGATCCGTGAGGGCGATGAGGCCGAGCGGCTTTCCATCAAGCACCACGGTGACGACGGTGCGGCCCGCGTTTTGCAGGCGCGCCGCCAGCGTGGCAAAGTCGCTCTCGAGATCCACTCCGTGCTTTTTCAGATACGCGGATTGTCCGACGAAGATCTCCTTGCCATCGACGAGGCCGAGCACGCCGCCGCCGGGCACTGCCTGAAATTCCGCGACGGGTGCGATGGCGAGCTTTCGCTCCTGCGCGGCGCGCACGATGGCGGCGGCCAGCGGGTGCTCGCTGGCGGCCTCAACAGCGGCGGCCAGCGCGAGGATCTCATCCACATCATGATCAGAGACCGGCTGGATCTCGCTGACAGACGGTTTGCCTTCCGTGAGCGTGCCGGTCTTGTCGAGCATGAGTGTGTCGATCTTCTCAAAGGCCTCGAGCGCCTCGGCATCTCGGATGAGCACGCCGATCTGCGCGCCGCGGCCGACACCGACTGTGACGGCCATCGGCGTGGCAAGGCCCAGCGCGCACGGGCAGGCAATGATGAGGACGGCGACGGCATTGACGATGGCAAAGGCGAGACGCGGCTCCGGCCCCAGCGTCCACCACAGGACGAAGGTGAGGATGGCGATGAGCACCACCGCCGGCACGAACCAGCCGGACACTTTGTCGGCGAGCTTCTGGATCGGCGCGCGGCTGCGCTGCGCATTGGCCACCATCTCGACGATCTGGCTGAGCAGCGTCTCATCACCCACGCGCTCGGCACGCATGATGAAGGAGCCGGTGCCGTTCACCGTGCCGCCGGTGACCCGCGCGCCGGCTTCCTTCAGCACGGGCATGGGCTCGCCGGTGATCATGGACTCATCCACCGCGCTCGAACCCGAGACGACCGCGCCATCGACAGGAACCTTCGTTCCCGGCTTGATGCGCAGCAGATTACCCGGCTGCACAGCGTCCATCGGGATCTCCACATCACCATCCTCCTCCACGAGCACGGCCGACTTCGGCGCCAGACCGAGCAGGGCTTGGATGGCCGAACCCGTCGCCGAGCGCGCCCGCGCCTCGAGCACCTGGCCGAGCAGCACGAGCACGGTGATCACCGCGGCGCTTTCAAAATACACGGCCACTCCGCCGCCGTGCTGGAAGTGATGCGGGATGAAATTCGGAAAAGCCAGCGCTGCCACGCTGAAACCCCACGCGGAGATCACGCCGAGGCCGATGAGGCTGAACATGTTCAGGTTCCACGTGCGAAATGACTGCCAAGCGCGCACCAGCAGGGGCCAGCCGCACCAAAACACAACGGGTGCCGACCACACGAGCTGCATCAGCCGGTTGGCCGCAGGCGGGACCATCTTCACGAGGGGAAGGCCCTCACCCATGGCGAGCAAAAGCACCGGCACGGTGAAGATCGCGCCCCAGGCGAAGCGCTGCCACATGTCGCGCAGTTCGCCGTCGTCCTCATCGCGCTCGCCGCGCCAGCGCGGGTTCAATTCCAGCGCCATGCCGCACTTCGGACACGCGCCTGGCTTGTCAGACTCCACGCCCTCGCACATCGGGCAGATGTACTTCGCCACGCTAGCCGTGTTTGCAGGCGGATGGCCTTCGTGTTCAGAGTGGCAGCAGGAGGACATGGGGACGGCGGCAGCGGGTAGCAAATGACGAATGACGAATGGCGAATGCGGGTGCGAGCGCGAGGGGAACGGAAAGTACTTACGATCCCCGAGGCGCTGTTGTTCGGGATTCGCCAGCGTCAGGCTATGCCTCGAAGCCCGTAGGGCTGGCACAACAATAGTCGCGGGAGACAACGCACGGTGACGCGGGAGACGGAACTTGTCTTCAAGTGGAACCGCGTCAGCGGTGACACCTTTGGGCGGTCACCCACGGCTATGGCTGTGCCGCCCCGCCGGGGCTGACGCCCGGCCACGGCTCGGCCACCGTTTGCAGCAGCGCCTTCGCTTGCAGCGGCCGCAGTTCCGGCCGCACGGACAGCAGACGCGCCAGCATGCCAGCCGCCCTCGGCGCGGCGAAGCTGCTGCCGGTCGTCTCAATCGTGACGCCGCCTTTCCATGGCACGCGCACGCTGACGCCATGCGCGGCAAACTCGACGAGCGAGCCGCCTTGGTTCAAATAGAGCCGGTCGTCCTGCGGCGCGGCGAACATGTTCACAGTGATGACGGATGAGAAATGGCCAGGCCACTCGAGCTTGCGGAAATCCATGTTGTTGCACGCGGCGACGACATGCACGCCGCCGAGATACGCGCGGTCCACCCAATCCTTGTACATCAGCACCTGCTCCTTGATGCCCGCGCCGATGCTGCAGTTGATGATGTGGTAGCCGCGCTCGATGGCGAGCAATGCCGCGCGGCAGACGGCGTGGCTTTTGGACAGGTTCCGTCCGTCCAGCACGCGGAAGCTGCCGATGCGCGCCTCAGGCGCCGTCTGCAAAGCGGACCACGCGACTGCGGTGCCGTGGCCAAACACATCGCGTGCCTCTCCCGCCTCGATCACCAGCCCGTCATCCTGATGCACCACCGCCACATCGTCGAGCAGCTCGAGGCCGCCGAGCGCGGGATGCGCGGACTCCACGCCGGAGTCGATGATGGCGATCTTCACGCCGGCGCCCCTGCCGTGAAGCAGGGCTGCCGTGGCCTCGGCCGGGGTCATCCAGGCGCGGCTCATAGTCCGTCATCCCAGCCGGTGATCATGCTCACGAGGTTCAGCTCGATCAGCCTGCCGAGCACATGCGCCACGAACTGCATCTCGCCGAGCGCGGTGGCGGAAAAGTCCGGCGGATCCGGCTCATCCGGCGTGTGCTTGGCCTTGATGCAGGACACCACACCGCGCAGCCCTTTGGCAAAGGTGAGCGGCGCGGCGATCATCGAGCAGGTAAGCATCCCGAGCTTTTGATCCAGTGCCTTCGCCTGCATCCGGTTGGTGTAAACCTTGTTCTCGCAGAACGCCTGCTCCGTGGCCAGCACCATGCTCACGATGCCGGAGGTCAGCGGCTGGGCAAAGCCGGTGACCTGCTCCGCGCGCGTGCCCCAGGCATGGCAGATCACGAGGTCCTTCCCCTCGCCATCCACCAGCCACACCGCGCCCTCGTGCGCCTCCGCGTTTTGAAACGCGCGCTGTAGCAGATTGCGCATCGTGGGGTCGAGGAAGTCGGTGAAATTTGCGGCTCCCAAGGATGCGGCTGTGCGCATGACGCGGTCCGACAGAAGCGATGCAAGCTTCTCAAACTCAGGCGATGGGAGGAGCGAAGGCCGGTCGTTCATGGATGACTTGAAAGCCCGAGCGCGCACGCCGTCAAGGAGCATGATCGTGGGTGATCGTGGGCAGTGATAATTTCGCCACATCTTGGCATGGAGATTGCAAACTCCGCTGTCGTCCTGTAAGAAGGACGCCCCGTTTTGCAGGTCGCGATCCATCACCAGATGGCCACGCGATGTGCGCGACGGGGAAACCACAAACCCCACACGAAACCCTGATGACCTCACTCACACCGAAACAAGAAGAAATCGCCGAGCGCGCCTACCACCTCTATCTGGAGAGCGGCTGCAAGCATGGCGGCGATCTGGAACATTGGCTGCGCGCCGAGAAAGACCTCGGCAGCCGGTTCTTCAGCCCTCCCGCTGGCACAAAGCCCGCCGCAACCGAAAAGAAGGAAGCCAAGAAGGCCCCCCCCGCCGCCGCGAAACCTGCGGAAGTGCCCGCGAAGCCAGCCCCAACAGCGCCTGCAAAAAAGGCTGTCGTGAAGAAGCCCGCTGAAGTGCCAGCCAAAAAGACTGCCGCGAAGAAGAAGGCCTGAGGCCCCGCAGAGCCCCACGAATCCAGCCCGGGGTGACAGACCTTTCGCGCGGGACCCCGCGAACCCGCCATGGGAGGCGGGCGTGCGCCCGCGTGCGGCCGCATTCTCGCGCCCCATCCCGCTTGGCGTGGCGCAAGCTGATAGATGCGCGGGGCGTGCTCGTTTGCACGTGCTTCACAGCCCATGATCCTCACTGCTCTTCTCCGCGCCTCTCTTGCGATCACTTGGATCGCATGTGCCGCGCGTGCGGACGATGAGTCGCTCCCAGATCCAGACCTGCCGCAGCCATTTGATCAAAGCGAGACGATGAACCTCATCACACACTCGCCGTTCACCCGCACGGTGAACCTTGCCGAAACGCTCCGGCTCACAGGCATCGCTTATGTGGGAGGGCGGCCCGTGGCCACTTTTCTCAACAAGGAAACCAAGCAGAGCGTCACCGTTTCCAGCGAGCCGAACGCGCAAGGCTGGGTGCTCACGGATGCCAGCCGCAGCAGCGAGCTGCGCGACAGCGAGGTGACACTCCAGGTCGGTGAAGAGGAGGTCACGCTGCATTTTGGCGATGAGCAATTGAGCCCTGGTGCCGCGAGGAAGGGCGTGCCCACCACGCATCTCGCCAGCATCGGCAAGTCCGCCCCGCACCGCGGGGAGGATGCCAGGTCATCGGGCGGGGAAAAGGTCCGCGCCTCCAGTTATCTCGGTGAGGACGGCAAGGCGCTCTACGCATCCCTTTCCTCCGACGCGCGCTCGAAGTTCAAGGATCTCGTCAAGGCGCGGATCGAGAAGCAGCCGGACATGACGCAGGAGAAGCGGGCGGCCTACGCGCAGAAGATCTTCACCACTCTCAAGTCCTCGGATGAAAACGGCGGCAAAAGCAAAAAGACCACCGGCAAGACCCAGCGCGCGCGGTGAGGTCGCGCGCCGTGTCCGCAGCAGACGCATGGCCCGCGCCGCGATTGACTTTAACCGACGCCTGCTTTCCGTCACCGGCCGCATGAACACTCCGCAGCGCACGATGATCGAAAGCCGCGATTCTTTTCTCCTTTCGGAAGACGTCATCACACCCGGCGCATCGTCCTTCGCGCCGGGCGAAGGCGCGGAGGTCCAGTTCCTCGGTGTGGTGCGCGGTGAGGAGGATGGGAGGCCGATCCGCGGCATCGACTACACGGCCTACCAGCCGATGGCGGAAAAGATGCTGCGGGATTTGATCGCGCGCGGCACCGCAGACCACGGTCCGCACCGTGTCTTCATCCAGCACCGGCTCGGCTTCGTGGCCAGCGAGGAGCCCAGCATCGTCATCCGCGTCCACACCCGACACAGCGCGGAGGCCTTTGATCTCTGCCGCTGGTATCTCCAGGAGATCAAGGCCCGCGTGCCTGTCTGGAAGCGCGCCGTCTTTGCGTGAATCACCGCGCATGAGTCACGCCGAGCGCTCTTCCTCCACCGCAAAGTAATCATCCGCAGCGATGTCCGGGATGCCGATGACCAGCACGCGCATCACGCCGCTGGCACCATGCACCACGCCTGGCGGGATGTGGACCAGCGATCCCTTTGACACCGCGTGCTCCACGCCATCCAGGGTCACAGTGCCGCCGCCATCGAGCACGTAGTAGAGCTCGGTGGAGCGCTTGTGGTAGTGCGGGCGCGCTCCGTCGATGTCCACCGCGTGCGCCCATGCTGCAGGCGAGAGCGCGGCGTCCTCACGGCTGATCAGGCGGTCACGCCAGCCGCACTCACTGCGCTCGCGCGGGGCATGACCTTCATGCCGGATCAGAACGGGGCCGATGGGTGGCGGGCTCATGCGGAGAAGTGTTCACACTTCGCGGCCCGCTGCAACGGCGCCATCAGTCCTGGATGAGATGGCTGGTGAATCCGCGCGCGACGAGTTCCTCATACGCCGCCCACACCGCGTCCGGCATCTCCTGCTCGATTTGAAACCCCATTTCAGGATACACGCGGATGCGCTGCACATCCCCGACGAGGATGGGAATGATGATGTCCCTTGTCAGCGTCGCAGTCGGATAAGCAGCCCACGAGAGCGGCGGCGAGGCCATGAGGATGTCCTTCCCTGGCCATTGCTTCATGAACGTGGCGTAGGCGCGGCGCTCCATGTACGGCTTTTGCACGACGATGAATGCGTGCGGGTCCAGCCCATGCTCCGCCAGCACCTCGCGACTGAACTGGATGTTCTCGCCCGTGTTCGTCGAACGCGGCTCCAGCAGGATGGCCTCGCGCGGCACGCCCTTCGTCTCCGCCACATCCGCAAACGTCTCCGCCTCCGACTTGACGAACTTCCCGCGTGTCAGCTTGCCGACATTGCCGGAGAAAAGCACGCGCGGCGCCAAGCCGCGCCGAAACAAATCCGCAGCGTGCTCCGCCACGCGCGTGTCATTGCTGCCCAGCGCCAGAATCAAATCGCACGCGCGCGGCTCGTGCCGCATGAGCATGTAGTCCCACAGGATTTCAGCGAGGGCATCGGTCGGAGTGGCGCAGAGGTTCATCGGAGTGCAGATCGCCGGGCCGGCCGATCATTCAAGCATGAAGTCGCCACGCATGACAAAACGGGCACGCGGTCTATTCTCCGCACCATGGAAAGACCCGCCGCCATTGCCCAGATCCGCGAAGCCTGCAAAAACATCGCGCTGCAATTCATGAAAATCCATCCCGCCCTGCCGCATCTGAGGGATGACGAGACGATGAAGGACAGCCTGAAGGCGATGCACGAGATGACGGTGCAGCTCGAGGTCATCAAGAAAAAGATCGGCAAGCTCGAGCGCGCGGACGACAGCACGCTTGTGTAGCGAAACCCCGTGCGCAGACCGGACCGGATCGGGGCACGAACCATGCTGGTTTCTCCAAACACATCGGGGCGGGCTTGGCGCCCGCCCCGACCTCAGTCATTGAATCCAACAGCCCGAAGGAACCAACTCTCCGTTAAAAGTGTTTTGCCGATCCGCCGCGCATCAGGGATGCGCGGTTGGGGTGACGGTGGAACTAGAGCACACGTCGGGCGCGCGGTTGTCAGATCACTGTAAGAGTGTTGTAAGATGTTTGTGAGAACGGGAGAGGCGGCACAGTGCAGAAGCCAAAATCCGGCGCTGGGCTCGGCTCGATTTAGTGAGCAGGTGGCGGCGGGCGCTGGAGATGAACAGCCGGGCCGCTCAACTGTGATCGTTGCACCGGAAAACTTTATCGCGCGGCTTTCTCCGGTTTGGACTTTTTGCGCAGCGTTTCGAGTTCTTTCTCCAGATCATCCGTCTTCCGCTGCAAGGTCTGCATCTTGTCCCAAACGCTCTTCAAATCCTGCGGGCCCGCTAGCAGCGATGACAAGTCGGCGAGCGACTTTTCGGCGGCGGTGCGGACAGGATCTGCGAAGGGCCGCATCTCCACGACGAGCGGCTGTAGCAGCGCGATGGCCTTCGGATCACGCAAGGTGCCGAGCGCCCGCGCGGCCGCCGCACGCAGCTCCTCTTTCGGGCTGCTGAGATGTGTGGCGATGAACTCGCGCGCTGCATCGCGGTCCTTCTGCTCGCGCGTGAGGAAGGCCAATGCATCGAGTGAGGCGGCAAGATCCCGCGTGCGGAAATCGAGCGGTGCGGCGCCCAAACGAGCCAGCACGGCGGGCGCAGCGGCGGCATCATCCTGCGCGCGCAAGGCCTGGATGGCGGCGCTGGCCACGACGTTGTTGTAAGTCTGCGAGGCCAGCTCCTTGCGCAGAAGGTCCGCGATGGCCGCATCACCCGGCCGTGCGCCCCACGTCCGCACGATCGCGGCGCGCACCTCGGGGTTCTTCTCCGCGCCCGCCATTTCCGTGAGCGCGTCCCACGCTTCCTTTTCGTGGAACGCCGCCAGCGACTCCACCACTGCGCGGCGCACACGCGCGTCTTCCTGCCGCACACCCGCCACGAGAGCGCCGCGCGCCTCGGGTGTGCCGATCTTTTTCAGCGCACGCGCCGCCTCGCCACGCACGCCGTGGGATGCATCACCACCGAGCACGGCCGCGAGTTGTTTGACTGACTCGCCGTCCTTCTTCTCACCCAGCTTTTGCACGGCCAGCATGCGGCCGATGACGTCGCCACCGAGCTGCCGCTTCAGCATCTCGGGAGGCGGGGAGAAATCCATCTTCGCGAGAACGGTGTAGTCTGGATCGAGCCGCACGAGTTCCGGCTGCTTTGGCAACGGAAAATAAAAATCCTCCGCAGCGCGCGCCACGGTGACGGTGAAGTCCAGCGGCTTTGCCTCGCCGGGAATGAAGAAGCGAACGGGAAACGGCACCTGGAAAAGCCCGACGGTGGCGCTGATTTTCTGCGTCTGCTTGATCGTGAGCTTGGCCTGCTTCGCCGCAGCGTCCCACGAATAGACGACGTTGAATTCGGGAAACGCGCCGTGGTAAAGCCAGTGGTCGAAGAACGCATCGAGTGAGAGCCCGCTGACCTCGCTCATCACATCCTGTAAATCATCGGTGCCGACGACTTGGCCGCGATGGCGCTCGAGATACGTCTTCACGCCTCTGCGGTACAAATCAGCGCCAAGCTGGCTGCGTAGCATGTGCAGAATCCAAGCGCCGCGCGGATACACGCGGGTGTCGAACTGCTGCATGGGATCTTCATAGTCGCGCCACACAGTCGGGCGCGGGTCGTTCGCACGGAAGATTTCCTGCGCCTCCTCCCATAGCGCGAGCAGCATCGCATCGCGCCCGAGTTTTTTCTCCTCGTAGAGAATGGTGTAGTAGCTGGCGAAGCCCTCGTTCAGCCACAGGTGCGACCAATCGCGGCAGGTGACCAAGTCACCGAACCACTGGTGCGCCGTCTCGTGCGCGTCGAGTCGGTGCAGCGTGCGGAGCTGCTCGGTCTCCTTTGAGAAAAGCAGGCCGGCGGCAATGAATGTGCAGCTCGTGTTCTCCATGCCGCCGGCGAGGAAGTCGAGGCAATAGACCTGATGATACTTGTCCCATGGGAATGGCACGCCGGTCTCCTGATTGAAGAACTCGATGATGCTCTTGGTGTCGAGGAATGCATTGGGCGCCTGCGCCGCTTCCGACGGCGGCACGAACACGGCAAGAGGGACATTGCCCGTCTTGTCCTCGATTTTGTGGAAGAATCCCGCCGCGAGCGCCACGAGGTAGTTCACATGCGGCTTGTCCTGCAGCCAATGCCACGCGGTCAGCCCGTCCGCGCCCTTCTCCTGCGAGAGCAGCCGCCCGTTTGAGATGACCTGCATGTCACCCGGCACATGGCAGGTGACCTCGCTGGTGAAGCGCTCGTTCGGGTAATCGTAGCTCGGGAACCAGAAGCGATGCAGCTCCGCCTCGCCTTGGCTCCACACTTGTGTGTCACCGCTTTTGTAGCCCATCTCCGGCGTGCGGAAATACAGTCCGCGCTCCGGCTGCGCGGTGTACGAGATGGTGACGGACGCCTCCGCATCCGCCGCAATGGGCTGCGCAAACGTGAGCGTGATCTTCTCCGCCGAGACATCTCGGTCGGCTATCGTGGCACCCTTGCACTCGACTTTCTCGACGCGCAGATCCACCGCATCGAGTTCCAGTTTTGCGAGCGGCCGCGCGATGGGCTTGAAGGACAGCGTAGCCGTCGCACGAATCGTGCGCCGGGTGAAATCAGGCGTGACATCGAGCTTCAGGTGCTGGATGTCGATGAGCCGGTCGCGCGCATATTTCCTTCCCGGCACGAGCTTCGTCGGCTGGGGCATCAGATGTTTGTCACAATAACACGCGCTGAACTCAGCGGCGCTGGATGAAAAGGACGGCAGCAGCGCGGCGGCGGTGAGGAGCAGGAGAAGTCGATGTGTCATGGAGAAGCGCCGAGAATCGGAAATCCCGGAGTGAATGGCAAGCGCGAAGAATCTGCGCGGCGGAATCTCAAACGACACTGGAGCCGGGCAGTAGATAGCCCGATGCGAGGCGTGTGTAGTCTTCCACCTGCCGCGCGGCCCAGATAGCATCGCGTGCAAGCTCCCCCGCCAGGAGATCGGCCACGATGGGTGCGGCGGCTATGCTGGCGCGTGCGTCCAGCAGCAGAGCGCGCGTCCTGCGTGCGAGCACGTCCTCGATTGTGCGCGCCATCTCATGACGCGCGTGCCACACCACTTCTGCTTTTTGGAACTCGAGCTGCGGATGAATCGTCTCCCCAAGCGCTGCGTCGGCTGTGATGAGGTCGCGGATGGCGGGAGCATCGGCGCCATAGACGCGGAAGTGCTCGGGCCCGCTGTGATCCGCCGCGCTGCCATGGATGGCCAGCGCGTGCGTTTTGCAGAGGCGATGATCGAGCGTGCCGATCAGCTCGGCATGATCGATGACATCCTCGGCCATCTTGCGATAGGTCGTCCATTTCCCACCTGTGATGGTGATGAGGCCGGAATCGGAGACGACGATGAGGTGGTCACGCGAAAGGGCGGCGGTATTCCCGACGGCGTGCTGCTTCACCAGCGGGCGCAGGCCGGCATAAACGCTGAGCACATCCGCGCGGCCAGGATCCCGCGCGAGATAGCGCGCCATCTCGGCGAAGATGAACTCGATCTCCTCCGGCAGAGCGCGCGGCTCGAGCGATGCCTCGGCGACCGGCGTGTCTGTGGTGCCGACGACGAGGCGGCCATGCCACGGCACGGCGAAAAGCACGCGGCCATCGTCCGTCTTCGGGATCATGATGGCCGCATCGCCGGGAAGAAACTCGCGCGGCAGCACGAGATGCACGCCTTGGCTGGGGCTGAGCATGGCGGCGGCCTGCGCGTCGTCCTTGTGCCGCAGCGCGTCTGCGAACACGCCGGTGGCATTGATCACGCAGCGCGCGCGGACCTCGAGTTCAGCGCCGCCCTCGATGTCCTTGGCCAGCACTCCGGCGATGTGGCCGCCCTCCTTGATGAAGCCCTCGCAGCGGACGTAGTTCAGAACCACCGCGCCATGTTCCGCGGCTGTCTGCGCGAGATTGACGGCGAGGCGCGAGTCATCGAACTGCCCGTCGTGATAAATGACGCCGCCAGTGAGATGCTCCGTCTCGATGTTCGGCAGGTGCTCGATGACTTCAGCGCGGGAAAGAAAACGCGATGGGGAAAGCCCGAGCCGGCCCGCGAGCCCGTCATACACCTTGAGGCCGATGCCGTAGAACGGGCCTTCCCACCAGTGATAGTTCGGGATGATGAACGGCTGGCTGTGCGCGAGGTGCGGCGCGTTTTTGCAGAGCAGCCCGCGCTCACGCAGAGCCTCGAGCACGAGCGAGATGTTCCCCTGTTTCAGGTAGCGCACGCCGCCATGCACCAGCTTCGTGCTGCGGCTCGATGTTCCTTTTGCAAAGTCGCTCTGCTCGATCAAACACACCGAGTGCCCGCGCGAAGCCGCATC
>JANOBO010000144.1:0-15949 GCA_031411695.1 Verrucomicrobiaceae bacterium
CGCGTGATGCAGTCGGCCGCGCGTGCCGCCGCTATCGCCGGTCCGTCCAGTCTCGGGCGCGATCCGAATCATTCCGGCCTCATGCTGCCAAACGTGCCCGATGGACTCAGGAAAGGCGGCCTCGAAGTGGATCCCGCGGGCGCATGGACCGGAGCGTCCGCGCCGCAGCAATCGCGCGGCAAGGTGACGATCATCCAGAACGAGCAGCAGGCGATCCTGAATTGGCGGACCTTCAATGTTGGGAAGAACACCACGGTCCACTTCGATCAAAGCGCGGGCGCAGAGCGTGTGGGAGAGTGGATCGCTTTCAACAAGGTGAATGATCCGTCGGGCTCGCCAGCGCAGATTCTCGGCTCGATCACGGCGCAGGGGCAGGTGTACATCATCAACCAGAACGGCATCATTTTCGGCGGCTCGAGCCAGGTGAACGTCCACACGCTCGTGGCGTCGTCATTGCCCATCAACGACAACCTCATCACGCGGGGCTTGCTGAACAATCCCGACGCGCAGTTTTTGTTTTCCTCAATCGCGCTGCCCGCTGGATCAAAGGGAACGCCAGCGTTCACGCCGCCGGCAGCGAGCACGCCCGACGGCCGCAGCGGCGATGTCGTCGTGCAGCCAGGCGCGCAGATCACCGCGCCGACCACAGCGGATCACGTCGGCGGCCGCGTCGCGCTCGTCGGCCCGAATGTGACAAACGCAGGCACGATCTCCACACCCGACGGACAGACGATTCTTGCCGCAGGCTTGCAGGTCGGGTTCGATGCGCACAGCACCAGCGATGCGAGCCTGCGCGGTCTGGACGTGTACATCGGCGCGGTGACCGATGCCGTGCGCGGTGAATACGCGGGCACCGCGACGAACGCCGGCCTCATCGAGGTGTTCCGCGGCAATGCGACGATCGCTGGCAAAACAGTGAACCAGCTCGGCGGGATCGACAGCACGACGTCGGTGTCCTTGAACGGGCGCATCGATTTGCTGGCCAGTTATGATGCGGTCACGAACACCCGTTATGATGCGACGAATCCAGTGTTCGGCCTGCCCTTTCTCAATCGAAGCACGGGCACCATCACGCTCGGCGCCGGGAGCGTGATGCAGATTTTGCCGGAGTGGAGCAGCGCGGAGCAGACCGTTGGCACCAAGCTGCCATTGCAATCTCAGGTGAACATTCAGGGGAGGAATGTCCACCTCGGTGCTGACTCCACGCTGCTCGCGCCGAACGCAAAAGTCGCGGTGAGCGCCGGTGTGTGGGACTACATCCAGACCATCGGCGAGGCAGGCAGCACCTTCGTGCGCGCAGGCGGACAAATCTATGCGGAGAGCGGCGCGATGATCAACGTGGCGGGATCGACGGACATCACGGTGGCGCTGGCGGAGTACCTTTTGTCCGTGGAACTGCGGGGAGCGGAGCTGGCTGACGCGCCCGTGCAACGCGACGGAGTTCTGCGCGGGCCGACGCTCACAGTGGATCTGCGGCAGACGGGGACGTACAACGGCAAGACGTGGTATGGCACACCGCTCGCCGACTTGTCAGGCTACGTCGGCCTGATCCAACGCACGGCGGGTGAGCTGACGGCAGAGGGCGGCACGGTATCGCTCTCCGCAGGAGAGTCGGTGGTGCTGCAGCCGGGCGCGGTCATCGATGTGTCAGGCGGGTTCCTGAATCATGCCGGAGGATTCGTGCAGACGACGCGCGTGTTGCAGGGCGGCAGGCTGGTCGATGTGGCGCAGGCGACGCCGGACCAAATTTACGATGGCATTTACACCGGCCAGTTCACGACCGGCTCTTCGCGATGGGGAGTGACGGAAACGTACTCGGTGCCGTGGATGAGCGGAAGGCACTATGAGCAAAGCTATGTGCAGGGCGCGGCCGGAGGCACCATCGACATCGCCGCGCCAGCCATGGCGCTCGACGGGACGCTGCGCGGCAACACCGTCGCGGGTCCAAAACAACGGACGGAGCTGCCGAAGGCCAGCGCGCTCTCGCTCTCGTTCGAGGCCAGGCAGATCGACCGGACCAATCTCTTTCCCCTGCACTCCCCGACTCCGCCTGACGTCACATTCATTTCCGGAGCTTCAGCCGCAGCGGCAGATGCCTTCAAGCTGGATGAGTTCGGCGTGGCTTCGGCACTGCGCGCGGATCGGAAGGAGCAGGTCGTGCTATCGCCCGAGCTTCTCACCAAGGATGGCTTTGGCTTCCTCACCGTGGTGAACAGCGATGGAAACATCATCGTTCCCGAGAATGTGGACCTCAAGGCGCCCGCTGGCGGCGGCATCACGCTGTCAGGCAAAAACATTTCCATCCTCGGCAAGGTCGAGGCACCGGGCGGCAAGCTGAGCTTCTCGGTGTACAGTTTCTCGCCTTATCAGGTGGCGGACTTACGGCTGAAGTTCGGCACGGAAGCCTTCGTGAATCCGACGGCGGATCCGGCGCGCGGCACCTTCACGCTCGGCGGCGGCGCATCGCTGAGCGCGGCTGGCTTGATCGTCGATGACCGCCTTGAAGCGCCCGCGCCATTCACGCTGCCGGTGGTGACGAAGGGCGGATCGGTCACGATCAATACCTTCAATGCGGATCTCGCGGCAGGCAGTGTGATCGATGTCTCAGGCGGTGTGGTGGTGAACGCGACTGGGAAACGTTCATACGGCGATGCTGGCAGCATCGCCATCAAGGCGGGGCAAGATTTGAATCTTCTCGGAATTGTCGGCGGCAGGCTGAATCTCGGTGCGACTCTCAAAGGCTACTCCGGCGCAAAAGGCGGTTCGCTCACGCTGCAAGCGCCGCTCGTTCAGATCGGTGGCAGCGCTTTGAACGCGGACACGCTGCTGCTCCAGCCAGAGTTCTTCAGCCAAGGCGGCTTCACACAGTTTACGCTCCAGGGCTTCGGCGCGAGGGTGGGCGGCGATGTGCCTGCGGACGACGAGCCCGCCCAGTTTTTGCCGGGTGTGTACATCGCGCCGGGAACGGTGATCGAGCCGGTGGCCGAGAGCCTCGTGGCCTTCATCAACGTGAGGGGAAATGACTCCGTCGAGATGCGCCGCGTGGTGAAGCCGGTGGATCAGCGCACGCCGGTCAGCCTGACCTTCAGCGCGGCAGAAGCGCGGGATGAGTTCGATGCAGGCGTGAAGGGACAGCTCGCGCGGGGCGATGTCGTGCTCGCTGAAGGCGCGGTGATCCGCACCGACCCGATGGCCACAGTCACGCTGCGCGGGCAAACCGTCGCGGTGCTCGGCTCCATCCATGCTCCGTCCGGCGTGATCCAAATTTCCGGCGCGACGAATTCGACGGCGGTCTTCAACGACCTGACGCAGGCGCGCACCACAGTTTACATCGGACCGGACAGCCGTCTCTCCACCGCCGGCACGACGGTGCGCACGCTGAATCAATGGGGCAACAACACCGGGTATGTGCTGCCCGGCGGCACGATCCATGTGTCGGGAAACATCGTCGCGGCTGCTGGTGCGGTGCTGGATGTCTCCGGCGCGAGTGATGTGGTCGATGTGCCGCCGGCTTACCTGAATCTCGACGCCACTTTGCAAAACGTGCTCAATGGCAAACGCATCGTGCCGCTGACTAGCGGCCTCACCTCCCCTCTGTATGCCTCGCTCGTCGTGCCGACGCGCATCGACAGCGATGGCGGCACCATCAATCTCAAGGGCGGGCAGATGCTCTTCACCGACGCCACGTTGCTCGGTGAGGCCGGCGGACCGACGGCGGTCGGCGGCACGCTCAACGTTTCATCGGGCAGATTCTATTCCACCGATGCGCCCGCGACGCCGGTGGATGTGAACCTGACGATCACACAGAGCGGCACCAGCATCCCTGCCCCGCTGCCTGCAAATCAAACCGCAATCGGAAAAGTCGTCGTCGATGCCAAGGGTGATGCGATCCAAGGCCAGGGCTGGTTTGCCTCCGACACTTTCGCACGCGGTGGATTTGATTCACTGAGTCTCGGCGGCGTGGTGAAGTTCTCCGGTCCCGTGACGATCGATGCGAGGCAGAAGCTCTCCGTCGCCGACGGCGGTGTGATCTATGCCGATGATGTCGTGAGTCTCTCGGCACCCTATGTGAAGCTGGGCCAGTCGTTCCACATCCCCTATCAGGCGGAAGAGCAGGTCATCCCGTTTTCCAATCAGACCGGTGCGTTTTATTTCACCCCCACCCATGGCACTGGCAGCCTCAATGTGCGCGCGGATCTCATCGACATCGGCAACTTGTCTCTGCAAAACATCGGCAGCGCGAGTCTCTACGCGAAGAACGACATCCGCGGCAACGGCACCTTCAACATCGCGGGCAATCTCCTGCTCACTGCCGGTCAGATCTATCCCACGACGGCGTCGGCGTTCACGATCACGGCCTACGACCACATCGTGAACGGCGCGACCCAGCCGGGTTCGGTCAGCATCGCATGGTCAGGTGTGCAGCGCGACCTTCCGCTCTCGGCGGGCGGGCAGTTGAATGTCTTCGCATCGATCATCAATCAAGGCGGCGTGCTACGCGCGCCGATCGGCAGCATCAACCTCGGCTGGGATGGCACAGGGACCCCGCCGGTGAATCCGATTGCGGGCGCTGCGCCGGCGGCGCCGATGCCCGTCACGCAACAGCTCACGCTCGCGGCGGGCAGCATCACCTCAGTCTCGGCGGTGAATTCCGTGACGGGCGAGGCGACGCTGATCCCATACGGCATCGTGCAAAACGGAACGGGATGGATCGACCCCACCGGCCGCGACATCACCGCGGGTGGCATCGTCGGAAAGTCTGTGAGCCTTTCGGCGAGCGGGGTCACCACAGAGGCGGGATCGCTGATCGACATCTCGGGCGGCGGCGACCTGCTGGCCTACACATGGGTGAAGGGAAATGGCGGCACCACGGATGTGCTGGCATCGGACGGCAGCTTTGCGGTGATCCCAGGGTACGATTCGAACTTCTCGCCCTATGCCCCATTCGGATCGGCGGAAGCTTTTGTCGATGACGCAGGCTATGTGAACGACACGCTGCAGGTCGGCGACCGCATTTTTCTGGGAGGGAGCAGCGCGTTACGCGCGGGGACGTACACGCTGCTGCCCGCGCGCTATGCCTTGCTTCCCGGCGCGGTGCTCGTGACGCCGCAGTCAGGGCAGCCAGTCGGCACATTCCAGAATCCGGACGGCTCGTCCTATGTGTCCGGCTATCGCTTCAACGATTTGAACTCGAGCCGGGAGGCCACATCACTCTACTCGCGGTTCGAGGTCGCGCCCGCGTCGGTCGTGAACCAGCGCTCCGAATACAAGACCTACTTTGCCAACACTTTCCTCAAGGAGAGCGCGCTCAAGCTCGACTCACCGGTGCCGCGCCTGCCCATCGACGGCGGCTATCTGCTCTTCCAATCCACTCAGGCCATGTCATTGCGGGGCGACGTCTATGGATACAGCACAGCCGGAGGGCGCGGCGGTGTGATCGACATCAGCACGCCGATCGACATCGTCATCGGAGGCGTCGGCGCGCCGGATCAGGGTGGCAAGCTGGTGCTGGATTCATCCCTCGTGTCACGCTGGGGTGCGGAGAGCCTGCTGGTCGGCGGATCGCGCACGTTTGGTGTCAATGGCACGAACGTGAAGGTCGTCACAGGAAATATCACGGTGGACAATGCGGGCACGCCGCTGAGCGGAGCGGAGATCATCCTCGCCGCCACGCGCACGCTCACGCTTGAGGCAGGCTCGCATGTCGAGCAATCGGGCACGCTCGGTGGCGCGGCCGATCTCCTGATCTTCGGTGACGCCGCCGTGGCTGGCAGCGGCAATGGCACGATGCTCCGCGTCACGAGCGATCCGAAGGCGGAGATCTTCCGCAACTCCGTCACTGTGCCGGATGATTTCCCTGGCGTGATTGTTCCAAAGATGACCATCGGCGCGGGTGCCACGATCACGGGCGAAGGCATTATCCTCGACTCGACTTATGCCACCGCGCTTGACGCATCCGCATCCATTCTCGGCAATGCCATCTCGCTCAACAGCGGGCGCATCAGCATCCAGTTCGAGAATCCAGGCGCGTTGCAGCCGACGGTGGGGCTGGTGCTCGCCGGGTCGGTTCTGCAAGGTCTGCAGAGCGCGCAGTCGCTCTCGTTGCTGAGCTACACGTCGATCGATCTCTACGGCACGGGCACCTTCGCATCAGCCGGAAAGCTCGCGCTTCATGCCGGGGCGATTCGCGGCTTGAACTCGGGTGGCGGGATCGTGTCGTTCAACGCGGGTGACATCACGCTGGACAACAGTGCCAGCGCAAAGGCACCGGCAGCCGCTGGCGCGCTCAGCGGGACGCTGGTGTTTAATGGCGATACGATACGCCTCGGGCAAGGCACGCTGGCCATCCAGCAATACGCCGCGCTCGCGTTGAACGCATCGGGCGGTGTCATCGTGAAGGGATCAGGCTCGCTCTCAGCGCCGGGGGCCGTCACTGTCACCGCTCCGTTGATCACCGCGGAAAAATCCGCGAGCCACGGCATCACGGCGGGAGGCGATCTGGCCCTCATTCAATCCGGCACGACCGCCAGCGTGGAAGGCGGGCTCGGCGCGAGCCTGAGTTTCAAAGGGGCGGGCGTCACCGCCACCACCGACATCATGCTGCCCAGCGGGCTCCTAAAAATGCAGGCGCTGAGCGGACCGCTGGTGATTGGAGGGAGGCTCGATGTCGGCGGCACCGCACAGACCTTCTATGATGTGGTGCAATACACGGACGCGGGCCAAGTGACGCTGAGCGCCGACAACGGGTCCGTGCAGATCACCAGCGGCGCGGTGATCAACGTGGCGGGCCAGGCTGGCGGCGGAGATGCAGGCACCCTCACAGTCAGCGCGCCGAAAGGTGCGTTCGTTCTCGGCGGCGGCGTCTTCGGCCAAGGTGGCGCGGGCGGGCTGAATGGCTCGTTCAATCTCGACGCGGGATCGCTCGCGAGCTTTTCAACCCTGAACGCGGTGCTCAATGAAGGCGTCTTCACCGAGTCGCGCTCGATCCGCCTGCGCACGGGCGATGTCGTGATCGATGGTGTCTCGAGAGCGCGGAGTTTTGTCCTGTCAGCCGACGCGGGATCGATCACTGTGACGGGCGCCATCGACGCATCAGGGACGACAGGTGGGAACATCGACCTCAAGGCCTCGGGCAGCGTGACGCTGAGCGCAGGCGCGATCTTGAACGTGTCCGCGCAGACCTTCAGCAACGCTGGCAAGGGGGGATCGGTCTATCTTGAGGGTGGATCTGAAATCAATGGCGTGATCAACACCGCCGCGCGTGTGGACATTCAAACCGGGTCCGTGATCAACCTCACCGTCGCCAGCAACACCACCACCAGCGCCATGCCCGGCCAGTTCACCGGCACGCTGCACATTCGCGCGCCGCAGGTGAGCACGGGCAATGAAATTCAGATCAATCCGATCAACGGCACCATCACCGGTGCCTCGAAGATCGAGGTGGAAGGCTACAAGCTCTTCGACCTCACCGGCACCTCGGGCGTGATCACGAACACGGCAAACACCGGCACGCAGGCGCTGGTGAAGTCGAACGGCATCACCTTCGGCAATGCAGCCGCCGCGATCACGGCGCGCATTCTCGCGAACAACGCGGGGCTTTCATCCGTGCTCGTCGTCATGCCGGGCGCGGAGATCATCAATCGCAACGGCAATCTCACGCTCGGAACGACGAGTTCCACCTCCACGAGCGATTGGAATCTCGCGACTTACCGCTCCGGCACAAAGAGCGCGCCGGGAGTGCTGACGCTGAAAGCATCGGGCGATCTCGTTTTCTATAACGCGCTGACGGATGGCTTCACCTCGAGCGCCTACACCTCGGCCTTGCTTGCCTACAACCCTCTTCTTCCAGCCAACGCGCAATCGTGGTCGTACCGCCTCACGGCAGGCGCTGACTTCAGCGCGGCGGATTTTCACAGCGTGCTGCCGGCCAGCACGACTGTGACGACCGGCTCCCTACTTCTCGGAAAAAATGGCGGTCTGAACATGGCCACGGCGCCCGGGGCCGGGGCCACGACCTCGAGCGCGGTCAGCAATCTGTTTCAGGTGATTCGCACCGGCACAGGCGACATCGACATCTCCGCGCGGCGTGACGTGCAGTTGCTCAACCAGTTTGCCACGATCTACACGGCTGGCGTGCAGGTCACTGATCCGACGTTGGGCGGAACTTTTGACACACCGCGCCAAAGCTCGCTCGTCGGCAGCGTCGGCAGCCTGGGAAACCGCCAGCAGAATCCCAATTACCCCGCGCAATACACGATGGCGGGAGGGGACATCACGATCCATGCGCAGCGCGACATCGTGCATTACACGAAGAACACAGCGGGCGTCCTCATCGCCGACTCGGAGCGCCAGATGCCGGTGAATTGGCTCTACCGGCGCGGCTATGTCGATCCAGCCACCGGACTGTTCGGCAGCTCGCGCTATGCAAACAGCTCCAACAGCGATGTGGCATCGACGACGTGGTGGGTGGATTTCAGCAACTTCTTCGAAGGCATCGGAGCGTTGGGTGGCGGGGACGTCACGCTCATCGCCGGTAACAACATCACCAACGTGGACGCGGTGATACCCACCAACGCGCGCATGAAGGGAAAAGACGCGAGCGGCAAGGCCATCAGCGCGGACGCTGCCAACCTCATCGAGCTCGGTGGAGGTGATCTCATGGTACGCGCGGGCAACAACATCGACGCCGGTGTCTATTACGTCGAAAGAGGCAATGGAACACTCTCCGCCGGTGGCAGCATCGTGACCAACAGCACACGCTCCCCATCGACAACGAATCTCACGAACTCCGCGCCGCTGGACTCCAGCACCTGGCTGCCCACGACGCTTTATCTTGGCAAGGGCAGCTTCGATGTGAGCGCGCGCGGAGACGTGCTGATGGGGCCGGTGGTGAACGCCTTCCTGCTGCCACAAGGCTACAGCAACACCTATTGGTACAAGACGTACTTCAGCACTTATGCCGCCACGGATGCGGTGAGCATCTCCTCACTCGGAGGTAACCTGACTTTGCGCACAAGCGTGACCTTGCCCTCCGGCTCCGAAAGCGGAACCGCCACGCCGACCTTGCTGGCGTGGTTCGACCAGCAATTGCGCTTTGGCTCAAATCCGGCCACAGCCTCGTTCTACCAGCCGTGGCTGCGTCTCGTGGAGTCGAATGTGTCACCGTTCACCACAGGCGCGCAACTGCTGCCCCCGACCGTGAACGCGACCGCGTTTTCCGGAGACATCAATCTCGCAGGCGACCTGACCCTGTCCCCTTCCCCCACGGGATCGATCAACCTGATCGCCAGCGGCGCGATCAACGGGCTGCAGCCGACGGGCGTGACAACCATCAACGGGCGCACTGTCACGCAGTGGAGTTCAGCGCGCATCAATCTCTCCGATGCCAGCCCCGCAAGCATTCCTGGCATCACAACGCCCTTCGCCTATCAGACCCTGGTCGGCACCAGCCAGGCGGCGAATGTGACGCAGAGTGTGTTCTTGGATTTCTTGAACAAAATCTTCGCTGAGACGGGTTCGAGCATCGGACAGGCCGGGGTGATCCAGACGAAGCAGACGCTGCACGCCGCAGGGCCGCTGCATGCGAATGATTTCAATCCCGTCCGCCTTTACGCGGGTACGGGCAGCATCTCCGGCCTCACCCTGTTCTCCGGAAAGTCAGCGCAAATTTTCGCGGGGAAAGACATCACGGACATCTCGCTCTATGTGCAGAACGTGCGCGAAAGTGATGTGACGGTCATCGCGAGCGGCCGCGACATCGTGGCCTACAACCCCAGCTCCCCGCTGCGTGTGAAATCGAACGCGACGGGCAATCTGCTCACGCTGGGCGAGGGCGCCGAGGCCGGTGACATCCAGATCAGCGGGCCCGGCACGCTGGAGGTGCTGGCAGGCCGCAACCTTGATCTCGGCGTGGGACCGAACAATCCCGACGGCACGGGCCTCGGCATCGTCAGCATCGGAAATGCGCGCAACCCGTTTCTTCCCTTCGAAGGCGCGGACATCATCGTCGGTGCCGGGCTGGGCGGAGCGTTCGGTTTCAACTCCACCAAGCTCGACTTCGACAGGTTCATCGCCGATTTCATCATCGCCACCAGCGGCGCACGATACCTCTCGGAACTCACCGACCCGATCTCATCCACGTCTTTCGCGCAACTGCCCGTCGAAGAGCAGCGTCGTCGTGCGCTCGAGGTTTTCTTCCTCGTGCTGCGTGATGCGGGGCGCGATCACACGGCGGACGGCTCGAACTACGACGCCGGATTCAAGGCGATCTCCACTCTTTTCCCAGGGACTGGCTGGACAGGCGACATCTCCCTCACCTCGCGCGAGATCAAGACGCGCAGCGGGGGCGATATCAGCGTGCTCGCACCTGGAGGCAAGCTTTCGGTCGGTGTGAATCAGGGTACCAATCAGGCGCTCGACCAAGGCATCCTCACCGAGCACGGAGGCAGCATCTCCATCTTCGCCAATGGCAACGTCGATCTCGGCACGTCGCGCATCTTCACGTTGCGCGGCGGCAACATCACCATCTGGTCTTCGGCCGGCGACATCGCGGCCGGTGCCGCATCGAAGACTGTGCAGTCCGCGCCGCCGACGCGTGTGATCATTGATCCGCAAAGCGGCAACGTGCAGACCGACCTCGCAGGCCTCGCGACTGGTGGTGGCATCGGCGTGCTCGACACCGTGGTCGGTGTGCCACCCGGGAATGTGGATCTCATCGCGCCCGTCGGTGTGATCGATGCCGGAGACGCCGGCATCCGCTCGTCGGGCAATCTCAACATCGCGGCCACCGCCGTCTTGAACGCGAGCAACATCAGCGTGGCCGGCACCAGCAGCGGCACGCCAGCCGCGCCGGTGGTCAGCGCGCCGAACATCGGCGGCCTCGCCTCCGCAGCGACCGCAGGCGGACAAGGCTCATCCGCCGCAGAGCAGGCCGCGAAGGCTGCGACGAAAACGCAGACCCAGCCGCAGGCTGAGCGCCTGCCCTCCATCATCAACGTCGAGGTGCTCGGCTACGGCGGCGGTGAAGGCGAGGATGACGAAGAACGAAGGAAGAAACAACGGAGCGACAGCCCACGCTGAAGTTTTCCGCGCGGCTGAATCGAGCCGCGAACCTCAAAGCCGCGCGAGATCGAGGAACGCCTTCTCCTCAGGCAGCCGCACATCCTCGTCCATGACATCGGACACGATCTGCGCCGCAGTCTCGCTATCGCCCGCGCCTTTGAGCAGGCCGCCGATCACGGCGCGGTAGCGCGCGGGGACTCTGCCGCGCGCACATAGTTTCCTCAGTTCAGAGCCGGTGATCGTGGAGTCGCCCATTCGCGCGTGAGCCATCGAGAGCAGCAGGCGGCGCATGTCATCGGCAGGCCGCTCGGCCTGTAGCTTCGCGGCGGAGTCGAAGCAGCGCTCCAAGTCATCGCCGAGGAGCAGGCAGACGTAGATCTGCTTTTCCTGGTAGTTTCGGTTTTCCGGCCAGAGGGCGAGCGCGCGCTTCACCGTCTTCAGCGTGTTCAGTGTGTCACCTGCGGCTTCATAAAGAGCGATGAGTTCATTCAGCGCGCCCGCTTCCGCACCGTGGATGGAAAGGCACGCTGTGTACGCCTGCGCCGCCAATGAAACCAGCCCCCGCTCACGCGCCAGCTCCGCCACGCCCTTCAGCAAATTTGGATTCGCCTCGGCTGACGCGGCATCGAGCGCGAGCAGAAGTTTCTTCCGCGTCACATCCACATCGGCGCGCGTGCGCACGGTCAGGGCCGCCTCCGCGAAGCACCGCTGCGCGCGGCTGATGAGCAAATCCCGATCTTTCAGCAAGGCCATCGATCCGGCGAGGTCTTCCACGTTCATGTGCCCTGCGATGCACAGCTCCGCGACGAAGGGATTCCGCACGGCTTCTTCCCGGCTGAAAAGTCCCCGCAGCCATTGCGGTTTTCCGCGCTTGAAAATCAAACGACCGAGCAGCAATCTCTCCTCCACGGGCCTCCCGCTCCACTGCGTGATGATGTCCTGAAACGATGCGTCTACATCTGCCGCGCCTGTCAGCCGCGCGAAGGCACCCAACTGGTGCTCGGCATCGGCCCCCGGCTGCTCGGTCATGAGCCAGGCCAGATAGTTCGATCGTGCGTCGCCCGCGCTCAGGGTTTCATGCAGCGTGTGGGCCGCCTTGCGCGCGACAAAGGGATCGTGAGACTCGGCGAGTCTCCACAGGCACCGCTCAGCCGCCGCGCGTTGCCCGGCACTGTCCGACTTCATCGACAAGCCCGCCAGTTTCAATCCCTGACGCGATGGGACTTCGTTCGAGAGTCGGTCGCATACTTCACGGTCGAGAGTCGATGGCATGATGAAGCCCGCGTGGTCGAGCACGCAGCACAACTCCAGCAGCCCGTCCCCTGCGCGGCCTTCCTGGTGAAGTTTCAGCGCCAAAACGTGCGCCTCCTTGAGCTGATGCCGCTTGATCAGCGCCGCCAGTTTTCCCACGGCATCATCGGCGGTCAGTTTTTCCATCCTCTCAAGCCTGTCGAAAAAATAGAGGCTCTCCACCGCACCGACCTCGCCGCACCTCTGCGCGAGGCAACGGATGGCGCGCTCGCTTTGCGGCCAGATCTGATACGCCTTGTTCACGCGCGCGAAGCCGCTCGGGTAGTCACCCTCATCAAAATAGCCTTCCGCCCGGCTGACGAGACGGTCCGATGTCCATTGCTTCCAATGCCGCCGCATGTCGCGGGCGGTGATGAAGCCAATAGTCACGACTAGCAACGAGGTCACCACCACGGCAGCGCGCGCCATTACCCTTGCCACCGGTGGCTGTAGATCCAGTGTCGCCACCGAGCGTGGAAACCACCATTCAAGCCAGTGGTGTGCGGGGAGCCCATCGCGGCCCGTACATGGTGGGCTTGGCGTGCGCCACGCCGCGTCATCGATCCATCCTTTGAATCGTCCGAGAGGCGCAGCGGCAGCGCGGCCCCCGTCCCGTACGTCGAAGCGGCTCTCTCCGAACGAGCGGCCGCGACCACGCACCACGACGCGCGCTTCACACGAATTTGACCGGTCCCTCCCGGTGACCCCGTTGCGCGGCTGGCTATGCGTGACTGTCATCTGGCACGCAGGTTCCCGCGCGGCGCCCCTCGCGCAAAATGCGACGTGTGACGAATGTGTCACAGCGTCGAGCCGACCGATGGCACGCTGCCCTTACGCGCCATGTGACAAACTCTTCACCACGCATGTGTTGCCTGGCACGACGCAGTTTGCTTGTCTGTCGGCATGCCAGCTCTCGTCGTGAAGACACGCTCTTCAACCCTCTCCTTCGATCCATGTCTGACAGGCCTTTGATACTCGTCGCCGATGATGAGGAGGACGTGAGGGATCTCGTCTGCATGAATCTCCGTCAGGCCGGATGCGATACCATCGAGGCCATGAACGGCCTGGAGGCAAACGACCTCACCGCGAAGCGCCTGCCCGCCGCCGTGGTGCTCGATGTGATGATGCCGGGGCGCGACGGCTTTCAAGTCTGCCAGATGATCCGCGAAGACGAGGCCACACGGCACATCCCGGTGGTGATGCTCACCGCGCGTGATCAGGCACAGGACCGCATCGCTGGCCTGCAGCTCGGCGCGGATGACTATGTCACCAAGCCATTCAGCCCAAAGGAGCTGGTGCTCCGTGTGCAGGCTCTTCTGCGTCGCCGCGCCACACAGGCAGCCGGGCAGACAAACCTCCACGTCGGCCCGTTTGAGTTCGATCTCTCGTTCGTGCGCCTCACCTTGCACGATCAGGTCGTCTCCCTCTCCATGCTGGAGTTTAAGCTCCTGCACCTGCTCGCCAGCAAAAGCGGCTCAATCGTGGGACGCGACTACATTTTGCGCGAGATCTGGGGCTACTCGGAGCACGCGCGCACCCGCACGCTCGACACGCACATGAAGCGCCTGCGTGTGAAGCTCCGCGCGTTCTCCGGCTGGCTTCAGACCGCGAGAGGCACCGGCTACATGTTCAAGGAGCCGACCGGACCGTGAGCCCATAACGCCGCGCGGGCGCGAGCTTCAGCGCATTGAGTGGCGAAACGGCCACGTCCAGAGCGCGATCATACGCAGTCGAGCACGACGTAAGCCGACACGGCTGCACCTCTGCGGCAGCAGCCCGTCATCCGGGTAAACGACCGGAGAAAGAGGGTAAGCAAGATCACGAAGATCTGGGCGATTCTCCGTGGAACCGCGCGATTTGTTCAGCTCTCTTTACAAAAAGCTCGCCCAATTTTCCAGCTTATAATATACTTTACATAATTAATCGGAAAATTAAAACAAGCGCCAAGGCATCGTTTGGTAAGCTCATTTAGAAAGGGGCGATTCTAAGTCAACCAAGTGGCCGCATTGGTGTCCAACCAACAAGGAGGTTCGCTATGAAATTAAAGTGGATGGTGATGGGCTCGGCCGGTTTGGCTCTCTGCGGAATTGGAGTTTTCGGCTATGAATATTCGACTCCCTCGACTCCCTCAACTCAGAAGGGTGCACTCGGCCAAGCGATTTCGCCGCCGCCCCGCGTTCCGATCAACGCGAGACCGGCCGTTTTCCTCGAACGCGGCGACGGGGGCGTGATTCTGAAGGCGGTACAGGGCCTGCCGCCGGAAGGCGGATCGGTGGTTCTCGGCAAGTCAGTGTTCATGGTGTCCCAACCGATCGTGATTGATCGCGACGGCATCGAACTGCGGGGTACTGGCCCTGAAACGATCCTACAACTTGCGGCGAACGCCAATTGCTCTGTTGTCATCGTCGGCAGCCCGATGACACCGGTGTCTCGCATCGTCAGGGACGTTTCGATCCGGCATCTGACGATTGATGGAAACCGCGATGCGCAGGCTTGGGAGTGCTGTGGCGGGCCCTGTGATTCGGGCGGGCTGTCGGTCATTCGAAACAATGGGATCACCGTCCGGGGCGCGGAGGACGTTTCGATCGAGCATGTTGTCACGAGACGCGCCAGATCGGGAGGTGTCGTCTTGGAAAAAAACTGCCGCCGTGTGTTGGTACACGATCTCGAGTCTCACGACAATTATTTCGACGGGCTGGCCGCTTACGAGACGGAGGACTGCACGTTCACCCGCCTGCACCTCCATCACAACCAAAGCGCCGCCCTTTCGTTCGACTGGAAGTTCAATCGGAATCTAATCGCGGACTCGACTCTCGAGAACAACGGAAGCCAAGGTGTGTTCATGCGGGATGCGGTCGAGAACCGGTTCAGGAACGTGACCATCCAGAACAACGGCCAGCAGGGCATCTTCATCGCGCAGACGGAGTTGCTGCCCGGCACCGCGTGCTTGAACAACTCGTTCACAAAGCTGACCGTGACGGCGAACAAGGGACATGGCCTCCGAATCAATGACGCAAGCTGCACCGGCAATGTAGTCACCGGGTCGCGGTTTGCGGACAATGCGCAAGGCGACATAAGCGACACCTCGAGGGAGCTAATCGCCGTCTCAGACTCGGTTGGGGGCTAGGCCAGCAGCGCCTTGACCACGCGCTTTTCCTCCACGCCGGTGAGGCGCTGGTCCAGACCCTGAAACTTGAAGCTGAAGCGCGCGTGATTGATGCCCATCAGGTGAAGGATCGTGGCGTTGATCTCATTGATGTGCACGGGATCTCGCACCACGTTGTAGCTGTAGTCGTCCGTCTCGCCGTGGACCACGCCGCCTTTCACGCCGCCTCCCGCCATCCACATCGTGAAGCAGCGCGGGTGATGATCGCGGCCGTAGTTCTTGTCCGTCAGCGTGCCCTGTGAATAGACCGTGCGGCCGAACTCACCGCCCCAGACCACGAGTGTGTCGTCCAACATGCCACGCTCTTTGAGATCCTTGATGAGCGCGCCGCACGCCTGATCGGTATCGCGGCATTGGCTGGCGTTGTCCTTTGGCAGACTCCGATGCTGATCCCAGCCGCGTTGCATATTCTGCACCACGCGGGTGCCGCGC
>JANOBO010000145.1:0-11561 GCA_031411695.1 Verrucomicrobiaceae bacterium
GCCTCCATGAGCGAGCCGACGTCAACGTACAGCCGAAGGCTCGCGCGGCCCGGCGGTTCGTCATTCGGAAGGATGATGTAACGGAAGCCACTGTCGAGGCGGCCAAACTTTGCCTTTGGATCAGGCTTTAGATCGCTGCCCTCCTGCGGCCACGCGGGAGTCAGCGCTTGAAGTGAGGATTGGACACAAAGAATAGCTGCGAGTGTGAGAGTTCCGATTTTCATGCTGCAAAGTGTTCTACGCCCGCCGATGGGCTGTCTGGCCGCGATAATCTGACATGGGCACGCAGGGAACGGGCCGCTCACATCGCGCCCTCGTCGCCGAGGCCGGCGTTCGGGTCTGACTCGATGAATCCCAGCTCGACGAGGAACTCGTCAATCGCCATGAGCGTGGCCTCGTACATTTCAAACGATAGGTTGAAGTTGAAAAAGCCGTGGCCCTGCCGCTCAAACTCGATGAGCCGGCACTTGTTCTTTTTCCGCGCCATCTTGCGCGTGAATGTGTGGGAGCCTTCAAATGGGATCACGCGGTCCGCGGTTCCATGCATGACGAGCATGGGCGGCATTCCTTTGGCGATGGCGCGGATCAAATTGGCGTTCTTAGCCGCCTTGGCGTCAGGAAAGCGGTCCAGCCCAAAGCCATTCTTCGAGGTGTCCAGCACGGGATTGAACAGCACGAGCGCGTTCGGCACGGCGCTGATGCTCAGATCATCCGTCGCGTCATCGTAGCCTGTGAGCATGGCGGCGGAGGTGATCGCGTGCGCTCCGCCCGACCCACCTGCTGCGACGATCTTGCCGGGATTGATGCCGAGGTCGGCGGCATTTGCACGGATCCAACGCAAGGCGGACCTCGCGTCCGCCATCGCCTCAAGAGGACCGGTGCCGTGCCGGGTGCCCACACGGTAATCGAACGCGATGGCCGTCATCCCGCGCGAGGCAAAGTAAACGCAATGCGGTGCGAACTGGGTGATCTGGCCGTGATCCCACCCGCTGCTGAAGAAGAAAGCCGCCACCGAACGCGGATACGGCGGGCTCTTGTCAGCATCCGGCTGCCACACATGGGCTGAGAGCGAGACCTCACCGACGACTTTGTAAATTTCTTCGCGGGCGGACTTCAGCAACTCGCGATTGCGGTCTATCGGCGGCGGTCTGCCATGTCCTTCCGAGATATGCTCCATTGCGGTGGTTTTGAAGAGCGCCCAGAATCGCGACAAACTCCTTTGCAGCAAATGCTTTTCCTCAAAGATTCCTGAATTACAGATGTGCAAGAGCCTTGGATTCCAACGACCGCCGAACTGATCAAACGCAATGCCCCGCCTGACCCATCTCGCCCTCGCCCTGACGCTTCGCCTGGCCTGTGCCGGCGCGCCCGCCGCCGAGGACACCGCCCTCCGCACGACGCTGGAGAAGATCTACCACGACTGGCGCAGCGCGCTGATCAATAAAAACATGGACGCATGGCGCCGCACCACGGCTCTCTCACGGCAGGTCATCACCCGCAACCTCATCATCAGCGGCGGGCAGGTCTATCCGGACTCCATTTTCGAGATCCCCATCCAGCCGCCGGACATCACGCGCCTGCGCCTGCTGGAATGCGAGGCTAAGGGGGCGACCGCGCATTTGGTTTACTTCGGCAAGGTCGATCTCGGCCTGGATGCGGACGAGATCCCCGACAATGTGATCGTGGTGAGATTCATCAACGAGAAAGGCGCGTGGAAGTTTGACACGAACCGCATCATGAACCTCACCGCATCGCCCGAGGTACGCGCCGCGCTGCAGAATGGGAAGGCGGACTTTTTGAACGACCCAGCTTTCACCCCGAACGGCGTGGTGCCGCCGACGCCAGCGGAGTGCAGGAAGCCGCCGTACATCGCCGCAGTGCAGATCCAGTCCTACGGCTACGAGACGCGCGCCAGCATGTCCGGCTTTGAGTACGGTCCGGTGGCTGACAACAGCGAGCAGCACCTCCTCATGGGCGGCCTGGCGTGGGGGAAGAACGACTTGAAGCTCCGCTTGAAGGTGCTGCCCATTCCTGAAGGAGAGGAGCGCCTGCTCGAGGTGAACGCCATCATCATCAACAACGCTAGGGCGAAGCCGCAGGTCCGCGTCTTCTCATGGGATACACAATCGGCGAAGCCGGCGCCTGAGATCGACCTCGAAGTCTGGGTCACTGGCGCAACACTCCGGGGCCTGTGACCGATGCTGTCCCTCTCGACCTGCTGGAACAGCCACCGGTTCATTGACGGGCGTGACCTCGCGCGTGAGGCGCGCGAGATGGGCTTCGAGTTCATCGAGATCAGCCATGGCACCAATGTCTCGCTCGTCCACGGACTCATGCAGGCCCATGACGCAGGTGACATCCGCGTCTCCAGCGTGCATAATTTTTGTCCTTCACCCGTCGAGGTCATGATGGACGCGCCGGACGTTTACGAGTTCAGCTCGCACCGGACGTTTGACAGGGAGCGCGCTGTGAACCTCACGCGGCAGTCCATCCAGACTGCGGTGCGCTTCGGAGTGAACCGCGTGGTGATGCACATGGGCAGCGTGCCGATGAAAGGCGTGACCGCGCGGCTCGAGGCGCTGGCTGAGGCGGGCGGGACGTACTCCCGTAAGTTCACGGATCTGAAGCTGCGCTTCGTCGAGCAGCGCGAGAAGGCCTCCACTTTTTACCTCGACCGCGCGCGCGCCGCGCTGCACGAACTGCTGCCGATCGCCCAGCAGCACCAAGTCGCGCTGGCCATTGAGACCCGCAGCCACTACGAGCAGGTGCCTAATGAAACGGAGATGCTGCAGTTGCTGGCCGACTTTCACGACACCCCATGGATCGGCGCGTGGCACGACTTCGGCCATGTGCAGCGGCAGGCGAATCTCGGCCTGCTCGATCACGCGCAATACCTCGCCGCCATCGCCCCGCGGCTGCTCGGCTGCCACGTCCATGATGTGACGTGGCCCGCGCGCGATCACCGCATCCCCTTCACCGGCGGCTGTGTGGACTTTGACAATCTTCTGCCGCTCATACCGAAGGGCATCCCGCTGGTGTGGGAACTCGGCCCGAGGCAGAAGCGGCTCGAGGTGATGGAGAAACTCGGCGAGTGGAGGATCAGGTTTCCGGCCTATTCTGCGCCTTTCCCGGCTGCGGCTTGACAAGCTCAGCGCCGGCCCTTGAATGGGGCCGCCAATGACCAGCGCCATCACCGAAGCTTTCCAGTTCGTGTTCCGCAACGACGTGAAGACGATCTTTTCGCGGATACGGGCGCGCGATGTCCCCGCGCTCATCCAGTTCGGCGTGTATGGCGTGTGCGGCGTCATTTCCACGGTCGTGTTTGTGGGGCTCACCGTGTTTCTTTCGTATCGCGTTTTCCCGGCGATGGACGGCATGATCGTCGATGGAAGCCCGATCACGGACAAGCTGCGCGCGCACAATCTCCTCATCAACAACACGATCTCCTTCGCAGTGGCCAATGTGGTGGCCTACATCACCAACATCTTGTTCGTCTTCCAGACGGGCCGTCACCATCCGGTGATGGAGTTTCTCTACTTCACCGCAGGCAGCACGGTGGCATTTCTCATCAGCCAGTTTGCCGGCCCGTGGCTCGTCCATCAATACGGCCTGCCCACCGCCATCGCGATCATCACGAACATCGCCGCGTCGGTGCTTCTGAACTTCGCCATTCGGAAGCTCTTCGTCTTCAAAGCATAGCCTGAGATGGAGCCCGGCAGACGCGCAGTCATCACCGGCATCGGCCCGCTCACCACCATCGGCATCGGCAAAGCAGAGCTCGAGTCCGGATTGTTGCGTGAGAAAAGCGCCATCCGCAGGCTGCCGAGTGACGGCCACCTGCTTGCAGCCATCCAGTCAACACATGCAAAGCACGCCGCGTGGATCGACGACTTCATTCCGTCACAATGGTTCCCGCCGCACCGCCTGAAGCGCCTTGACCGCTATGTGCAGTTTTCGCTGGTGGCATCGAGGCTGGCGGTCGAAGACGCGGGATTGTCCTTGTCACCCGACGCCCCTTCCCCGCGCGTCGGCGTTTCATTCGGAACCGGGCTCGGCGGCATCGCCCATGCCGAGGCGCAGCACACCGCTTTTCTCGAGCACGGCATCCGCGGCATCACGCCCGCGCTCGCGTTTCAAATATGGGGCGGCTCCGCGCACTCCAACATCGCCATCGAGTTTGGCCTTCAAGGACCGGCGACGACGAACTCAAACTCCTGCGCATCGGGAAATGTCGCCCTCATGGATGCCGCGCGCTTCATTTGCGACGGCAGCGCCGATGTCATGATCGCCGGTGCTGCCGAGTGCCCGCTCGCGCCGCTCACCTTTGCCGCCTTCGACCACATCCACACCATGTCACGCTGGAGCGGCGATCCGCCCGCGCACGCCTGCCGTCCGTTTCATCGGGATCGCGATGGCTTCGTCATGGCCGAGGGTGCCGCGGCTTTCGTGGTCGAGGAATACCAGCACGCCAAAAAGCGCGGCGCCCACATCTATGCAGAAATCACCGGTTGGTCGCTGACCAACGAGGCGCACCACATGACCACCCCGCGCCCCGACGGCGCACCCCTGCGCGCGGCGATTCAGATCGCGCTCGACTCCGCCAGGCTGCGTCCCGAGCAGATCTGCTACATCAACGTCCACGGCTCATCCACGCCGGCTAACGACGCCCACGAGTGCCACCAGCTCGCCCAGGTTTTTGGCGGCTGCATCAAACGCATCCCCATCTCCGGCACGAAGGCCTACACCGGTCACACGCTCGGTGCTGCTGGTGCCATCGAAGCCGCCATCTGTCTCCTCGCGATGCAAAACAACTGGCTGCCTCCGACGCTGCATCTCACCGATCCCGATCCGGCCCTTGCTGAGTTCGATCTCGTCCCGCTGCATTCACGCGAGGCAAAACTCAATCACATCCTCAGCAACGCCTTCGGCTTCGGCGGCATCGACTCCTGCATCGTGCTCAGCCGGGTGTGACCGCCTGGATGCTCACCGCGCTGTGCTTGTAGCCCGGCTGACGGCTGTGCGGGTCAAACGACGCGTGAGTGAGCTGGTTCACCCGCGCATCATGCATCGGCAGGAAAACCTGGCCCCGCATCACGCACAGGCTCACCCGCGCACGCGCCGTGAGGAAACCGCGCCGCGATGTGATCCGCACCATGGCTCCATCACAGATCCCATGCTCCGCCGCATCACCTGGATGCACGTCTAGCATCAGCTCCGTGGGCGCAAGCATGCGCAGCACCGCAGACTTCGCCGTCCGCGTCTCCGTATGCCACTGCGCGCTCGAGCCGCGGCCCGTGATCAGGATCAGCGGATACGCCTCGTCCGCCTGCTCCGGCGGCTGCACCGGCGCATCGAAGACAAATCGCGCCCGCTTGTCCGGAGTGAAAAACTCACCGTCCGCAAACAACCGCCTTTCATTCGTCGTTCGGATTTCGTCATTCGTCATCCGCAACGGCCACTGCACGCCGCCGCTCGCCTCGATCATCTCATGTCCTTCGATGCCCGTGATGTCACACGGCTGCCCCTCGGAGCAGCGCTTCATGATTTGAAACACCGACTCGGGTGAGGTCCACTCGCCAAACATTTCACCGCAGCCCCAGTGATGCGCGATGAGGCGGAAGATGTGAAAGTCCGCCAACGCCTGACCCGGCGCGCGGCGCACTTTGCGGCTGAGGCCGATGCGTCGCTCGGAATTGATGAACGTGCCGTCCTTCTCACCCCAGGCTGCGGCGGGTAATACAAGATGCGCGCGCCGCGCCGTCTCGGTCGTCGAATACATGTCCTGCACCACGAGGAAGTCGAGCTTGCCGAGGGTGCGGTTGAAGTCGTTCTGGTCGATCCATGAGTGGCTCGGATTCGTCGCGATGATCCACAGCGCCTTGATGCGGCCTGCGTCGATGCCCTGGATGATCTGGTCATACGCGAGGCTTGGCTTGTCCGGGATGCGCGCGACCGGGATGCCAGTGGCGGCGGCGATTTTTTCACGATGCGCCGCGTTGCGAAAATCATGTCCCCCCAGCAGGCTGGTCGTGTTGGAAAACAATCGCGATCCCATCGCATTGCATTGCCCGGTGATCGAGTTCGCGCCCGTGCCCGGCTTGCCGATGTTGCCGGTCATCAGCGCGAGATTGATGATGGCCTGCGCGGTGCGCGTGGCCTCGTGCCCTTGGTTCACGCCCATCGTCCACCAAAACGAGACACGCGGCGTGCCCGAGCGGATCGTGTCGGCGAAGCGCTGCAATTGCTCCACGGATAGTCCCGTCTCGGCGGCGACGCGGTCGGGCGTGAAGTCGGCGAGGAACGGGACGAACGCATCAAAACCCTTCGTGTGCTCGTGAATGAAGCTTTCATCAAGGCCGCCATCGCGAAGGATGAGATGCGCGAGACCATAGAGCAGCGCGAGATCGCTCTTGAGTTTGATGGCGTAGTGCTGCGTCGCCGCCATCGCCGTCTCCGTCTTGCGCGGATCGACCACGATGATCTGCGGATTGCGTTGGTTCTTCAAAACGCGCTGCCACAGGATCGGATGCGCGATGCAGGGGTTTGCGCCGATGAAGACGAGCACGTCGCTCTCCTCAAAGTCCGCATAAGTGAACGGCGGCGCGTCGAAGCCGAAGCTCTCCTTGTAGGCCGTGACCGCGGTGGCCATGCACTGGCGCGTGTTGCCGTCGCCATGAATCATGCCCATGCCAAACTTCGCCAGCGCGCCGAGGAAGGCCATCTCCTCCGTCATGATTTGCCCGGTGCTGATGAAGGCCGCCGACTCCGGCCCGTGCGTCTCCATCACCGACTTCATGCGCGTGCAAAACTCATCCATCGCCGTGCTCCAATCTGTCGGCACGCCATTGAGCAGCGGAGTCGTCGCGCGATCCGCCGCGTCGAGCACAGACAGCGCCTCCCAGCCTTTCGGGCACGCCGCGCCGAGATTCACCGGGTAGCTGGCGTCCGGCGTGAGGTTGATTGCTTCACCATCCTTCAGGTGAAGCGTGAGGCCGCAACCGGTGGAGCAAAATCCGCAGATGGCCTTCGCCGTGCCATTCGGTTGCAGCCGGCGCGGGAGCTGCCCGAGGCCAAATCGCGCCGGATCACGCACGAGATCGCTGGTCAGCGGCCCGTCAAACGCACGCAGTTCCATGAGTGATTTGAAATCTGGAATTTCAGTTTTCATGATCCGGGCATCTTAGGCCCCGCCGCCGCTGTGAAGAAGTATGAGCGCTCGATCACCTGGCTGGCGAACGCGAGAATCACCAGCAGCGTGAAGAGCATCCGCCCGTCGAAACCACCGGCGATGAGCGTGGGCAGCACGATGCCACACATCACCAGCAGCATGGCGCGCGAATCCGCCCACGGACGCAGCCGCTCCTTTAAAATGCGAGCTGACCGGTGCCATGCGCTGCTCTCATCATTCAGCGCGGATTCGTTTTGATTCATCTCGGCGACTGAGGTGATCCAGCGCAGTGCAATCGTGATCGCAATGAGCAGCCCGGCGTGCGGCACGCCGAGCCACGCCCACACTGCGCCCGCCAGTCCGCAGCCGAGCAGCAGCATGGTGCCGATGAATTTCGTGCTCGTGAGTTTGAGCGACCAGAAGGGCCTGCGCGTGTCCGCATAAACCATCACCGAACAAAGAACCGCCACAATGCCTGCAAGCGCGGCACCGCTGACCGCAAGGCGCATGAGCAACCCGTCTCCCCACCACCACGCGGCCACCGCGCCGAATCCCGCGCCGGCAAAACCACCGAAGGCGATGATCTCGCGCGACAGCCACGATCTGCGCCAGCCCATAAACGAGCGCCAGGCCTTCAGCGGCTGGCCGAGATGCAGCAAGCTGAGATTGATGCCGACGACTCCGACGACCAACGCCACAGCACTGGTGATGCCGGCCTGTTTCACATCGAGCGCGCCAGCCCACAAGGCGGCCGCGCAAGTGACGAACGCGCCCGCGCTCATTTGCGTGAGCACCAGCATCCACGCCAGCGGACCGTGCGCGTGATCGAGATCGAGACGCGAGGCATCGGCGGGCCGCGCATTCGCAGGTGACGGCTTGGTGCTGGTGTAGCGCGTCGTCGGGCGCGTGTAGCTGCTGTCAAACGCACCGGTGACGATGCTGCCGCGATCCGGCACCGACGCCACTTTCACGGTGCGGATCCAGATCGCCTCATTCGGGCAGGCCTGCACGCACGCCGGCGCCTCGCCCTCAGCCAGCCGGCCCTGGCACATGTCGCACTTCCGCACGATGCCGCGCTTGAGATTGAACTTCGGCACCTCATACGGGCACTTCATGATGCAGTAACTGCAGCCGATGCATTGGTCGTCGAGGTGCCGCACGATGCCGGTGATGTCGTCCTTCTCATACGCCAGCACCGGGCAGCCATTCATGCAGGCGGGATCGGCGCAGTGATGGCAGGCTGTGGTGACCGTCTGCAAATACGGCTGCTTTCGCGTGCCGACCAGCATCCCGATGTCGCGCCAGCTTTCGTCCTCATCGAGGCCGTTGAGCGAGTGACAGGCGGCCACGCAGGCCTTGCAGCCGGTGCAGGCGTCGAGGTTCACCTCAAAGGCATACTGCTCACCCGGCTTCGGCTTGGAGAGCGGGATGAGGTGCGAGAAACGCGCGACGACGGACCTGGAGTCGTAGTCGTCAGAGAAAAGCGCCACGGGTGTGCGGAGCGTCTGCTGTTCCTGGAGCAGCCCATCGATGACTTCTGTTTTATGATTTACGATGTCAGTCAGGTCCGCCTCACCCGCTGATTTCGTTGGTTCCAAGTCACAAATCATAAATTCAGACTGCCTGGTCAAAAGCCACCTGCAGCTCACCAACCTTGTGTCGGTTGCAGAAAGAGTGGAAGGACTCGGCGTCCACACGCTTGGCGAGATAGGCCTTGAGCATTGCCTCCAGCGTCTCGCCCAGCGCCTCGAATGAGACGCCGCTAAAAATCTGGCGGCCGATCTTGCGGTTCTCGCCGAAACCGCCGCCGACCGTGATGTGGTAGCCCTCACCGGATTCCGTCTTCACCTTCGTGCCGAGCAACCCGATGTCGCCCATGAAATGCTGAGCGCAACTATGGGCGCAGCCGGTGAAGTGGATGTTCACCGGCCGGTCGAGCTTCACGCGCTTGTCGAGATGCTCCATCATCGCGATGGCGTGGCCCTTTGTGTCAGTGGCGGCGAACTTGCAGTAACGATTGCCCGTGCAGGCGATGAAGCCGCTCTTGAGATTCGATTGCTCGCAGGGAAAACCGAGTTTTTTCAACAGCTTCGTCACCGTGGCGGCGAAGGCGGTCTTCACGTTCGGGATGATCAAATTCTGCCACACGGTCAGCCGCACCTCGCCCGTGCCGTAGCTGTCCGCGAGATCGGCGATGCGGACGAGCTGCCGGGCCGTCATCTGCCCCACCGGAACGCTGGCGCCGATGTAAACCAGCCCGTCCTGCTTCTGCGAATGAACGCCGACATGCGAGTGTCCCTGCTGCGAGAACGCGCGCTTCTCCTGCACCGGTGACTCTGCCGCGAGGCGTGTGAGCTTGAAGGGCAGCAGCTTCTCCGCTTCCGCGAGCACGCCTTCCAGGCCGATGTCCTCAATCACATACTTGAAGCGCGCCTTCTTCCGGTTCGTGCGGTCGCCAAGTTTGATGAAGACGCGCAGCAGCGCCAGCATCACATCATTGAGCTGCTCAGGCTTCACGATCACGCCCCAGTCGCTTGCAAAGGTCTGGTGCCCTGTCACACCGCCGAGTGCGATGCGGAAGTAAACGCCAGGCTCGACGCCCTCGCTGTTTTCCACGATGCGCACCGCGCTTGCGCCGATGTCATTCGTGTCCTCCACCGCGCTGATGAGTCCGCCGCCGTCATAGGCGATGTTGAACTTGCGCGGCAGATCATAGAACTCCTTCGAGCTGATGATGAGCGTGGCGAGTTCGTTCACGAACGGACGCACGTCGATGATCTCATGCGGATCGTAGCCCGCACACGGATTCATCGTGATGTTGCGGATGTTGTCCGCGCCCGCGCCTTTGGAATGCAGACCGCAGCCCTGAATGCGCCGCAGAACCTCCGGGCAGTTCTTTGGCTCGATGAGGCGCACCTGAAAATTGTTCCGCGTGGTGATCTGGATGTAGCCCGTCGTCAGTTCACTGGCGATGGAGGCCAGTTCGCGAAGCTGATGGCTCTTCACGACACCACCCGGAATCCGCAGACGGCACATGTAGCCGTCCTTCACCGGATTGAGCCAGAAGAGGCCATTCCATTTGTAACGAAACACCGACTCCGGCTCAGGTTTCGAGTTCCAGCGAGCATCCAGCATGAGCTGCTCGATCGCGTCGAAGGGATGCAGCTCGCGCTTGATGCGCTCTTCTTTGGTGAGGTCGTCGAGGGATGGGACTGATGCGACAGATGAAACTGATGGTGCGGTGGCTAGATCACCAAATGAAACACCACCCGCCGCGACGCCGGCGAAGAATCCTTCGAGATAGCGCTTCTGCTCGGCACTGAAATTTGCGCTCGCATCGGATGGCAAACTTGATTTGGGAGAGTCGGCGAGGATACTCATGGCATGAATGAAATTCTCTTCACCGTCCGTCCGGCAGAAGACGGCGGGTTTTGCGCCAGTTGCCGTCTTGAAGACGGATTCATCGCCACGGACGGCGACACCTGGGAGGAAATGGAAGCAATGGTCCGTGACGCGGTGGAATGCCACTTCGGTGACGCGAGTGTGAAACCAAGTCGGATCAGACTGCACCTTGAAGAAGACCGCGTCCTCGAACCAGCGGCGGCATGAAGTTGCCGCGCGATGTGAATGGCGCTGAGCTTGTGCGCGCTTTGAGACGCATCGGCTACGAGGCCGTGCGGCAGAAAGGCTCTCACATCATTCTTCAAACCGTGCCGCCGCACGCTCACTCTGTCACGGTGCCAAACCATCGGCCCATTCGACTGGGCACACTCAAGTCCATCCTTGATGAAATTGCTGAGCGGCGTGACATCACGCTTCAGGAATTGATCACTCATCTTGGCCTGTGACGGCCCGCTTGATTTGGGAGGGGCGGCGAGGATACTCATGGCATGAAAGAATTTGATTGGTCCGAGTGCCCCGCTGTCTGGCGCGATTCTGAGCGCATGGGCGGGCAGTGGTGTTTCAACCTCACCCGGCTTCCCATCTCGTATCTCTTCGACAACCTTGCCGAAGGAGTGAGCCTGGAAGAGTTTTGCGAATGGTATCCGCCAGTGTCGAAAGAGAAGTGCCATGAAGTATTGAAGTTTGCAGCCAGACGATCGGCGTCAGCTTTGCGAGGTGATGCGTCCTTCGCTGTGGCAGCATGAAGATCATTCTGGATAACTGCACACCTGCTCCACTTGGCCGCCACCTGCCGGGACATCTGGTTCACCACCCCGCCTCCCAAGTCGCCCAGGCAGTGGATACCATGCAGCCCGGCGAATATCGCATTCTGTTTCAAAGCTGAGGGATCAATAAACATCTCGTTGATACCTCTTGTTCTTCTTCATCTCCGCGACGTATGCCGCAGCTTCGTCGGCTGACTTTCCGCCTGCGGTCTGGATCACTTGAT
>JANOBO010000146.1:0-25913 GCA_031411695.1 Verrucomicrobiaceae bacterium
TGGAAGGACAAGGACGGGGTGGTCGAGTACATCAGGTGCCAACCGGAACATCACGCGACGGTTTCGTTCGTCGATGAGTACAAGGGAATGCTGGAGACGGAGGGCGTGCGGTATGACGAGAAGTACCTGGTGTGATGAGTCGGCACCCAATCGTGTCACCGCTAACGCGGTTCCTGGAAATGGAACACGGGCGTCCAC
Source organism: Verrucomicrobiaceae bacterium (assembly GCA_031411695.1). Lineage (GTDB taxonomy): Bacteria > Verrucomicrobiota > Verrucomicrobiia > Verrucomicrobiales > Verrucomicrobiaceae > JAIBCL01. The sequence continues at coordinate 199 of JANOBO010000146.1, forward strand.
GGTTCTGTGGGTTTCATCCGCTGCGCGGATTTCACCCACGGCTATTGTTGTGCCGCCGCTCTGCGGCTCCGTCGCCATCAAGTTTCCATCTCCTCCAACGCTTGATCACGACTGTAGCGTCCTTACCGCACATTGAGTTCCAGGCGCCGCCCGCTGAACACTGAGCATTGATCTTCAAACCGGCGCCACAACCAACGATTCCCATCATGACCTCTCACCCACTCCGCACCTCCGTCATCGGCAGCTATCCATTCCCTGGTTGGCTTGAATTTTCCGCACGGCATCTGGATCAATTTGGCAGCGCTGACCTCGCTGAGATGCAGGACGATGCGGCGATGATCGCGATCCAGGACCAGCTTGCCGCCGGGCTCGACGTGATCACGGATGGCGAGCAGACGCGGTTTGATTTCAATCTGTCGTTCTACGGATTCATCGAGGGCATCGCGCTCGAGCCGGCGAGCCCGCGCCGCTTTGGTCCGCCTGCTCATGATCAGCGCGGAAAGCATGAGATCGTCGGCGAACTGCGCGCTCCGCGTGGTCTGGGTGCGGTGGAGGAGTTTCAGCGGCTGCAGCGGCTGGCTCCGGAAGGGCAGCGACTGAAAGTCTCCGTGCCGGGGCCTTACACGCTGAGCGGTCGCCTGGCGCCGAACACTCAATACAAGGATCGTTTCGCGGTCACCGAGGCGCTTCTGCCGATGGTGCGAAAGGAGATCGACGATCTCGTGGCGGCAGGCGCGGAGGAGATCTGCATCGATGAGCCAAGCATGAGCTGCTACGGCTTTCGTGAGGACACACGGCGCTTCGTGGACATTTTCAACCGCACGGTCGAGAGCGGCCGCAGCAGGACGCGCATCTGCACGCACCTTTGCTTCGGCAATTTCAAGGGCCACCCGGTCGGCTATCGAAAATACGCGCCGCTGTTTCCGGCATTCTTCGATCTGCACTGTGACGAGGTGCATGTGGAGATGGCGAACCGCGAGTACGCCGAGCTGGCCATCATCGGCGAGATCGCGAAGCGCACGGATGTGGCGGTCGGCATCATTGATGTGAAGAGCTACCACATCGAGACGCCGGAAAACATCGCCGAGGCGGTGCGCGCCTGTTTGAAGCACGCGCCGGCAGAGCGCCTTGTCTTCGCGCCGGACTGCGGCCTGAGCCAGACGGCGCGCTGGGCGGCGAGGCAAAAGCTCGCGAACATGGTGGAAGGCGTGCGATGCGTGAGGGCGGAGATCTGACATGTGGCTTGCCTCGCTGCATCGCCGGGCTTTTGTGAAGTCACATGCCTCGTGACTACACCCTCCACACCCATTCCGACCACGCGCCGCGCATCGACTTTGCCGCAGAACTGAATCCACAGCAGCATGAGGCCGTGATCAGTCCGCCGGGACAGGCGCTGGTCATCGCCGGGGCGGGCAGCGGCAAGACTCGCACGCTCATTTATCGTGTGGCGTACTTGCTCGACAACGGCGTCCAGCCGGAGCAAATCCTGCTGCTGACCTTTACCAACAAGGCGGCGCGCGAGATGCTGGAGCGCGTGCAGAATCTGCTTTCCATCGAGATCGGCCGGCTGTGGGGCGGCACCTTCCATTCCATCGGAAACCGCATGTTGCGGCGTCACGCGGCGCGTCTCGAATTGCGCCAGGGTTTCTCAATCATGGATCGCGAGGATCAGAAGGACCTGCTCGATGCCGTGGTCGGTGCGAGCGGAATGGATACGGGGAGCTACAGGTTTCCGAAGTCGGAGGTACTGGGCGACATCTTCTCGCTGGCCGCAAACACGGGCGTGAAACTTCAGGAAGTGCTCGACACGAAGTATCCTTACTTCAAGGAGGTCACTGCAGGGATACACGCCGTGCACGTGCAGTACGCGGCGAAAAAGCTGGAGACGAACTCCGTGGACTTCGATGACCTGCTGGCGCTGCCCACGCGGCTGCTGCGCGAAAACCCAGATCTGATGGAACGCTTTCGCACGCAGTTTGAATTTGTCCTCGTCGATGAATACCAGGACACAAACCAGCTTCAATGCGACTTCATCGACGCGCTCGTCGGTGAGAACGGAAACCTCATGGCGGTGGGGGATGATGCGCAGTCGATCTACTCATGGCGTGGGGCCGATGTGGCGAACATCCTGAACTTCGCCAAGCGCTACCCGCGCGCGAAGACGTACAAAATTGAGACGAACTACCGCAGCGTGCCGGAGATCCTCTCGCTGGCCAACGCGGCAATCTCGCCAAACCGGGGGCAGATCAAAAAGACGCTCCAACCGGCAAGAACGGGCAAGGGGACTCTGCCGGCCCTCGTGCCGCTGGACACGCCGAGCGCGCAGTCATCGTTTGTCGCGCAGCGCATCCTGGAACTCGTCGATGAAGGCATGGACTTCCGCGACATTGCCATCATTTACCGCGCCCATTTCCATTCGCTCGAGATTCAGATGGAGCTGACGAGCCGGGGCATTCCATTTCAAATCACGAGCGGACTGCGGTTCTTTGAGCAGGCGCATGTGAAGGATGTGGCCGCGTTCATGAAGTTTGCCGTCAACCGCAGCGATGAGGTCAGCTTCATGCGTATGGTGAGGCTGGTGCCGGGTGTCGGCAGCGCCAGCGCGACAAAACTGTGGGCCGAGTGGATCAAGGGCGATGCTGCGGGCGCGGAGACGCTCAGTGGCGGCTTCTCGCCGCATCTCCTCAAGATGAAGGTGCCGAAGAAAGCGCAGAGCACCTGGCAGCAGTTTGCATTTACGCTCGACGAGTTGCTAGATGGCGAGGGGAAGCCTGCACGGCCGGCAGCGATGATCCGCAGCGTTGTGGAAGGCGTTTACGAGGATTACATGAAGGCGAAGTTTAACAACTTCGAGCAGCGCGAACAGGACCTCGACCAGCTCAGCTCGTATAGCGACCGCTTTGACGACACGTTCGAGTTTCTCAGCCAGCTCGCGCTCGTGAGTGGTGTGGACGGGGACAACAAGGATCCCGCGTCCTCCCCCGGCGAGCGTGACGCCGTCACGCTCACGACAGCGCATCAAGCCAAGGGGCTCGAGTGGCGTGTCGTCTTCGCCGTGTGGCTCGCGGACGGGATGTTTCCGCACAAGCGCGCCATCGAGGGCAATGATGAACAATCCATCGAGGAGGAGCGCCGGCTTTTTTACGTGGCGGTCACACGCGCGATGGATGAGCTGTACCTGACGTATCCAGTCATCTACCATCAGGCGCGCGATGGCGATGTGATCCAACGGCCGTCCCGCTTCATCAAAGACATGCCTCCGGAACTGATGGAGCAGTGGAATGTGCGCAGCGGTTTTTGAACATGCCACGGCACAAAGCGGTTCATTTTTTATCTGTCCGTGCTCTCTTCTGAGCCGTCCGCCTTCACACGTTTTATGGCTTTCAAAATTCCAGGCTGCCTCAAATGGATCCCGCTCCTCGGACTGGTCGTGGCGGTCGTGATCTACGGAGCCGCCGAGTACGCTTTAAACCTGAACAGCAACCTCGTGGCGGTGGCCGTGCGCGACTCAAAACTGCCGATGGAAGTGCGGCTCAAAATGGGCGGCTGGAAAAAGGCGACCGAGGTCACACCGGCGGAACTCAATGCTGCCCTGATCGAACGGTATCACGAGGAGGGCTTCCGCTGGTGCAGGCTCGTCGTGAGGCGCCAGCCGGAAGGCGTTCTCCAAAAGGCGGCACAAGGCCTGTTCGGTGCGGAGGTGAACGTGCTCTGGATCACGCCGGATAAGTTTGAGTTTCAGACCAGCTTCAAGCCGAAATTTGAGCCCACCACTTCGGTGGAGCGAATGGCAGCGGAGAATCTTTGGTTTGCGATCAATGCTAACTTTCGGGATCCGGGCGGCAAACCACTCGGCTACGTTTTTCACGAGAGCCGGATGGCCAACGCGCCTTTTCCAAAATGGACAGGCACTTTTTTTGTGAAGGGGGGCACGCCTTACTTCGGCCCGAAGTCGCTCCTCGATGAGATTCCGGGCCCGATCGAAGAGGGCACGCAAGGGTATCCCTCCGTGATGCGGGACCACAACGTCTTCAAGTATGTGGATTTTGAGCCCAACCGATTTTATGACGGCATGAAGATCAGCTACCGCTCGCTGGCCGGCATGAAGCGCGACGGGACCATCGTGTTTGTCGTCTCCGGCGACGGCGGGGTGATGAACGTCAGCGAGGTGACGGACATCGCCTGGAAGCTCGAAGTGCAGCACGCCACACTGCTGGACGGAGGGCGCGCGCTGCAGTACTCGATCCGCACCGACACGGGGCCGCGTCACTTCAATGCCTTCAACACAACCGTGGCGACGAAGTACAAATGGATGGAGCGTCAGCAGTCGCCCGTGTACATTGGCGTCCGAAAGCGTGCGCCGAAGATTCTCCTCTCCCCATGACCAGGCCGACCATGAACCACGAGCATGAGCTGCGCGCATCCGGCTATCTCGTCGTCGCGGGTGTGGATGAGGCCGGCCGCGGACCGCTGGCCGGCCCGGTCTGCGCGGCAGCCGCAGTGCTTCCAGATGACTTTGACCACGGGCTGCTGACAGATTCGAAATTGTTGAAGGCAAGGCAGCGTGAATGCATTTTCGAGGAGCTGACCTGCAACACATCCGTGCTGTGGTGCTGTGCGATGGTGGAGATCGATGAGATCGACCGCATCAACATTCTTCAAGCTACTTGGGTGGCGATGCGGCGCGCGGTGGCGGGGCTGCCGAGGAAGATCGATGCCGCTTTGATCGACGGCAGAGCGGTGCGCGATTTTCCCGTTCATCATCGCGCGCTGGTGAAGGGGGACAGCTTGAGCTTTTCCATTGCCGCCGCGAGCGTGATCGCCAAGGTCACGCGCGACCGCCTGATGTGCGAGCTAGCAGTGAGGCACCCCGAATACGGCTTCGATGATCACAAAGGCTATGGCACTCCGCGACATCTGGAAGCGCTCCGGCGTCACGGCCCTTGTGCGATTCATCGTCGGTCATTCGCGCCGGTCTCTGAGCAGGCCCTTTTGTTTGACGAGCAAGGGTGTGCGCATGGAGCGCGCGGCGCTGGGGCTGCTGGGTGAGGATCTCGCCTGCAAATGGCTCGGCAGAAAGGGGCGCAAGGTGCTCTACCGGAACTTTCGCGCGCCACATGGCGGCGAGGTGGACATCGTGTGCCGACACAAAGACGTGCTGGTGTTTTCCGAGGTGAAGACGCGCACGAGCGAGGCGTTTGGCCGCCCAGCCGACGCCGTGGGTCCGGACAAGCAGAGGCTGATCCAGCGCGGGGCGGGCGAGTGGATGCGTCTGCTGGGCCGCCCGAAGCTGAAGTTTCGCTTCGACATCGTGGAGGTGCTTTTGATCGACGGAGATCTGCCGCGCGTGAGCGTGATCGAGAACGCATTCCAGATGCCGGCCAGCTCAATTGCGGGACGCTAGGTCCGCGCGTCAAACTGCTTCGGCTGCGCTTGACGGTCCGGGTCGAAACCCGCACACTCGCCGCTGTCATGCCAAAAGTACCTTCGATCACCAAACGACACGATGCGCGGAGGGCGAGACTGTCGAACGGTGGCCCTTCCGCGAACGGTGGCCCTTCCGCGAACGGAGCTGCGAAGCGCATCCCGGCGAAGGCAACATCATCGCGCGAGCTTGTGTTTGGTGATCTGTGGGAGTTTGATCCAGCACCCGAAACCGCTGATCCAAAGCTCAAGGCACGCTACGACTTGTTCATCAACGGCGAGTTCATCGCACCGAAGAGCGGCAAGTATTTCGACACGATCAATCCCGCCAACGAGAAGAAGCTCGCCGAGATCGCGCTGGCGGGAACTGATGATGTGGACGCTGCATACACCGCCGCGAAGAATGCATTCGATGAAGTGTGGGGCCCGATGCCGGGACTCGAGCGCGGTAAATACCTCTTCCGCATCGCGCGCCTCCTACAGGATCGCGCGCGGGAGTTTGCCGTGGCGGAGACGCTGGATGGAGGGAAACCAATCAAGGAGTCGCGCGATTTCGATGTGCCCATGGCGGCGGCGCATTTCTTTTATCACGCAGGCTGGGCGGACAAACTGGAATACGTCGCGCCGGGTCGTGGTGTGCGACCGCACGGCGTGGTGGGGCAGGTGATCCCGTGGAATTTCCCGCTGCTCATGCTCGCATGGAAGATCGCGCCCGCTATCGCGATGGGAAACTGCGTGGTCATCAAACCGGCGGAAACGACGAGCATCACCGCGTCGAAGTTCGGCGAGATATTGCAGGAGGCCGGTCTGCCGCCCGGCGTCGTGAACATCGTCAGCGGCGCGGGGGAAACCGGCGCGGCGGTGATGAATCATCCGACGGCGGCGAAGATTGCCTTCACGGGCAGCACAGAGGTGGGCAAGATCATCATGCGCTCGCTCGCGGGCACGGATAAGAAGATGACGATGGAGCTGGGCGGCAAGGCGGCGAACATCATCTTCGACGACGCACCGCTCGATCAGGCCGTGGAAGGAATCGTCAACGGCATCTTCTTCAATCAAGGCCACGTCTGCTGCGCCGGCTCGCGGTTGCTCGTGCAGGAAAGCGTGGCGGATGCCGTGCTGGCGAAACTGAAACGCCGCATCGCCGTGCTGCGTGTCGGTGATCCGATGGACAAGAACACCGACCTCGGGGCGATCAACTCACGCGAGCAGCTCGACCGCATCACCGCTCTGGTGAAGAGCGGTGTGAAGGAAGGCGCGCAGATGCATCAGTCCGCGTGCAGGCTGCCGGCGGAAGGGTTCTATTTCCGCCCGACCATCTTCTCCGGCGTCAGCATGAGCCACCGCATCGCGCGCGAGGAAATCTTCGGTCCCGTGCTCAGCGTGCTCACCTTCCGCACCGTCGATGAAGCCATCGAGAGGGCGAACAACACCGCGTACGGCCTGAGCGCCGGTGTGTGGACTGACAAAGGCAGCCGCATCTTGAAGATGAGCACCGAGCTGAAAGCCGGCGTCGTCTGGGCCAACACTTATAACAAGTTTGATCCAACGAGTCCCTTCGGCGGCTACAAGGAAAGCGGCTTCGGCCGCGAAGGTGGACGGCAGGGGCTGTTGGATTACTGCAAAGTGAGTTAGACAGGATTACAGGATTTGCAGGATTAACAGGGCGCTTCTTTGTTTTGATTTGAAGTCCGAAACCAATTCCGAATCCTCTCCAATGAATCCTGCAAATCCTGTAATCCTGTCAAAAAAGAAATTTCTCGTGACACGTCTCCCCATCACCAAAACCCCGAAGTGCCACGTCGGCGGCGCTTTCATCCGCTCGGAGTCGGGCCGCGTGTATCCGCTGCATGATTCATCCGGCGCGTTCTTCGCAAACATCCCGCAATGCACGCGCAAGGACTTGCGCAACGCGGTGGAAGCCGCCGCCAAAGCCGGGCCGGGGTGGGCGAAACGATCGGGTTACAACCGCGGACAGATTCTCTACCGGCTCGCCGAGATGATCGAGGCGCGCGGCGGAGAAATGGCGGACGCGATTTCACTCGGTGGCGCGAAGCCTGCGGATGCGAAACGTGAGGTCGCCGCCACGGTTGACCGCCTCGTCCATTACGCGGGATGGGCGGACAAATATGAGCAGCTTCTCGGGAACGTGAACCCGGTGGCGTCGCCGCATTTCAATTTCACCGTGACGGAGCCGATGGGCATCATCGGCGTCATCGCGCCGGAGAATGCGCCTTTGCTGGCGCTCGTCTCGCTCATCGCTCCCGCGATCACGAGTGGCAACACTGTCGTCGCGCTGGCTTCCACCTTGCAGCCGTATCCGTCCATTTTGCTGGGCGAAATGCTCGCCACGAGTGACCTGCCGGGTGGTGTGGTCAATCTGCTCACCGGCCAGCGGAAGGAAATGGTGCCGACGTTCGCCACGCACGCGCATCTGCGCGCCATCAACGGCGTGGCGGATGCGGATGAGCGGAAAGTCATCAAGCTCGGCGCGGCGGAGAGTGTGAAGCGCGTGAGATTGATCAAGGCAGAGGAGCCGTGCGATTGGTTCGCAGACACCGCGCAAGGCCTCTACGAGATCCGCGAGCACATTGAGTTCAAGACAACGTGGCATCCGATTGGCGCATAAAGTAGTCCAGTCACTCCGTGACTGGAGTCAAGGCTGCCCGTCTCCACCTTCAAAGCCGATCCAGGCGACAGCCGTCACGGGGCGCCTCGCCGACTTGGCTGATCTCCGAAACCAAGCGCGGGGATGGGAGTTACAGGAGGAAGCCATGAAGCCAACCTCCCTGACTCTTGCCGCATTTCTCGTCGCCGCCGCTCCCGCCGTCCGCTCGGCGACGGAGGATGCACATGCCGGCATCCCGCCTGACCAGCTCGCGTTCTTCGAGAAAAACATCCGGCCTGTGCTAGTGCAGTCGTGTTACAAATGTCACTCCGCCGAGGCGTCGAAAGTGAAGGGGGGGCTGACGCTCGATACGAAGGACGGCTTGGTCCTGGGTGGTGAGTCGGGACATCCAGGTGTGACGCCGGGGAGTCTGGCGGAGAGTTCCATTTGGACTGCCATCTTGTGGCAGGACGATGACAAGAAAATGCCGCCGAAGCAGAAGTTGCCGGACGACGTCATCGCGAATTTCAAGCGATGGATCGAGATGGGCGCGCCGGATCCTCGCGCGGCAAAAGTGGCGAACGCGAGCGGTGGCAAACGCGTGATCGACATGGACGAAGGGCGCAAGCATTGGGCGTTTCAGAAGCCGGTGAAAACAGCGCCGCCTGCAGTGACAACCCAGGGCTGGGCGAAGACTGAAATCGATCAGTTCATTCTTGCCGGCATCGAGGCAAATGGACTGCATCCTGTGCGCGATGCCGACCGTCCCACTCTCATCCGCCGCATCGCATTCGATCTTACGGGCCTGCCGCCGACGCCTGATGAAGTGAAGGCATTCGTCGCCGACACCTCGCCGGACGCGGTGAAGCGGGTGATCGACATGTTCCTCGACTCCGAGCGCTATGGCGAGCGGTGGGCGCGGCACTGGCTCGATGTCGCGCGCTACGCGGAGTCCAGCGGCAAAGAGGTTAATGTCTTGTACCCGAGCGCGTGGCGCTACCGCGACTATGTGATCGAGTCATTCAAGAAGGATAAGCCATACGACCAGTTCCTGAAGGAGCAGATCGCAGGGGATCTGTTGCCATTCGACAGCAAGCACGATCAGGCGGACAGGATCGTCGCCACGGGATTCCTGGCGATCGGCGCCAAGGGTCATAACAACCGCGACCGCCGTCAGTTCAACATGGACATGGTCGATGAGCAGATCGACGCCATGTCACAGTCGATGCTCGGCCTCACGCTGGCCTGCGCGCGCTGTCACGACCACAAATTCGATCCTGTCACGCAACGCGACTATTATGCGCTCGCCGGCATCTTCCTCAGCAGCGACACTTTGTTCGGGACGTACAAGGGCATCCAGAACAACAACACTTCGTCCCTCATCGAACTCGACCGCAATTCAGAACAGCCCGCCGCGCTGGCAAACATCGCGCCGTCGGAGTTTTTGCAGATCAAGGTGAAGTTCGACGAAGCCGACAAGGCGGCCCAGGAGGCGCAGAAGCAGGTCATGGCGATGCGCACGCAGGAGCGCGACAAGAACCAGGTGTCCGCCTTCTTGAAGATCCGCGGTTCGCTGGATCGCGCGGAGAACGTGCGCGCCGATCTCGACATGTTTTACGCGGACGGCACGCCTCGGACGCTGGCGATGGGTGTGCTGGACAAGGACCGCCCGCTAAACAGCCCCATTCTCGTGCGTGGCGACATCAAGCAGCCCGCCGACGTCGTCCCGCGCGGGCTGGTCGAGGTGCTCTGCGCAAAGGGTGAGCCGCTGAACATCAGCCAAGGCAGCGGCCGCCTCGATCTCGCTTTCTTCATCGCCTCGAAGGAGAACCCTCTCACCGCGCGCGTGATGGCAAACCGCGTGTGGCTCAAGCTGATGGGTAGCGCCATCGTGCCCACGCCCGACAATTTCGGCGTCATGGGACAGAAGCCGTCGCATCCCGAGCTGCTCGATTATCTCGCGGTCACATTTGTCGAGAACGGCTGGTCGGTGAAGAAGCTCATCCGCGAGATCATGCTCAGCCGCGCCTACCAGTCCGGCTCCGCACACGACGCGGCAAACTTTGCCAAGGATCCCGACAACAAGTTCCACTGGCGCATGAACCAGCGCCGCCTCGACGCCGAGGCGATCCGCGATTCGATGCTCGCAGTCAGCGGCACGCTAAATCTCTATCCCGTCGATGGATCGCCCGTCGCGCGCGCGGGCGAGGGCAGGGAAGGCATCATCTCGCTTTACCGAGAGGTCACCTCGAAGCCCTTCACTTACCGCTCCGTGTATCTGCCTATTCTGCGCGATCAGATCCCGGAGGTGCTCTCCGTTTTCGATTTTCCGGATGCGAGCCTCGTGAATGGCGACCGGGAAACGACAAACGTGCCGAGCCAAAGCCTCTTCCTGCTTAACAATCCCCAGGCGCAAGGCGCTGCGGACGCCTTTGCCGCGCGCATCTCGAAGATGACCGGCAACGCCACCGAGAAGCTCGCCGCCGCCTACATGCTGGCCTTCAGCCGCACGCCTACTGAAGCTGAACTCGCCGCGATCCGGAACTTCTGGGTCAAGTTCCCGGGACAGGCTGCGAAAAGCGGCGTGCCAAAAGACCGCGTGCAGTTCTCCGCGCTCTCCGCCTTCTGCCAGGGACTGATCGCCTCCGCTGAGTTTCGTTATCTCAATTAGAATGAAGAGCTTCTTTGGACAGGAATTTGCAGGATTAACAGGAGAGCATCTGTGTTTGATCTGAGCCAAATCCAAATCCGAGTCTTCTTCTGTTAATCCTGCAACTCCTGTAATCCTGTCAAAATATGAACACGCATTCTTTCTCACGTCGCGACTTTCTCAAAACCTCTTCCAACGGTTTCGGCTATCTCGCGTTTGCAGCGCTGGCACAGCAGCAGGCCGTGCGCGCCGCACTGGAGCCAGCTGGACCCCTCGCCCCGAAAGCCGCGCACTTTGCCGCAAAGGCGAAGCATGTGATATTCCTTTGCATGCAAGGCGGCCCGTCGCATCTCGACACCTTCGATCACAAGCCGAAGCTCGTCAGCGACTCAGGAAAGAGCGCTCCATCAAACGCGGGCCGCTACGGTCAGGCGAAGCTCATGGCATCGCCTTGGAAGTTCAGCAGGCACGGCAGGAGCGGGCTGTACATTTCCGAGTTGTTCTCCGAGGTGGCAAAGCACGCGGACGACCTTTGCATCATCAATTCGATGGCGACCGACATTCCGGCGCATCCGCAGGCCTTCACACAATTGCACACCGGCACCACGCAGTTTGTGCGGCCCTCGCTCGGAGCGTGGTCGCTCTACGGGCTCGGCACCCTGAATCAAAACCTGCCCGGGTTCATCACGATGAACCCGCCTGGAAATGCGGCGCGCACTTACGGCAGTGCGTTTCTCCCGGCGATCTATCAGGGCACGAAGATCGGCGGGCCATCCTTGCCTGGGGGCGGCGGAGGCAACCGGCGCTCCGGCGGCGGCATGGAGCAGGCGACCGTCTCAAACATCAAGAACAACCGCTACTCCACCGAAGCGCAGCGCACGCAGCTCGATCTCGTGCAGTCGCTGAACAAATCGCGCATGAGCCTCGACGGCGGCGTGAGCCAGGAGGTCGAAGGCGTCATCGAGTCATACGAGCTGGCCTTCCGCATGCAGGCCGAGGTGCCGAAGGTGATGGATATCAGCAAGGAGACCACCGCGACGAAGGATCTCTACGGCATCGACGGCGGCGCGACGGATGCGTTCGGCAAGCAATGCCTCATGGCGCGCAAATTTGTCGAAGCGGGTGTGCGTTTCATCGAGATCACGAACGGAAACTGGGACCAGCACTTCAATCTCAAGACCACGCTCGAGCGCAACTGCGGCAACATCGACAAACCCATCGCCGGGCTGCTGCAGGACCTGAAGCAACGCGGCCTGCTCAAGGACACCCTCGTCGTCTGGGGCGGAGAGTTCGGCCGCACGCCGCACAGCCAGGGCGATGACGGGCGTGATCACAACAACAAGGGTTTCACCATCTGGATGGCGGGCGGTGGCGTGAAGGGCGGCATGAACTACGGCAAGACCGACGACTACGGCTACGAGGCCGTGGAAAACAAAATGCACATCCACGACTGGCACGCCACTGTGCTCGCGCTTCTCGGCCTCGATCACGAGCGCCTGACCTACCGCTATGCCGGCCGCGATTTCCGCCTCACCGATGTCTATGGCACGGTGGCGAAGGAGATCATCGCCTGACTGGCTGCTCCTCCCAGCACGACGAATGTGGCTTGGCACGATGGCGGGCCTTGTCCCGCTGATCCGGGCACTGGGATGCGCGATGCGCGTTCTCCGGCGGAAGTGAAAGCGGCGCTCGTGCTTCTCAATGCGCGGCCGATGTTTGGTCGGCGGGGATTGCCAGCGAGTCAGCGTGGGCTTTTTGCGCGGCGGCGAGCTGGTATTTCTGAAAGGCCTGGGCCCCGTATTGCTGCATGAAGCGACGGTCGCTCTGGGTCTGGGCCTGCCTCCAGCGCTGCGGGTAGGCGGGATCATTCGCATCTTGATTCTGGCCGCCGACGGCCTCGATGAAATCGCGCCGAAGCTGGTCGAGCACGGGTAGAGCGGTCTCATCAATGACAAGCGTGCCGGGCGCGCCAGCTGTGGCTCCGCTCTGGGCGCGGGAGCTGGTGGGTGCGCGATCGTTTGCTGGCATGAACCGCAAGCCCTGCGGGGTGCTGACGAAAAGATCGATGTCCTGAAAGACCAGCGGCAAGACAACTCGCGGAACGGCGGATTGGCGGGCGGATGGAGCCGGGGAAAGTGAAACGGCGCGTGGGGTGTCCCCTGCCGTGGCGATGGGCGCGGAATCGGGCTCGGCCGAAGGGGCTGCGTGCAGGGCGGGTGGCGGAGGGACGCGCGCCCTGCCTGCGGCCGTGGGTGCCAATGACGGACGCGCATCGGGAAGGATGGGATGCTCGGCGGCGCGGAAAACGGTGGCGCGCTGCGTGGAGGCGTCCGCACGCCGAGAGAGAGTGGGCGGCGCGGCGGTGTGTGCCCGCTGCAGCGGTGCGGTGTGCGGCACGGGTGGCGCGTGGCTGGCGTAGCGGAACAGCACGGCGCTGACGAGGAGCGTGATGGCGGTGAGCAGGCTGGGGATTGCGAGGCGTCTCATCGGTTGCGCGAGTTTCATGGCAGCGTCGGAATGTCGTGCGGCAAGAGGAAGGCGCGGGTGTCTCCACCCGCGCCCGTTACCATGCCGTCACCGACGCGACCTGGAAGAACTCCAACCTCGCGGCGATGACAGAGTTTACCTCGATCCTAGTAGAGCTGGGAGATGGGGCCACCATCGTCGGTGCGCTGTACCCTCATGCCGGAAAGCGCGATACCCGAGGCTCCTGGCGATGCTTGGATCTGCGGTACGAGCAGCGCGCGCAGGGCGGCGGCGTTTGGCTGGCCGGACTTCACCATGATGTGTTCGTAGTTCCAGAAGGTGTAGTAGCCGTTTTCGACATTGGCCTGGCTGTAAGGCACGCCATTCCAGGTCAGCTCCTTCGCGCCGCCGGAGTTTGCTCCCGTGGTGTTGCTGCCGGTGCCGTTGATGGCGCGGTCCGCGTCTGGCAGGCCGAGGTAGGTGATGAAGACCACTTTGCCGGTGTAGCCGAGGATGCTGTTCTCGACGACGTTCGTGGTGGTGTAGCGCATCTTGTCGGCAAGGTTGCCGCCAGAGGTTTCGCCGCCATCACCTGGATTGATCGCATCATTGGCGGGATCGGCAGGGGTGATCTCGATCTCGCTCACGATGTTGCTGGCCACCGTCTTCGGCCGGAACTGCACGGCCTCGGACTTCACGCCGTAGTCGCTCTCGGCAAAGGCGCCGACGCGGGTGCCGGAGAGGGGATCCCGTCCGGCGGCATAGATGTAGAAGCCGCCGACTTGGTCGGAAGCGTTGGCGGGGTTGCCGGAAACCATCGAGCCGGAGATGTAGCCTGCGGCGAGGAACTGTTTCACGGATTGGAAATTCACGTTTGTGAGGGAAGCGGGCGCGCCAAAGCTGGCCACCCACTTGAAGGGCACCACGCCGACAATGGTGTCGTCCGTGAGCGTTGGCGTGGTGTACTTGGTGGATCCTTGATAATTGTCCGTCATGCAAATGACGGGCGCGCCTTCATTCGCGGTGAGATTTCCTGCTGCCACGTTCGCGCCATTGGCCGCAGTGGTGGGGCTGGTGCTGGTGGGCGTGGCGTCGGCCAGGAAGGTGAGCAATTGGTTCGTGGTGACGGACTTGATGCCAGCCACAGCGCCGCTCCAACTGCATTTAACGATCACATTCGGATCGGCGATGCCGGCGACGGTGCCTTTGAAGATGTGGTAGTTCGCGCCGGTGAAGGATGACGAACTCTGCCAGGCATACTGCGGGCTGCCGCCGCTCATCACGGCCTTGATGGCGGTGACGGTGGAGGCACGGAACGCGGTGGAGCCGGAGATGCGGATGGTGACTGTGGCTGATGCAGTGCCCGCCGCAGCGAGACTGATGAGGGCCATGAGGGCGATGAATTTGTTTTTCATAGATGGGTGGGGTGTGGTGTTGGGGTAATGTCAGGATGCTGAATGCGAGGATGGAAACTTATGCGGGCGCGACGGTGCGGCGGCGGCGGAAGATGAGACTGACGCCGCCGAGTCCGAGGAGCAGCGCGCGGCTGGGTTCCGGCACAGCGGCGCCGACGGAGCCGAAGTTCAAGGTGCCGGTGGTGGCGCCCGCGTTGGTGAAGAAGAACGAGCCCTCGTAACTGCCGGGCTGGCCGACGGGTGACGTGGCCATGCGGAAGAGATCGAGCGCCGAGGATGCCGCGCCGCTGGCGAAGGTGCCCTCGATGTTGCCGAAGTAAGCGAAGTCATTTCCAGCGGAGGTCTGCGAGTCCCAGCCATTGGTGGTGGCAGCGGCCTGCACGAGTCCGACATTGCTGTTCGTCGTGGAGGTCTGGCCGTTGAAGGTAGCGCCGAGGTTCACGATCTTGCCGCGCGGATTTGCCTGCGTGGCGTTGTTCGCCTGATTGAAGCCGGTGCCCGTCGTGCCGTACGTCGTCTGCGGTTTGGTGGCGTAGAGGTAGCTGGCCAAGTCGCTGCCGATTGCGGTGGCACCGGGTGTGCCGACCACACCCCAGTTCAGGGTGGGGTCGTTAAACCAGGTGGCACCAAAGGTGTCATTGAGATCCTGCGCGATGTTACCCAGGCCCGAGATGGCAAACGACGTGGTGGGCGCGCCCGATGCGTAATCGCGGTAGGCGCTCGCCTGTCCGAGATTGACCAGATAGACAAACGATCCGCCAGTCTGACGGAAGCCGAGGATGAGGTCGTCGCTGTTGTAAACGGTGGTGGCCGCAGTGGCTGCGGACGACGCAAACCCGATGCCCGCGAGGGCGAGAAGGGTGATGAGTTTGAATTTGAGTTTCATGGGTGATGAGTGCGGGGGACTGGGTTGTGGTGGTGTGACACGGAGTTTTTTTGCTCCGATGACATGCCACGTTTAGCGGTCAGGCGGAGCGCAGGCGAGCATTGTACGGTCACTCTTTTGTCACACAGTTGTGCGCGTTAAGCGGCTCATCCTGATGAACTTTGTGCCTCATGAATCACCACACGAAAGACGCTCTCGCTGGAGAAAGCGCGGTGCGCGAGAGCACCGCCGGTGTGTCAAGAAACGATCTTGAAACAGACCGCGGGGAGGTCGGCAGCGCGATGCCGCTTGCCGCCAAATCATACGGCAGCATCGGCCGCATCCTCAAGAACACTGTCGGAAAGCTCGTGATCGTGTTTGCCTTCATGTGTCTGCCGCTCCTCGCCGTGGTGGTGAAGCCCGCTGTGACTGAGGCCAAGCTTTGGTGGGCTCGACGTGGGGCGACGAACGCCGCGCTCGCGTCAGCCGGGAATGATCCCGCCATCGCAGCGGCATCCATCATCAATGCGCTGCGCGCCTCTCCCGAAGATCCGAAGCTCCTGCGCACATGGGCGGCGTTTCTGAAACAACACCACGGCCCTGCAGGCGAGCGAATTCTCACGCTGAAGAAAGTGGCCGCATCGCGTGAGGCCGCACCCTCCGACAAGGCCGCGCTCGCGTGCGCGCTGGTCGCTGACGGCCAATTTGCAGATGGGAAGAAAATCATCGATGCACTGCCGGATGCCGAGCGCGCGACGGAGGGCGTCCTCGAGGCGCAGGCCGTGTTACGCGGGGAGGCGGGCGATCACGACGGCGCGATGGCTTTACACCGCGCGGCATTGGGCGCCTCAAGCGGCGGTAACGAGAACCGCTTCAAGCTCGCCCTCCTCGATCTCAACGAATCATTCGAGGAGACACGCAGGCAAGGCTTTGCAGCGCTGTGGGAACTCGCGCACAACACGGATGAAACCGCGCTCAATGCGGCGGATGTGCTGGCCGCGCATGGCGCGCTGAGCCGGTCTCAATCCGCAGAGCTGATCACGCTGGTGGAGCGCCATCCCGCTGCCACCGCGAAGCACACCTTCCTCGCGAAGAGCGGCTTCTTGCGCACGCATCCCGAAACCCGCGATGCGTTCATCGCCGCCGAAGTGCGGAAGGCGCACGGCTACGGCCCGGAGGATCTCGTCGAGCTGGCGCTGATGCTCGAGAGAGCGGGCGCGCACCGCATTCTTCTCACCGTGATTCCCGAGCCGAAGGCATTGCTCAACCGCGAGCTGTGCGTGCTCCGCATCAAGGCGCTGTGCGAGTGCGGAAACTTCACCGCGCTCGAGGAGCTTCTTTCGTCGCGGCAGGAATTCCCTCTCACCAAAGGGCACATGGGCGTCCTGCGTTCGTTTTTGCATCTGCAGAATGGCCGGACGCAGGAGGCGATGCAGGCTCTCTCACTGGCACAAAGTCACGCCATCGGCGACCGCGATGTGGAGACGCTCCAGCGCGTCGTCGGCATGGCCGAGGCGCAGGGTTGGTGGGACATCGCCGTGGGCTGTCAGGTTTGGATTGCCGACAATTTCAACTCTCTCCGCGCTTCTGCCCTCGACGCGCTCTTCAAGGCCGCCTCGAACAAGCGCGATGCCGCCCTCATGCTCGCAACTGCCGAGCGAATGGCCGCCACGCAAAAGGACAGCGTACTCGCAGTGTCAAACCTCGCCTACCTCCGTCTCCTTCTCGGAACGCACATCGAGTCGGTGCCCGCTCTCCTGGTAAGGCTCGAGGCCGCGGCCGATGAACCCATCACCAGCGGCACGCGCGCCTTTATCGAGGCCTTCCTGTGCTTTCGCTACGGCGACAAGGACGCCGTGCGTCGTCTGCTTGCGCGTCCCACGGACTGGTCGCGATTTCCACCCGGTCAGCGCGCCGTGGTCGCCACGCTCCAGCGCTTCTCGGGAAACGACAGCCTCGCGCACGATCTCGCCGCCAGGCTGCCGACGCTGGCGCTGCTCGCCAAGGAGCAAGATCTCTGGGTCACGTCGCGGGAGTGAGCACCCTCGCGCGCCAAGTGCGTTTGCGCTTGTTGTCCCGACCTCGTGGGCTCAAAAGGCTTCCGGCTTGCAAGTCGGCGAATCAGCGATAAAAAGAAAAGCGTTCCGCGGCGGCAGCAGCCCAGTTGGCGGCGGATCAATGAAGTGGGGGTATAGCTCAGTTGGTAGAGCGTCTCGTTCGCAATGAGAAGGTCAGGGGTTCGAATCCCCTTACCTCCACCAAAGTCCGGCCGCGGTGAATCGCCCGCGCCTTTTTCAAAACGATGGCACGGGAAGACCTTTGGCCTTCAGCTCATCCTGGTTGTTCGGCGTGAAGACCACCGGCTCGATCTCGTAGGCCGGATGCGGCTTGAAATCTTTTTCCTTTTCCATCTTCTCGAGCAGTCGCCACGCGAAGTCCACGAGCAGCGGCTGATGCACCGTGGCGTCGATCTGGCCTTTGCTCAGCATCTCGAGTCCTGCGCCGGGGCCGGTGATGCCGTCCGTGCCGATGATCAGCAGTTCCTGGCGAATGTTCAGTTCCGCGGACGAGGCCTCGCTGACGCCGAGCGCCATCATGTCGTTGTGCGCATAGACGGCATCGACAATTTTCTGCAGCTTTAGCGCTTCTTTGAACCGCAGCCCGGCCTCCGCCTTGTCCCACTTCGCGGGCACATCATGAACGAGAATGATGCCCGGCCGGGCCTTGAGCGCGGAGAGGAATCCATCGCTGCGCGCGCGGCAGGCCGGGTGGTCATCATCGCCTTGGATCTGCACCACGCGCCCGGTGACCTCTGTCGCGCCGCCGTCCTTGGCTCTGCGTTCGAGGGCGGCGACGATGAGATTGCCGGCCATCATGCCGATCTTCTTTTGGTCGCAATAGACGACGGAATCGCAGCGGCCGTCGTTCAGACTGGCATCGAGGCCGATGACACGCGCGCCTGCGGCCTTCAGTGCGGCGATCTCGTCCGAGATTTCGTCGGCCTTCACGGGCAGCACCATCACGGCAGTGGGCTTGGTGGCTGCGATGGCGCGCAGTTGCTCCTTCTGCGCGGCGACGCTGCCGCGTGCGTCGGTGAACGCCAGCTCGCTGTCATCAGCCGCGCGCAAGGCGTCGGCCAGGAGATTCACCTGCACGCGCTGATGTGGATCAGTGACGTTCGCTAGGCAGAGGGCGATCTTTCTCGATGCTGGCTTGTCGTGACGAAGCAAGGGCACCGGGATGACGAGACCGGAGGGGTCGCGAAACCCGGTGCTCGTGTCGGAGTTCTCAGGCGCCGGCTTGCAGCCGCTGATGAAAAGGATCGCGGTGAGCGCGGCGAACAACGGGCAGAGGCGGCGTGCGGTGAAAATCATGGTAACGGCCATGTAGCCACGGAAACGACGGCTTCACAAGCGCTCGGTCCATTCTTCCGGCGGTGGCGATGCGCCAGGCACGAGGCGATGGCTGGTCTTCGGGTCGTTTCCGCGCACGCGCACGGTGATGAACCCGCTGGCGCTGAAAATCGCGATGGCGCAAACGATGCCGATGGCCGGGAAGGACATGGCATCGACCATCGCGAAGGCGAGGAACGGGGCGATAATGCCGCGCACGCCAGTGAGAAAGCCATGCACCGACATGTACTCGGCCACGGCGTGTTTCGGCGCGAGCTTGGTCACCCAAAGGCTCCACGTCACATTGCCACCAGCATTTGCGATGCCGAAGAGCGCCATGCCCGTGATCCACCAGCCGATGCTGCCGCCGCAAAAGTAGCACAGCGTCGCGATGGCGAAGATGATGTTCAGGCTGGCGCGGACGACGAAGAAATTCACGCGGTCGAACAGCAGGCCCCACGGATAAGTGAAGATCACGCGGAAGACGACGGGCACCACGCCGGTGATCCAGGCGACGGTTTCAGTGGGCAGGCTGTGACCGTGGCGCGGGTTTGCGAGGAACTCGACGAAGAGCGACCACGCGATGAGATTGCCGATGCCCATCATCATCCACGAGATGAGCAGCGTGCGGAAATCCCGGTCCGCCTTCACCCAGCGCCATGAGCTGAACAGGCTGCCCTGTGAGCCTTCCGGCATCTGCCACGGCATCGCCGGGAGGCCGTGGGTCCAGTAGCCGCTGACGGCGGAGGCGATGGCGAATGCCCACAGCAGCCACGCATACGATTCAAGCCGCCAGCCGAGAAGCCAGCCGCCACCAAAGCCGAACAACGCCGCCGCCATGGAGCGTGTGGTCGCTGTGAGCGCGAAGAGCTTTCCACGCGTGCGCTCAGGATAGTTGAGCCGGTAGATCTGTGTTTGTAGCGGCACTTGCAGCGCGAAGAAAAAGAGCCCGAGGCTGCTGGCCGTGATGAAGACGACCTCCGACTTGGGCAGCAGGGCCGACACCATCAGAAATCCCGCCGCGATGAACTGCACACGCGCCGCGATCTTCGTGACCGTGGCGCGTGAGCGCAAAAGCAGCGGCACGATGAAGAGGCTGGCGATGAGGCCACCGCTCGTGGCTGAGAGAAACGCGGACTTGGCAAACTTCCCAGCCTCGAACACGCGCACGGCAACGAGCATCCCAAAGGTGCTGCCCAAGGTCTCGAGAATCCCCGCCGGTACCGATCTCAGCAGCTCATTGCGAAACGTGCGCGAGGTCGTCTCCGCCTCGGTCATCGTCGCAGTCTGCCCTGGCTCGCCGACGGTGTCGGCCGGCTCATGCATGGGCGTGCGACTCCTTGATCAGCGCGTCCATGGTCTTCAGCACGATTGGCTCACCGAGCTTCAGTTTGGCGCGCTCTTCGAACAGCGTGCGTGCCACCGACTGGTAGTCCGGCGTCTTTCCAGTGCGCCGCCGCACCAGCAGCGTCACATAGCGGATGGAGCGGTCGATGAGCTTGTTGTTGCTGGGCTTCACATAGGTCATCAGATTGTCCAGATAGCGGCCGAGGCGTCCCATCACCAGCGTCGAGTGTATGTTCAGCGCCAGTTTCAGGATCAGATGCCGCGCGAAAACGGACACGCCCGCGAGTTGCAGCGCGTGCTGGATGCCGTCCAGGTCAAAGACCAGGAGATCACCCTTGTCATGGATGCGGAAGATGTGATGCCTGGCGCCGCCTGTGCGCTTGCCGCGCTTCGCGATGAGCTTGTCGGAGAAATCGTAGCCCTTCAAAAGCTGCTGGCCTGCGCTGGCCCGCACCTCCGGCCACTCAAGTGTGCGCGGCTCGCGGTGCAGCAGCGCGTGCCACGCCGCGCGCGCGTCGGGCTCGCCGTTCATGTGAAAGTAGCACCACGACACCGGCTGCGCGGGATCATCCTGATTCTCAAACGGCGGCAGGCTGAAGGTTGGCGCGCGCTCCGTCGTGTCCGTCACCACGGTCACTCCATACCGGTCGCTCTCGTAGAGGACAAACTCACCGGCTTCATAGGCGGCCGTCTCGCGCTCGACGAAGGGTTGCAGAAAGGAAAAATCCACGCTCTCCACCAGCTCGCGGAAATGCGTGACCGCGCGCTGCGCCTCATGCGGATCATCACGGTGAAGAAAGGCAAAGCCGATCGCGGCCATCAGCACCGTGCTCGCCTGCATCCGCGTGCTGCCGGAGATGGCCATCGCTCCGACCGCGAGGTTGATCTTCTCGATGCGCGCGTTCTCGATCACGCGGCGTGAGCGCTCCACCAGCCGCACGAGCTTGTCGTCTGGATTGCAATAAAGGAACCACGGCGGATTCGAGGAAACCTCCGCAGCGCGCTCCGTGGCGCCGATCACAAAAGGCGTCTCACCGCCCTCCGTGGAACTGATTAAAAGATCGCCGTCCACAAAGCCCAGCTCATCAAGCTGCCGCACGCCGAACTCGGGATGATCCTCGAAGTTTTCGATTGATTTGATCAGCGCCAAGTCACCGCCCGCCATGAAGCCGATCACACGCTCACGATATTCCTCCGGCAGCATGTTTTCCCGGCAGAAGACCTCGAGGCTCATCGACAACCGGCCGGTCGCCCCGCAGCCGCAGAGGAAAATCCGCCGGCCTGCGGCGAGAGTTTTCGCGATCGCGGTGGCCATCGCAGGAAGGCGGGATGCCTTCGGCTCAAAGCGCCGCATTGCCAGCACATCAACCTGGTGCAGCTCGCGGATGGCCTCGCCCAGATCGTCCTTGGAGAGATGTGAGAGGGACACGGTGAAATCGTGCTGCGCCTCCGTGTCCAATCCGCCAAGCTGGTAAAGGCCTGCCACCGCGAGATACTCATCGAGTTCTGACTTCATCGTCCGCATCATAGCATTCGACTGGCGAATGCGAATGGTTGTTCAGCCCGGGAGAAAGATGACCGAGATGACCGTCCGGTGGTCTGGCTCCCGCCTCGGATCTTTGCATCCCATGTGCAAGGCGAGCGATCTGCGGCTGGCCTCCCATGCCGTTGAGCAGTCAAGATTCGTGGTGGCATCGTGATAACTGGCGCCTTCCTCACCACCCGCCTTGCATCCGCGCCATCGCGTGTTTCTTGTCACATGCCGCAGGACTTCATCCGGGTGCGGGGCGCCCGGCAGCACAATTTGAAAAACATCGACGTGGACATCCCGCGCGGCCGCATGGTCGTGCTCACGGGTGTGAGCGGCAGCGGAAAGTCGTCGCTGGCGTTCGACACGCTCTACGCCGAAGGCCAGCGGCGCTACGTGCAGAGCCTCTCGGCTTACGCGCGGCAGTTTCTCGATCAGCTTGAAAAGCCCGATGTCGATTTCATCGAGGGCCTCTCGCCCGCTGTCGCCATCGAGCAGCGTCACAGCGCGCCGAACCCGCGCTCCACCATCGCGACGGTCACCGAGATCTACGATTACCTCCGCGTCCTCTACGCCGTCGCCGGCCAGCCGCACGATCCGGAGACGGGGGAGGCGCTGATCAAAAACACGCCTGCGGAGATTGGCGGCCGCGTGATGGCGCTGCCGGAAGGCACGCGCGTGATCGTGCTCGCACCCGTCGTGCAGGCGGAGAAAGGAGACTGGCGCGCGTTGCTGGAGAAACTGCGGCGCCAAGGTTTTGTGAGGGCGCGCATCGATGGCGAGATCATCGAGCTGGACGAAACGGTGAAGCCCACGCGCGCTGATCCGCACACCGTCGAGGTCGTCGTGGACCGTCTCGTCGTGCGCGAAGGCGTGAAGCCGCGGCTGATGGACTCCATCGAGACCGCTTTGAAGTGGAACGCTGACTTGATCGAGTTCCTCGTGGGCCAGGACGCTGCCGCGGAGCTGATGAGCTTTGCCACCGCGTTTGCGAACCCGCGCACAGGCTTTGTGATGGAGAAGCTCACGCCGCAGCATTTCTCATTCAACACTCATCTCGGCGCGTGCCCGGAGTGCGAGGGTGTCGGCGCGGTGATGTCCGCAGACGCCGGCCTGATCGTGCCGGATGAGGATAAATCCATCGCTGATGGCGCGGTGAAGACGTGGTGGGCGCAACAGCCAAAGCTGAAGGCTCTCCAGGCGCGCTGGATTGACGCGCTGGCAAAACATTTCAAGGCGGATGTGAGAGCGCCCTTCAAGTCGCTGCCGCAGCGGTTCAAAGACGCGCTGTTCAACGGCACGGGCGACACCGCAATCCCCACCGGCTGGAAAACCGATGACAACAAGCGGAGCGTGGCCAAGCCCTACGAGGGCCTTCTGTCCGAGGCCGCGCGGCTTTATGCGAACGCCGGAAGTGACGCGATGCGCGGCTGCCTCACGCGCTTCATGAATCCCAAGACCTGCGCGACCTGTGGAGGCCGTCGTCTGCGCGCGATGTCGCTGGCTGTGGTGTTGGAAGCGGAAGGTCCTGGATCCCAGTTCCCGCTTGCCGGTTCGGCTGCGTCATCCGAGCGGGAACCGGAAACCAAGAACCGGGAACAAAAACTCAACATTCACAGTTTTTGCACGCTGCCGATCCGGGACGCACTGAAATGGATGGGCGGACTGAAGCTCACCGCGCAGCAGCGCGGATACTGTGGCGAACTCCAGCGTGAGATCACCAAGCGGCTCGAGTTTCTCGATGAGGTCGGCCTCGGCTATCTCGCGCTGAACCGGGAGAGCGGCACGCTCAGCGGAGGCGAGATGCAGCGCATCCGCCTCGCCACGCAGATCGGCGCGGGCCTTGCCGGCGTGCTCTATGTCCTCGATGAACCGAGCATCGGCCTGCACTCCGCCGACAATGAAAAGCTCATCGGCACGCTGCATCGTCTGCGTGATCTCGGAAACACCGTCCTCGTCGTCGAGCATGATGAGGCGATGATCCGCGCCGCTGATCACGTGATTGAAATGGGCCGTGGCGCCGGACCGCACGGCGGCAGCGTCACTGCGCAAGGCACGCCGCAGGAAGTGCAGTCAGACGTGGCCTCGCTCACCGGCGACTATTTGGCGCGCCGCCAATTCATCACCGTGCCGAAGCAGCGCGTCGCGCCCGCAGATACCAGACGGGACAGCGAGCTGGGCTTCGTGGGCTCTACCGCAGCGGAGCCCGCCTGGCTCACGATCCACGATGCTGACGAGCACAATCTTCAAAACGTCACCGCCGCTTTTCCGCTCGGCTGTCTCACCTGCGTCACAGGTCCATCCGGAAGCGGAAAATCCACGCTCGTCGATGACATCCTCATGCGTGCGTTGATGCGGCATTTCTATGGCGCGAAAGACGAGCCTGGCAGACACGCGGGCATCACGGGCATGGCAGCCATCGACAAGGTCGTCGTCATCGACCAGTCGCCCATCGGTCGCAGTCCGCGCTCGAATCCCGCGACCTTCACCGGCGCGTTCGGGCCCATCCGCGAGCTTTACGCAAAGCTGCCGCTCTCCCGAGTGCGCGGCTACGATGCGGGCCGGTTCAGCTTCAATGTGTCCGGCGGCCGCTGCGAGAAGTGTGAGGGCGACGGGCTCATCAAGATCGACATGCATTTCCTCGCCGATGTCTATGTGACCTGCGAGCAATGCAAAGGCCGCCGCTACAATGCGGAGACGCTCGAGATCGCGTTCAAGGGCCGCACCATCGCCGAGGTGCTTGAGATGACGATCAGCGAGGCCGCGCGGTTCTTCGAAAAATCCACGGCCATCCATCCGAAGCTGCGCGCGCTGGAGGACACCGGCCTCGGCTATCTGAAGCTCGGCCAGTCCGGCGCGTCGCTCTCCGGCGGCGAGGCGCAGCGCGTGAAGCTCGCCGCGGAACTCGGGAAACGAGCCACCGGCCGCACCTTGTTCGTGCTCGACGAGCCCACCACCGGGCTCCACTTCGCCGACATCCAGGCGCTGCTCACTGTGTTGCTTCGTCTGCGCGACAGCGGGAACACGTTGATCGTCATCGAGCACAATCTCGATGTCATCAAGTGCGCCGACTGGCTCATCGACCTCGGGCCGGGCGGCGGCACGGCCGGTGGCCGGATCGTGGCGCAAGGCACGCCGGAACAGGTGGCAAGGAATCCTGCCAGTGTGACTGGACGGTATCTGTCCGGGCACTTGGAAGCGCATGGCGTCTTAGCCGAGTAGGTGATGACGTGAGGAGTCTCTGGAATCAGGAAGGGAGCTTGGCGGAGCGGAGCCTCATTCTGTAGCTGACGAGGTGACGAGGCTCAAAATCGTCCGCCTCCAAGCTCTGCGCCACCGCCGCCCGCAGACAAATGAGACTCCTCACGTCGTCACCTACGAAGCTACTCTCCACGCCACTCCGCCAGCTTCGTCCGCACCCTCGCGGCGTTCGGGTCTTCGATGGCCTCGTAAATAGCCAATGCCGCCGCTGCGCGGTTTATGGACGTGGCACGATTCCCCAGCGAGTCATGCACGAGCGCGGAATTCCACAGCACATTGCCTTCCCCGCGCCGGTCACCGATTTCAACGACGATCACCAACTGCTGTTCATAAAACTCGATGGCTTGGCGCATGTCGCCCAGGGAAGAGTAGGCATTACCGAGGTTGCCCAGAGCATTGCCCTCCCCGCTCCGGTCGCCGGTCTCGCGGCTGATCAGCAACTGCTGATTGCAAAACTCAATCGCTTTGCGCGCGTCCCCTAAGGCCTTGTGGGCATTACCGAGGTTACCCATGATTTTTCCTTCCGCGCGCCGGTCGCCGATTTCACGCATGATGACCAGTGCCTGCTCGTGATACTCGACGGCTTTAAGCGCGTCGCCCAAAGTGGAGTGTGCGCTGCCGAGGTTGCCCAGCGCGGTGCCTTCCCCCCGCCGATCACCGATCTCGCGGACGATAATCAACTGCTGCTCATAAAACTCGATGGCCTTGCGTGCGTCGCCCAAATCGAGGTTGGCGTTGCCGAGGTTGCCAAGGTCTTGG
>JANOBO010000147.1:0-12445 GCA_031411695.1 Verrucomicrobiaceae bacterium
TCAAGTCTTCTAGGACAGAGTTTCGGCCAGGTTCGTAAGCTTAGCGGATACAAAAAACCGCTTTATCCTCTTTCTAAGCACAGCCGTTGGGAAGAGCGCTTTGTTGAAGGGGCTGGCGAGGGCGAAGTTAAGGAGCTGGCCGAACAAATTCACGGCAGCATCAAAGCTTCTTTTGGTTACAAAAGAAAAGACATCAGCTACTCGAACTACGGATCTACTGCCTCGATCAAAACGCCCGATTTCGATGTTGATATTGCGTTGTCGCAGGACCCGGAAGAGGCCGATGGGTATGTGTTGCGAATTCAAGTTTCTTCATTTCGGCGGCCTGAAATCATCAACGATCCTGATTTCGTTAAGATCTTCAGCGAACACTGTGACAGCATTGTCATTGACCTTGATCCCCCACTGGTCCTCAAAGATAAAATTGATGAAATTGAAGAGGTTGAGGAACTGGCGGACGGATTAGACTACGAACCCGAATGCACAAGCTTTGAACTAGAGCTTCCGCAAGCAGGTGTCTCGCTGCATGTCACTTCCGAGAAGATCGTCGTCACTTTGATTGATAACGGAGATTTGCAATTGTTGATCGGCAACACGGCCAAAGGCTTTGCTCAACTTGCCGGCTCAAGTGTCACCCTCAGCCTTCCAGGTAGCACATCATAATGACCAACCCCACCGCCCTCGTCTCCAAGCTCTGGAACTACTGCAGCATCCTGCGCGATGACGGCCTGTCGTATGGCGATTACGTCGAGCAACTGACCTTTCTGCTGTTGGCTCTCCTTCGGTCGGGCTTTGCCCAGCGCCTTGCGCTGCCTGTCTCCGCTGCGCTCCGGCTCCTGAAGATGGCGGATGAGCAGTCGCGGCTGCGCGGCACGCCGAGTGCGATCCCGAAGGGCAAGGACTGGCCTTCGTTGCTGGCCAAGGATGGGCGATGAGCTGGAGGTGCATTACCGCCACACGTTGGAGGAGTTGGGGAAGTGCTCGGGCATGCTGGGGCACGTTGATCTCGGCCGAAGGCAGGAATTCTTATTGACCGTTGACGCATGTGTTACACTTCATGTTCCGGGCGGAGATTGATTCACCCCTTTTCACCATGGCTTTTACCTTTTCCCATCGCAAGGCGACTCAAGCCCTGAACTTCTTCGCTCTTCAGGAAGGCGGCGTGCTGAACAAGCTGAAGGCGATGAAGCTGGTCTATTTTGCGGATCGCTATCATCTGCGGCGCTATGGTCGCCCAGTGGTGGGGGATGAGTATCTGGCGATGAACTACGGCCCAGTACCGGCGGGCACGAAGGACATCGCGGAGATGAATGACTTCCTGGGAGAGGACGAGGCGAGCTACGCCCATGCCTTTCTGCGCCCGCTGGATCGCTACACGATCGGCTCCGAGGCGGCGGTGGATGAGAAGGTTTTCTCCGAGACTGACCGGGCGGCCCTGGCGTGGTCGTGGACCACCTTTGGCCGGAAGGATGGCTTTGTGCTGGCTGAGATGACCCATGCCTATCCCGAGTGGACGCGTCATGAGGCCTCCCTGAAAGCGAAACTGACATCGCGTGCGCCGATGAACTACCGTGACTTTCTGGAAGATCCGCCGGCGGGTTATGATCCTTGCCACCCACTGACGCCAGAAGAGCGCGAGGCCGTTGCCGATGGCATTGGCGATGTCGCGAGTTTCGAGCGTTCCTGGCGGTGATTCATGGCTGATGATCCGCTGCCGCTGGAGTTGAAACTCGGGCTCCGGGCCGGGAGCGTGTATTACTTTCAGTCGCGTGAGCTGACCTCCGCCGAACCGCATTTCTTCGTGTCGGTGAACCGGGAACCCATCACAGCCAAAGTGCTGCTTCTGACCATCGTGACCTCCAAGGTGGACAAAGTGCGCCTGCGCAATCGCGAGCGTCTCGAAACCGTGGTGGAAATCTCCCCCTCTGAGTATGCGGATTTCACGATGCCGTCCGCGATTGACTGCAATGTCGTGCTGGAAAAGCCGCTGTCGGAACTTGTCGGCCTGGTGAAGCGCAAAGAAGTGCGTTACCACCGGGACATGCCGCCGGAGATTTTTGCGAAGATCAAGGCCGCCATCCTCGCCAGCCCCGTGGTGGAGGATGAATTCAAACAAATGCTCTGATCAACACCCGCCTGCATGTCCAATCCCACCGCCCTCGTCCAAAAACTCTGGAACTACTGCAACATCCTGCGCGATGACGGTCTGTCGTATGGCGATTACGTCGAGCAACTGACCTTCCTCCTCATCCTGAAGATGGCGGATGAACAGTCGCGGCTGCGCGGCACGCCGAGCGCCATCCCGAAGGGCAAGGACTGGCCCTCGTTGCTGGCCAAGGATGGCGATGAACTGGAGGTGCATTACCGCCACACACTGGAGGAGCTGGGTAAGTGCTCCGGGATGCTGGGCATCATCTTCCGCAAGGCGCAGAACAAGATCCAGGACCCGGCCAAGCTGAGACGGTTGATCGTGGACCTGATCGACAAGGAGCAATGGTCCAGCCTCTCCGCTGACGTGAAGGGCGATGCCTACGAGGGCCTGCTGCAAAAGAACGCCGAGGACGTGAAGGGCGGTGCCGGCCAATACTTCACCCCGCGCTCCCTCATCGCAGCGATGGTGGACGTGGTGGCCCCGCAACCAGGACAGGCCATTTGTGATCCCGCCTGCGGCACGGGTGGATTTCTTTTGGCCGCGCATGATTACCTGGCGAAGCACTATCAGCTCGACCGCGCGCAGAAGAAGCAGCTCAAGAGCGGCACCTTTTACGGCATCGAACTGGTGGACAGCGTGACGCGCCTCTGCGCCATGAACCTGCTGCTGCACGGTATCGGCAGCGAGACCGGCGACGAACTGCCCGTGACCACCAAGGACGCGCTGGCCGGGAAGCACGGCGAATACGAGATCGTCCTGGCCAATCCGCCGTTCGGCAAGAAGAGCAGCGTCACCATTGTCAACGACGCGGGCGAGTCCTCCAAGGAAAGCCTCGTCATCAATCGCGATGACTTCTGGGCAAGCACGAGCAACAAGCAGCTCAACTTCCTCCAGCACATCTTTACCATCCTCAAGCAGCACGGTCGCGCCGCCGTGGTGCTGCCGGACAACGTGCTCTTTGAAGGCGGAGCCGGCGAAACCATCCGCCGCGAGCTGCTCAAGCAAGCCGATGTCCACACCCTGCTGCGCCTGCCCACCGGCATCTTCTACGCCCAAGGCGTGAAGGCCAACGTCCTCTTCTTCGACCGCAAACCCGCGCAGGAGAAGCCCTGGACGCAGAAGCTCTGGATTTACGATCTCCGCACCAACCTGCATTTCACGCTCAAGGAGAACACGCTGAAGCGGAGCGATCTGGATGATTTCGTGAACTGCTATTTTGGACGAACGGGTTCGACACCTCACCCCAGCCCTCTCCCCGGTCGAGGCGGAGAGGGCGGAAGCCGTCACCAGCGCAAAGAGAGTGAGCGCTTCAAAGCCTTCGACTACGACGACCTGATCAAGCGCGACAAGATCAACCTCGACATTTTCTGGCTCAAGGACGACGCGCTCGAAGAGAGCGCCAATCTCCCCGCGCCCGAGATCATCGCCGCCGATATCACCGCCGACCTCGAAGCCGCGCTGGAGCAGTTTGCGACGATTGCGGAAGATTTGAAGTGAAGCGTCATGAATGTCAGGCCTCCCGAGCAGGTGCTTAACGAGCAGGAAACGCGGGTGATCCATCTGCGGGACGAGCGGAAGTGGACGCTGCGTAAGATCGGCGAGGAGTTGGGCATATCACGGGAGCGGGTGCGGCAGTGTCATCGCCTGGCGAAGGAGAAGCTGGGCGAGGTGAAGGCGCATGGCGACGAGGCATTGTGCTTGCTGCCGGTACGTGCGGCCCGGATCGTCCAGGATTGTGATCTCAAATCCCGTGCCGACGTTCGCACGGCCATCGAAATGGGGCGCATCTTCTGGAACTACTGGGGCAACAGCCTTTGCATCGACGGGAAACGCACCCGAAATGCGGGCTGGCAATGCTGGGAGCACCTCCATGCGTGGGCCCGACTGCCAGGGCCGGTGCGTGATCGCAAGAGAGCCTCACCGGAAGCTTTGAAACGCCCGTGGGGAGAGTGGTGGCTGGTTGTGGAGCCGTCGTCCGCGTGGAAGGCGAGGCAGACAAACAAGTCGGGCTGTGACAAACCGAGGTCGGGAAATGAAAAACCGACATCGGAAAACAAGAATCCGACGTCGGAAAACGAAAACTCCATATAGGTACGGAGCAACCCCATTTAGGTACAGAGCAACCCCAGATAGGTACGGAGCAACCCGACATGGGTGCGAAGCGGCGCATACAGGACCGGGCCGCTTGATGGTTCGGGCGGGGCGACATTGGCGTTGCAAGCTTTTGCCCGCACCCGGCGGAATGCGGCTGGGCGGGTGGGATGGCGGAGGCGGACGGGGCTTGGGGCTGGATGCGGGCTTTAACGCCCACCTGATCAAGCCCGTGCCCTCCGACCAGCTCCGCGCCTTTCTCGACCAAGTCACTGCGGCACTGCCTGATGCGTGAGCGGGGCCTGCCAGCCGCTGCGCGCGCACCGCATGGCCGGCTGTGATCGGCGCGCAGCATGGGCCGCACGGAAAGCGCGGCACTCGCGCCCGCCGGGGAGAGTGGATGGCCGGGGGCGATGGATCGTGCGGAGACGGGCTCGTGCTGAGCAGGGTGGGCGCCACGTTTTTATCTCGGCTGACGGGGAGGCGCGGATCCTTCATAGAAGAGAATGCCCGCGCGCACACGCATGGAGCGCCTGAAATGCGAATCGGGCATGGTTCTTCGAAGCAAGAGGGCTGGCGCGTTTGCCAGTCGCCACCGGCTGACGGTGGCGTGGGCCCGGCTAACCGCCGTGCCGGCGCAACTAACTCCGAGGGCCTCAAAACCCCCAAACAACTCAATCCAATGAAAACTACCCTATTGACGACATGTGCCATCGCCGCCCTCTGGGCCGCCTCAGCCACCAGCGGCCTCGCCGCGGATGACAAGAAAGACAAAATGCACGACGGCATCATGATGAAGGACGGCACCGTGATGGTGGTGAAAGACGGCACGGCCACCAAGATGACGAAGGAAACCGAGCTGTCGGATGGCTCGAAGGTCATGACCGATGGAACGGTGGTGGCAAAGGACGGCGAGAAGACCATGCTGAAGGAAGGCGACACGGTCGCGATGGACGGCAAGATGGTGAAGGACCGGAAGCTGATGGACGGCTACGTCATGAGGAAGGGCAAGATGATGGTCGTGAAGACCGGCAAGGCCGCAGCGATGACCGTTGAAGCCGTGCTTAAAGGCGGCGTCAAGGTGATGACCGACGGCACGGTGATGATGAAGGACGGCGTGAAGAAAGTGCTGAATAACGGCGACCGTGTGACGGAGGACGGCGAGGTCGTCGAAGGCAAACGGAAGAAGGACGCCAAATAGACCTCGAGGCATCTAGGCACAGGGTGTGAAGCCCCGGCCTTGGAGCGGCGACAGATCATGGAAGCCGGCCTGCGGGCCGGCTTTTTCGTGTCGCGGAACCGGTTGCCGGAGGAAAGGATGTCCGCCGACCGGCATGAGGGCCGTGCCGCTCCCACGCCTCTGCCCGGCCTGTGGCTAC
This sequence comes from Verrucomicrobiaceae bacterium, assembly GCA_031411695.1. Lineage (GTDB taxonomy): Bacteria > Verrucomicrobiota > Verrucomicrobiia > Verrucomicrobiales > Verrucomicrobiaceae > JAIBCL01. The sequence continues at coordinate 5,623 of JANOBO010000147.1, forward strand.
GTTTCCAATTCCATGCCTTCTCTGGCTAGCACGCTGTCTTTGAAGCGCTCCTGGCAAAGCTTCTCCAGCCGGGTCAAAAAGTCATCGTCATGGTCGGGGTCGTGGTGGGTCATGGCCAGCCGCTTCACCCCGGCCATCTCGGCCACCTGCATCGCCTGGTCGTAGCTGCTGTGGCCCCAGCCGCGGCGGCGCTCCAGTTCTTCCGCAGTGTATTGGGCGTCGTGCACCAGCAGGTCTGCATCCTTGGCCAGGGCGACCACATTGGGATCGATGTCGGTGCCGTGCTCCACGTCGGTGCAGATCACGAGCACCTTCCCCTGCCGCTCGATGCGGAAGCCGTAAGAGCCGCCGGGATGGTTCAGTTTTTGCGCTGTGATGGTGGTGGCCGCATCGTTCATCTCCTTGAAATGCTCGGTCGCTTTCTCGATCTGCACGAAGCGAAAGTGCGCCCCCATGTGGCTCAGTTGCACGGGAAAATAGACGGACTGCATCTGGGTCTCGAACACTTCGCGCAGATCGCTGATTTCCTGTTCCTCGCCCACCCTGAGCATGGTGAGCTTCTGCTCGGGATCATAGGCCGGCGAAAAGAAGGGCAGCCCTTGGATGTGATCCCAATGAAAGTGGGTGAAGGCGATGACGATCTGGTCCTGTTTGTGCCCCATGGCGCGCAGGTCACGGCCTAGATTTCGGATCCCCGTGCCGGCATCGACAATGGCGATCTGATTGATGTCGGGGAAGGTGATCTGGAAGCATGACGTGTTGCCGCCGAACTTTTGAAAGCCCGCGTCGCAGATGGGGATGGAACCCCGAGTGCCGTAAAATTTGAGTTTCATGGTGCTGGCACCCACCCACCGCCAGCGCCCTTGATCTGTCAAACCAGGAAGGCATGGAGAGGAACATTCTGTGGAAACACCCGTCGGGGGACGGAGGAGCCCACGGATGTGGAGCGCAGGAACTGCGAGGGCGGTGAAGCAGATACGAGTGCAGGAAGGGCCTGAGACGATGGTAACGTCATGCATGTGCGTGAGTTGATTCCATTGGTCAAACAGGCCGCCTCCGATTGGGTGGATGACGGTGCCATGCGCCTGAGTTCATCGTTGGCGTATTATGCCATCTTCTCCCTGGCGCCTTTGATCGTGATCGTGGTCTCCATCTCCGGGATCGTTTTCGGCGAAGAAGCCGCGCGAGGGGAGCTGTCCCAGCAAATTGCGACATTGGCGGGAAAGGACGCAGGGGCGGCGATCCAGGCGGCCGTGCAGTCCAGCGCGGCGCAGCCAAACGCCGGGACGCTGGCCACCGTGGTGGGCACGGGACTGCTGCTGTTTGGCGCCTCCACGGTATTTGCCGAGCTGAAGGACACACTGAACACCGTATGGGGCGTGGTGGTGAAGCCGGGCCGGCCCTTTTTCACGCTCGTGCGGGATCGCTTTCTCTCCTTCTCCATCGTGTTGGCCGTGGGCTTTCTGCTCCTTATTTCCCTGGTGCTCAGCATCCTGCTAGGCGCGCTGGGAATCTACATGAGCGGCCGCATCCAGCTCCCGCCCGTGGTCTGGCAGGCCTGGGATTTTGTCCTCTCCTTCGTGGTCGTGAGCGGCCTCTTTGCGATGATCTTCAAGCTGCTGCCGAACGTCCGCCTCCGCTGGCGGGATGTCTGGCTGGGGGCCCTGTTGACGGCACTTCTCTTCACAGTGGGCAAGTTTGTGATCGGGTATTACCTGGCGACCAGCAGCGTGGCATCCCCCTACGGCGCGGCCGGGTCTGTCGTGGTCGTGTTGGTGTGGATCTATTACTCATCCTGCATCCTGTTCTTCGGAGCGGAAATCACCAAAGGCTACGCGCGCATGTTCGGCTCAGGAATCTCCCCGAATAGTCACGCTGTGCTCATCGATGATCTGATGCGCGCGCGGCTGGGCGTGTCCACCGCCACCATCGCAGCCGCCGCCGCCCCGCCCTCACTCTCGCCTGAGGAGCTTGCGCCCAAGGAATGACCCTCCCGGACGGCCTCGGAAAATCGGGCCCGTCGTGACGGTCCATGTGCAGGGTGGCTGAGGTTTGGGCAGTTCCACAAACACCACGCCACAGGAGGTCCCCTCCAGTCACAGAGTGGCTGGACTACTTTCACCGCCTTAGCACCGCGATCAATTCGTCGATCTTGTTCATCACCTCCTGCATCTGGGAAGGCACGTAGTAATCCGGGGCGTAGCCCGCCAGCGGGGCCACGGAGTTCGTGTTTGCCGAGGTCTGCGGCAGCACCGTGTTCACCGCTGTGGTGACCGCCGCATCCATCGCCGCATTCACTGCGTCCTGCGTTGTCCGTTGGGCGATGTCCGCCTCCAGCGCCGCCACATCCGCATTCACGTCTGCCTCCGTCGCCCGCGTCTGGATGTCCGCGTCGAGCGCGTTGAACTGATCCCGCAGCACCCCCGCAATGATCAGCGCCCCGTTCTCAGGCAGCGTCGGGTCAAACGCCCCGAGGGCACCTTTGGCCGTCCTTCGCGATTGTTTACGAGCGTTGACGGCGCCCGTCGGCGGGCTCGCTTTCGCCATCACATGCAGCTTCTTCGCGGACGCGGTGGTCGCTGCCTTCCGGCCTGCGCTGCGAGAGGATTGCTTCGCCCGGCATGGACGCTTCGCTTTGGGGGTCGTTTTCATGAGATTCGGGCCGTTGAGATTTGGGAAACCACAAACAGGGGTCTACCGGGACGTTGCGGTGCAGAGGGCCAGGCGCGGTTGACGTTGCCGAAGTGTTGCCCGGTGGATTTCAAGCCCACCGTCAACGCCCGCCGAGCGAGCCCTCAACAACCGCCAACGCGCACCCGCGCCCTGCCCTGCGTCCCCGGCGCTGCTACGCCGCGGCACGCCACACTTCAGGGCAGAAGGGGCTCATGCCGCCTTCACCGCCCACAGCCGACACGCGGAAGGCGTAGGTCTTGCCCACCACCATGCCGGTCTTGCGGGTTGAATACTTGCCGCCCATGTAGGCCAGCGTCCACGCGCCCGCCACGTTGTTCTTGCCAACCCGATCGTCTCCCGCATTGATCGGGTCGGTCATTAGACGGCCTTTCTGGTGACTCACATCCCGGGCGAACAGTCCCGTGTCTCGTCATCCTGCGTTCCCAACTTCACCTTGCCTGTCGCTCTCCGGAGCAGCGCAGTACTTTATGCTTGTATTCAGCTCATTCCACATCATTTACCCACACTGCCCACCCACCCAAATCCCCATGAAAAAAACCTCCCTCGCCGCCGCTCTTGTCTTGTCACTGATCCCCACGCTGGCGAGTGCCGCCACTATGAGGTTCCCCAAGGATGCTCCGGCCGTGTCGATCACCGTTCCCGACTCTTGGGAACCTGAGGAAACAGACGGGTACCTCGCGTGCAATTCACCCGACAATGTGGCCACCCTCTATTTCCAAGTCGTGGCTTCAAAAAAGGAATCCAATAAAGTGATTGATGAGTTCATCGACTGGCTCGTGGAGGAACATAAAGTCAAGATTGACGATACCACAGAGAAGACCGCGGAGGTGGAGGTGGCGGACCGAAGCTGGTCTTCAATTTCCTGGGATGGCATCAGCAAGGAATACGGCGCTGCGAGAGTTGGATTCTGGACCACTATCATTGGCGATGGAAAGGTTCTGATCGGGAGCTTCTGGATCTCCAAGAAGGACAGCCAAAAGAGTCTGGCGACGATCGAAGGGAAAATATTCCCGAGCGTGAAGCCAGTCTCAAAATAAGAGGGGAGGACATCGTGGATGACGAACGGTCCACAAGCTGCGCGACGCATTGCTGCCATGCACCAAACGCTTCTGGCAGGACTCGCAGCGAGTTCTCTCCGTGATCGGACGACCTTGGCTCCAGGATCAAGCAAACGCTTCGCAGCAAAGTTGAACTCCAATTAAATCGCCAGTTTGGTATTAATCCTCTCTACATAGCCCGCGACGGCAGGCCCTGTTCAGGGGGTGGGTTTCATGTCCCGATGGGCGATCAACTGGCGGAGAGCGGACTCGACCAGTGCCTCACCGGAGCCCGGTTCGCAGCGGGTGGTGGCCAGCGATGCGCCGTAGGCCCCTTCGCGGTATGCCTTGCGGTTGGCGACGTAGCCGATGGTGCCGTTGGCAAGCGCGTCCACGAACGTGAACTGATAGGGCGAGTTCAGCTTGATCGCGAGACCCAGTTCGACAAAAAACTCGCCCGGCAGACCGATGAAGACGAGTTCATCGCCGACGCTGATCACCATGACTTCAGCCTCGAATGTGTATTTCCTCTCCACGAGCGTGACCATCAGCTCGCCGTCGTGAAATGAAGCTTTGTTACCGAACTGCCTCGCGAGTGCCGCAGCCTTCTCCTCCAGAACCTGCAGCCGGACGACCTCGCGCGAAACCTTCACCGGGGCCGGAGTGATGGGCTGCAGTCGCTGGTAGGTCCGTACCACTTCCGCAGCGAGCAGTGTCCCGATTCGCGCTGCCTCCTGGTAGCTCTTCGTCCGGTACGGCTTCTTCGGATCGAGAAGGGAGTAATGATTGATGTTCCCCGCGGCGCCAATCGTGAAATGCGAGAGCATTCCCGGCCCCTTCACATCCGCGAGGATCTTGGAGATCTGATATGGGAAATCCGCCGAGTACTCGAGTCCACCGGTTGTGTCGAGGTGCATCGCGAAATTCATCACAGTGGCCAGCGGTTCGCCGGCTGTGCTTTCAGCGTAGAGCACGGGCAGCGCCGGATCAGTCGGCCCGGCGGGGCGCACCACATTGACCAGCAGTTCGTCGTGCCCCTTGCCAGGATTGGACACGACGGTGCCGTCGTTCATCAGGAAGCGTCGGTTGAAGGCAACGCCAGGCACTTCACCGATGGCCGCCTGGAGCCGGGCTTCCATGAGGCCGGCCTCAGCCTGCTGCACGCTCTCCGCGATCAACCGGGGGAGGCGCGCCAAGTATTCGTCCGCCACTTTCTTCTGTACCGGTGTCGCAGTCAAAAACCGACGCGGGCGGATGTTCGGACCGGTGTGCGTGTGCGTAGCCGTGATCATGATATTCTCGGGTGGCACTGTACATATGGTGGCGGCGTGGGTGCGGGCTTGGGCGATCACATGCACCGGAAGGCTCGTCAGATCGCACGCGACGATGGCCGCCTTGACCCCACCGTTTTCGAAGACAACCGCCTTGGCGTGGAGCGGATCATGCGTGCCGGTGCCGGCCACCACCGGCAAGGACGGACGCGGAGGCGCCTGGAACGGCATGCCGACGGGAGGCGTGATGTCGACTGAAGCCCGGCCGAAACGCAGCGGCCCGGCGGCGAACGACGAGGTAGCCACGATTGCTAGGGGAGCCAGCCGCAGAAAGAGGAGAGTTTTCATGTCAATGGATCATGGCGATTCAGGTGACGCCGCGCTCCGGCTCGGTCACCGCTGGTGTCGACGGGGCTGAGAGGCTGGGGACAAAGGCGGAAAAAACGGATCGCGGTTGTGTGCATGATTACGGATGGTGAACGTTCGCTGCACACCGGAGCTATCCGGCGCGGCCGGTTCACGCGTCCAACCATCCCAGCTGTGCGGGTTGGGCCCAAGCGCCTGCCTTTTTAGGATAATGTTAAATTGAAAGGGGACACGGGTTTCGTGTTGCAAGATCCCAGGCATTTCACAGCAACCCGTCATGCCGACGCCCGACCGCATTCAGTCTCTCGGGGGGAGACGGCATCGGAATCCCCGCAGACTGTTCACTCACATGGAAAGGGTTTCCTGGAAGCGAGGTCGTTATCTGTGATACGAAACTAACCCATATGAAATCAGGGCACCAGGACCACCCGATAGAATCGCCTGAACTCTCCCGGGGCGCTGTTGTCAGTGACGAGAATATTCGCGCCAGTGCCGGCGATGTTGGATTGCAAGGGCGCCCACATAGCACCGGGATTCAGTGAGTCGGAGTGTTCAGCGCGGTACTTATTCTCACTCACGCTGCTGAACGTGAAGGTGACGACGCCACCGGGATCTCGCGCCATGCCACGTACGCTGAAAACGCTCGCCGAACTGAATGGATGGGTGCCCGCCCGGTATTCGTCGAGGTTGCTTGTTCCATCGCCGTCGCTGTCCGCGACGGGACTACCGGCGGTCGTGCTGCCAAAGTAAAGCTGCTCGAATTCGTCGGACATGCCGTCGCCATCGGCATCTGCCTTGATGGTGAAATTTGTCAGGCTCGCCGTGCCGCCACTCACCGTGACGGTGATGGCGCCCGTGGTCGCGCCGGCGGAAACTGTCCCCGTCATCTGACTGTCCGAATCGATCACGAAGCTCGCGGTCACGCCATTCAAACGGACCGCACTGGCGCTCGTGAACCCGGTGCCCTGAATCAGGAAACGGCTGCCGGGGACGCCGCTAGCGGGCGAGAAAGTGATGGGGGCCGGAGTGCCAGCGAATTGCGCATCGATGAAACTCAGGAACTGCGGCGTGACGTAAGTGTAATCGGACTGCGAGGGAAAGTGACCGCCGCCTGGGATCGCCGTGTGAACCGAACGAAAATACGCACACGGAGCAGATCGAGCAAGCTGACCGAACGCTGAAAAACACGCTGGCTTCTGACCTTCTCGATTTCATGGCCAAGATGGACCCATATCGATTCGAGCAACTCGTCGTCGATCTCTCGTTTGCGATGGGCTACGGGGCTCCCGTGCCGAGGCTGGGCTCGTCACCCACAAGTCAAACGATGAAGGCATCGACGGCATCATCAACGAAGACCGCCTCGGCCTGGATGTGATTTATGTGCAGGCCTAGCGGTGGCAGAGCTGCGTGGGCCGCGACCAAATCTAAAGTTTCGTGGGTGCCCTGGCCGGCATA
>JANOBO010000148.1:0-4356 GCA_031411695.1 Verrucomicrobiaceae bacterium
TGGCGACGGCGACGGCGTTTCAAATCTCATCGAATACGCAACGAAGATGAACCCCGCGCTCAACGACATGGTGCCGCAGGCCGCCACGAAGAACGGCGCGAATCTAGAGTTCGTTTACACCAAGAACAAATCCGCCACCGACATCACCTTCATCGTCGAGTGGAGTGACACGCTCGGCAATGACTGGAGCACCGCCGGCGTGACCCAATCGCTCGTCCCCGGCTCCGACAACGGCGTCACGCAGCAATGGAAGGCCGTCATGCCAGCGGGATCGTCGAGGCGCTTTGCGCGCCTCAAAATAACCAGACCGTGATCTTGGTTCAGGGGCCGAGGCGGCGCGCGGCTTCGTGGAGGAGGCGCTCGGTGGTGTCCCAGTCGATGCAGGCGTCGGTGATGGACTGGCCGCGCGTGAGCTTGCCGTGGGGCTGCGGGAATTTTTGGCTGCCGCCGATGAGGTTGCTCTCGAGCATGGCGCCGATGATGGAGAGATCTCCGGAGGCGCGCTGGCGGACGATGTCGCGGAAGACGTCTGGCATGCGGTGGTGATCCTTGCCGCAGTTCCCGTGGCTGGCATCGATCATGATGGCGGGCTTGAGCTGGGCGGCGGTGAGGGCCTGGCGGGTTTCGGCCACGCTGTCCTCGCTGAAATTTGGCCCGTCCTCTCCGCCGCGCAGAATGAGGTGACAGTCTGGATTTCCACGGGTGGTGACTGCGGAGGCGATGCCTTCATCGCTGACGCCGAGGAAGGTCTGCGGCTGCATGGCGGCCTTGATGGCATTGATGGCGGGCGTGATGTGGCCGAAGGTGCCGTTCTTGAAACCGAGGGGCATGGACAAACCGGAGGCCATCTGGCGGTGCGTCTGTGACTCGGTGGTGCGGGCGCCGATGGCGGACCAGGAGATGAGGTCGGCGATGTATTGGGGCGTGATGGGATCAAGCAACTCGGTGGCGGTGGGCAGGCCGATATCGATGACATCGCGCAGGATGCGGCGGGCGAGTCGAAGGCCATCGGGGATGTTGCATGTGCCGTCGAGGTCAGGGTCCATGATGAGCCCCTTCCAGCCGACGGTGGTGCGCGGTTTTTCAAAATAGACGCGCATGACGATGAAGAGCCTGTCGCGTAGCTCGGCGGCGAGTTTTTCGAGCTTAGCGGCATACTCGAGGCCGGCCTCGGGGTCGTGGATGGAGCAGGGGCCGACGACGACGAGGAAGCGGGTGTCCTCGCCAAAAATGATCTCGCGGATCTCGCGGCGTGACTGGGCAATGAAGTGCGTATGCGCGCCAGTCAGCGCGATCTCGGCGCCGAGGGTGCGGGGCGCGGGGAGGGGAATGTTGGAGGCGATGTGGAGATTTGCGGTTTGGCTCATGGAAGCGGCCGTCCATAGCATCAGAACGCGGTGCCCTCATCTGGATTCCGGGGGCGTGTGCTTCGCCGGTGCGGAGATTGGGACTGCCGAGCGGCAGGCTGAAGCGCTTCTTCGACCCGCCTGCTACCCTGCTTTGCGGACGCTGCGGGCGGAGAGGACGTTCTTTACGAGGCGGAGCAAGTCGATGGGCTCGTAGGGTTTCGGAAGGACGGCGGCGAATCCATAGGCGGCGGGCTTTGCCATGACGGGGTCGTCGGAGTAACCAGACGAGACGATGGCGACCACGTTCGGATCAAAGGCACGGAGCTTTTCCATGGTGCGCACGCCGCCCATGCCGTTGGGGATGGAGAGGTCGAGCACGACGAGATCGAAAGGGCGGCCCTCATGCATGGCTTCCTGATAAAGGCGGACGGTCTCGCTGCCTTCGGCGCTCTCGCCGACATCGAAGCCTTGGCTGGTGAGGTTCCGTGTGATGAGGCTGCGGACGAGCGGGTCGTCCTCCAAGACGAGGATGCGGGACAGGGGGGCGGGGGCCGTATCGAAGGCCTTACTGAGGCCCATGGCATCGACCTCCTCGGCATCGGAATCGACGGGAAGGTAAAAGCGGACGGAGGTGCCACGGCCGGCATCGGATCGCACGGAGATGGATCCGCCGTGGGCCTTCGCAATGGACTCGCACACGGTGAGGCCGAGCCCGGTGGCATTGTCGGCCTTACGGGTGCTGAAGTAGGGCTCGAAGATGTGGGGGAGATGTTCGGGGGCGATGCCTTCACCCGAGTCCTGGACTTCGATGACCACGCCGGTGGGCTGCGCAGGGAGGTCGAGGACCATTTCGTTCGGGAACATTTCCTTCGGATCGGGCGCGGAGCAGCGGACGATGATCTCACCGCCGGCGGGCATGGATTGCTCGGCGTTGCGCACGAGATTGCTGAGAAGACGGCGGATCTGCGCGGGGTCCACCGGCACGCTGGGGACGCCGTCCTGGACTTCGACGCGGTACTGGATCTGGCTGCTGCGGGAGTGGTTCTGAAAGAATTTGTCGATCATCTCGCCAAAGCTGGTGAGGCGCTTGATGGGCGCGCCGCCTCTGGCGAAGGTGAGGAGCTGTTGGACGAGGTTCTGCGCCTGGAGGGTGGCCTGCTTGGCGGTCTGAAGTTCGGGTACGCGCTCGGTGTTTCCACGCAGACGCATTTCGGCGAGGGAGAGATTTCCGAGGAGGACGGTGAGGAGGTTGTTGAAGTCGTGCGCGAATCCTCGGGCGAGAAGGCCGAGGGACTCGAGGCGGTCCATGCGGCTCTTGCGCTCCGCCTCTTCACGGCGGGAGGTGACGTCTTTGACCAGGAGGAGCAGGCCTTCGGCAAAAGGATAGCCGCGCAACTCGAGCCAGGCCTGCTTTTCCTCGAAATACAATTCACGGCTGACGGGCTCGCGGTGGAGCATGGCATGCGCGAGAGCCTCGTGATGCGCCTCGCGCGTGGCGGCGGGCATGAGTTCCCAGAAATTCGTGCCGAGCAGGGAGGCGCGCGTCTTTTCAAAAAGTCTGAGCGCGCTGCCGTTGGCGTAAATCAACCGCCAACGGCCATCGAGAGCGATGAGCGGGTCGGAAATGCTCTCCACGACATCAATGAGCGGTGCCGGCGCAGCGGACCCAGGGGAGGCTGCGCATGGAGGACCGGGGGCCGTGTCCTGAGCAAGGGACGTGGGTGCGAAAAGAGGGGCAGTTTGCTGCAGGGGCGCCGTGGCGGCCTGTGACTGGAGATCCACGCTGGAGGGCGGCGCGAGGCGGCGAAAGAGGATGATCAAGCCCGAGAGGCTGTTGCGCTGATCCCGCATGGCGGCGGTGCGGTCCTGGATCGCCACACGCTCCCCGGCGCGGTTTGTAAGCCAAACGGTGCGCTCCTCGGTCTTCCCGGATTCGTCAGCGAGCTGGATTTCTGCCTGTTCGCCTCCGGGCAGGAAGATGCGGAAGACTTCGTTGAGCGACCGGCCCATGGCCTCGTCAGGTGTCCAGTCAATGATCCGCGCGGCGGCTGGATTCATGAAGGTGACGATGCCGGCAAGGTCGGCGGCGATCACACCATCAGCGAGGCTTTGAAATGCTTCGAAGTAGCTCTGCTCGCGGCGACGGCGCTCCGTTTCCTCCAAGTATCGGGTGGCGGCGACCTCGACCGTCAGGCGCAGTTCGTCTTCGTTGAACGGTTTTAGAAGGTAGCCGTGTGGCTGGGTTTCCCGCGCGCGGGCGACGGTTTCCAAATCCGCACAAGCTGTGACGTAAACAACGGCGACGGAGCCCTTCTCGTGGAGCCTTCGAGCGGTGTCGATGCCGTCGATCTGTCCTGCGAGATGGACATCCATCAGGACGACATCCGGGTGGAGGGTCTCGAATTTTTCCAAGGCCTCCTCACCCGAGGCGCAAATGCCCACGACCTCGTAATCGAGCTTGCCGAGCGTGGCGGCCATATCGCAGCCTACCAAGCCCTCGTTCTCGACGATCAGAATTCTAATTTTATCCAAATGGGTCATTGCACGGAACTGGACACAATAACTCTAATTATCAATATGTGCTATAGGAAAACGCAAATTAAATTTCGTCCCGGTTTGCGCGTCGCCGGCTAGTCGCAGCTCACCACGCATCTGCTCGGCAAAGACGCCCAGAATTTTAAGGCCGAGGCCGGGGGCGATTGCGGGATCGAAACCCTCGGGAAGGCCTTTGCCATTATCGGTCACCTCGAACTCGCCGAGACCGTCATTCAAGGCTAGGCACACAATGATGGAACCCTTGCGGTTTTCCGGGAATGCATGTTCGAACGCGTTCGACAAGGTCTCATTTAGAATCAGCGCCAATGGCATCATCCATTCCTGCTGAACAAGGGTCGCGGTGATCTCGAGCCGGATGGACACCTGCTCCTCAGGAACGTCGTAACACTTCCGCAGTCGGTCCGCGAGCCCGGTGGCAAACTCCGCGAAGCCCGGGCCCCCTCCAAGCGAT
>JANOBO010000149.1:0-59630 GCA_031411695.1 Verrucomicrobiaceae bacterium
TTGTAGGCCGCGATCGAGCCGGTGACGCCGAGGATGATGACTGGAGGACTCATGGGAGCCTTTGAGTTTTCACTCCAGCCTCATTCGCCGGCTTAGCGAGCGTTCGGCGCGCATGATCGCGGTAAAGTTTCTGACATCGTCCTCCACGGAGCCTGTGATGATCGTATATCGGTAGTCCCGCCACGCCTGCATCTCGATCGCGGCGCGCTCAAGACGGATCCGCATCTGCTCCTCGGTCTCGGTGCCGCGCTTGAGGAGCCGACGGCGCAATTCGTCCATGCTCGGCGGCATGATGAAGACGTCGGCGAGCGATTCGTTGATCTCCGGTCCGCCATTTGTCCGGATGCTCGCGGCTCCCTGGATATCGATGTCGATGAGCACATCGGTGCCCGCCTCCAGGTTGCGCAGCACATTCGCGCGGGGCGTGCCGTAGAAATATCCATGCACTTCCGCGTGCTCGATGAAATCGCCTGCCGCGATCCGCTGCTGGAATTCCTCGCGCGAGAGAAAGTGATAATCCTCCCCATCGACTTCGCCGGCCCGCGGGACGCGTGTCGTGCAGGAAACGGAGTAGAGGAAATCGGCGGTCGGTCGGAGCGCGTTGAGCAGCGTGCTCTTGCCGGCGCCACTCGGCGCGGAGACGACAAACAAGATTCCCCGACGGGAAATCTGCGCGGCCGCAAGGACGGGGGCGGGTGAGGGGGAGCTATTCAATGTTCTGAATCTGTTCGCGGATCTTCTCCATCTCCGACTTGCAGGTCACGACCAACTGCGAAATCTCCACGTCATTCGCCTTCGCTCCGAGCGTGTTGAATTCGCGCCCGATCTCCTGGCTCATGAATTCGAGCGTGCGGCCCACCGGCTCGTGCTTGCGCAAGTGATGCGCGAACTGGGCGAAGTGGCTTTCCAGCCGGGTCAGTTCCTCGGTGATGTCCGACTTCTCGGCGAAGAAGATCACTTCCTTCACCAGGCGCTCGTCATCGAGCGGCAGATCCACTCCGGCGCGCTCGATCCGATCGTGCAACGATTGCCGGTAGCGCTTCACGACCGCGGGCTGAAGCGCGCGGATCTTGCGCACGCTGGTGCGCACGAGCTTGAGCCGCTTGATGAGATCCTTGGCGAGATGCTTGCCCTCGCGCTCGCGCATCTTCACCAGATCGCTGAGCGCTTCCTTCAGCGCGGATTCCACATGCGGCCAGGCCTCGTCGATCGGCAGATCTTCCTCGGTCGGGCGCAGCACGCCAGGCGCGCGCAGGATCGTGTCGATCGTGACCTCGCCCGCCGCCCCGAGTTCCTTTTGCAGATCGAGCATCGACTTGTAGAAGCTGCGCGCGAGCGCCCGGTCGAGCGCGATCGTGCCGCCGTCGCCCGCGCTGCGGTGGACGGCGATTACCACGTTGAGGCGTCCGCGAGAGACTTCCGCATTGATCACGTCGCGCACGCGTGGCTCGAGTTCCGCGAGTTCGCGCGGCAGCGCCACGACCACGTCGCTCTGCTTCCGATTCACGGAATTAAGTTCGACGCTGAACTTCGCCCCATCGTTGACGCTTTGGCCGCGTCCGTAGCCGGTCATGCTGCGCATCGTCTATTTCTTGAGCAGAAACTCCGCGGCTTGCGCGACATCTTTGTCCCCGCGGCCGGAAAGGTTCGCGATGATGAGTTGATCGGCGCGCATCTGCGGCGCGATTTTAAGGACGCCGGCGATGGCGTGGGCGGATTCGAGGGCGGGGATGATCCCTTCCCAACGGGAGAGTTTCGAGAAGGCATCGAGCGCGTCGTCGTCGGTGGCGTAGCCGTAGTCGATGCGTTTTTGTTCCGCGAGATAGGCGTGCTCTGGACCGACGGCCGCGTAGTCGAGGCCGGCGCTGACGCTGTGGGTGAGCTGGATCTGTCCGTCGCCATCGGCGAGCAGCCAGGTTTTTGTCCCTTGAAGCACGCCGAGTTTGCCGCCCTGAAAGCGCGCGGCGTGTTCGCCGTCGCGGATGCCGTGGCCGCCGGCTTCGATGCCGAGCATCTTCACGCCCGCATCTTGCAGGAAGGGCCAGAACAAACCGATCGCATTGGATCCGCCGCCGACACACGCGACGAGCAGGTCCGGCAGCCGCGCTTCCTTTTCCAAAATCTGCCGCCGCGCCTCCTCGCCGATGATGCGGTGAAAATCGCGCACGATCATCGGGAAAGGATGCGAGCCGAGCGCGGAGCCGAGGATGTAATGCGTGGTGCGCACGCTTGCCACCCAGTCGCGCATCGCTTCGTTTACCGCTTCCTTCAGCGTGCGCTGGCCGGCGGTCACGGGCACCACTTTCGCGCCGAGGAAGTTCATCCGCGCGACGTTCAACGACTGCCGCGCCATGTCCACCTCGCCCATGTAGATGACGCACTCCATCCCGAAGCGCGCGCAGACCGTGGCGGTGGCGACGCCGTGCTGGCCCGCGCCGGTCTCGGCGATGATACGGCGCTTGCCCATGCGCTTCGCGAGCAGGATTTGCCCGAGGGCGTTGTTGATCTTGTGCGCGCCGGTGTGGAGCAGGTCCTCGCGCTTGAGGTAAATTTTAGCGCCGCCGAGTTGTTCGGTGAGGCGCTCGGCAAAGTAGAGCGGGGTCGGGCGGCCGCAGTAGTCACGGAGCAGTCCGTTCAGCTCGGTGTGAAAGGCGGGATCGGCTTTGGCCTTTTCGTATTCCGCGGTCAGTTCGAGCAACGCCGTCATCAGCGTCTCGGGCACGAACATGCCGCCGAACTGGCCGAAGTGGCCGTGGCGGTCGGGGAGCGTTTGCACGTCGATCATGGGACGCGCACCCTAGGTGGGGGAATTTCGCGCTGCAAAGGATTTTGGTCCCCGCTTCAGTAGGGCGAAGTGGTCCGCCGATCCTTCGGAATCGCGCTCTGGCCGGGGCGTTCGTGGCGCCAGAGCGGGCGTGTGCCGGTGGCGTGAAGGTTCGAGCCGCTCCATGTGGCGAGCAGCGGCTGGAGTTGGGTGCCGTCGCGGATGAGCGAGTTGTAAGTCTCCGTCGCACCGCGGCCCACGAGCATCTGCTCGTCGCGCGTCACCACGACGAACCACCCGTCGAACTTGCTGCCCGAAGTGTTGCGGGTGCTGGTCCAGTTGTAGGTCGTCACCTTGGAATCGACCAGGGGACACCAGCTCGTCTCCTGATGTTCGGAGACGCCGCCGAGATTGGTCCGAAAGGTTTCCCCGTGGGTGACGTGCAGTTGATTGTCGGCCAGGCGGCGTCCGGTCCAATAAACCTGAACGTCGCAATCGCCCGTCGGGCGCCGGCTGAGATTGCGCACCGTCACCGTCAACCCCTTCGTGCGAAACGCGCTTTTGTCGGTACTGCCGACGTAACTGTCGTAACTGCGCGCGACGCCGCGGCCCGTGCCCACTTCCTTCGCCTCGATCGCGATGCTCGAGGCGGGTGCGTGCATGACGGCGGCCACGGTCTGGCGCACGACTTCGATCGGGCTGGCTTCGACCGGCGGCGGTGGCTCGCCGCGATTCGCGACCGCAGTCCGCGGGACCGCGACGGTCGCCGCTTGCTGCTTGTGGCCAAATTTCACGTCCACCGTGGTCCCGCGGTCAGCCGCGAGTTCCACCGGCATGCCGGGCGGGAGCCGTATCTCGCCCTGCGGCACCGTCGCCGGGACACTTTCGCGGATCACGAGTTGCCGACCCAGCGGGGTGGCGGGATCGGTGACTGGTTTCACCACCGGCATCGCCGGCATTGGGCGATCGATCACCACGGTCGTCGCCATCGCCTCAGGTTCGGGGCCTGGATCGTACACCACCTGATTGAGCGGCGTGAGAAAGACCGTGGCCGCGAGAGCAGCGACGACAACCGCAACGGGGACCATCCAACGTTTCATCTATGGAGATTGCCGAAGGAATTGCGTGGAGGGAAGTCTGCGGTCGCGCGAATGCACAGCGGTCGCGTTACACGGCGCGCGCCGCGTCGATAAAGGAGTGGTCATCCTGAGCGGAGCGCCGCGGGGGGCGAAGGCGGCGCGGCGCGGAGTCGAAGGATCTCTTACTATTTCCCTCGCAGACGCGCGCATGTGCAGAAAAAGTTAGAGATCCTTCGACTGCGCTTTTGTCGCTTAGACTCCCTCCGCTCCGCTCAGGATGACCGCTTTTTTTGACGCGGCGCTGCGCGGCAACACCCTTCCCGCGCCACGGCGAACGCCAATACGGCAGCTCAACCGAATCGACTGATTGGACGCCCGCTCGGTCTCTACCTGCTTCAATTGTTCGGCACCGGCTTTTCCACGGGAGGCTTGGGAGATGGAGATGGCGTCGCGGCGGGAGGCGCAGGCGGAACGGAGACAGGCGGAGTCACAGCCGACGCGCCCGGGAGCGGCGGCGGCATCGGGATCGGTGGTGTCGCGGCGCCCGGGGCCGGTGTCGGCGGGGTCTCGGGCTTCTTTTCCGCGAGCAGAGCGGCGCGATCCTTGAGGAGTGAGTCGATGGTGAACTTCGCGATGAGATACGGACGGCCCTCAAATTTCTTCTCGCCCGCGAGCTTCTCTTCGAGCCGCTTCTGCGTGGCGGTGAATTCCTCGTCGAGCTTCGTCTTGTCCTCGGGCTTCTCGTCTTTCCCGGGCGTGCGTTCCTTCGCGAAGTTGGCCGCGACTTCGATCGTCACGGGATAACTTTCGCCGATGAGCTTCCCGATCTTGAGGGTGTAGGTGAAGTTATCGGTCGTCTCGAACGTCGCGACGGCCGGTTTATCGAGGCCGGTTTCGGCGGGCTTGGCGTCGGGCGCCAGCACGTCCGTGAAGCTCGCGTTGGCGAAGAGTGAATTGAGCGGGGACGTTTTGGCAGTGTCGAGTTGCTCCTCCGGTTTGGCGTCGGCGAGCTTCCAGTCGGCCGCGGGCGTTTCGCGGGTGAGCTTCCAGTGCTGCGGCTCGGTGGTGCCGGCGAGCGTGATCGCCTTCACGCCGTCGATCTTGATGAAGTCCTTGTTCAGCCATTGCTCCGCCTTGGGAGTCGTTTCCTCGAAGCTCTCCGAGACGAGCGAAACCGTCGCCTTTTCCCCGAGCGGCATCACATAACGGCCGGCGGGAAAGCCCGGCATTTCGCCCATCGAGGCATCGCTCTTCTTGAGATATTTCTTCCCGAGCAGCAGCGCTTCGAGCCGCTTGCCATCCTTGTCTTTGAATTCAAGGAGCGTCCCGCTGCCGCCTTCCTTGTCGGGCGCGACGAGTTCGAGCCGCGGGAGCTGGGACGCGCCGACTTTGACCGCCTGCACGGTCTTGAGGTCCCACACCTTGCGCAGGAGGTCGCTTACTTTCTCAAAAGCGGCGGGATAATCGGCGCGTTCCTGGACGGTCCAGGTGTCGCCTTGCTTCACGAGGTTCACCTCGCCGTCGGAGGCCTTGATGACGACGCGGGAGACATCGTTGAGCGCGAGGTTCACGACCTTGCCGCCCGAGCCGGAACCGGTCTCGCTCCACGAAGAGCGGCTGCCGCGTTGCAGATACCAACTGGCGCCGCCAACGACGACGACGAGAACAAGCAGGAGTGCGAGTTGTTTGCCTTTCATGGGTGGGGAGAAGTTAGCGGGCTGCGCGGCGGTTCCGGCGGGCGAGGGCGAGTGCGAGGCCGGCGAAGGTCACGAGCACGGGCATGCCGGCGATGTTGATCCACTTGATGCGGTTTTCCAGCGAGTCGATGTCGGTGCGCAGTTTCTTTCTCTCGAGTTTGAGCTGCTGTTTCACCTCGGTCTCTTTCTTGCGGAAGTTTGCGATCTCCTGCTGCTGCTCGGGCGAGAGGATGAACTTCTGCCCGCCTTGATCGGCCTTGGTGCGCTGGAGCGCGTT
This sequence comes from Verrucomicrobiaceae bacterium, assembly GCA_031411695.1. Lineage (GTDB taxonomy): Bacteria > Verrucomicrobiota > Verrucomicrobiia > Verrucomicrobiales > Verrucomicrobiaceae > JAIBCL01. Next base: position 5,818 of record JANOBO010000149.1, read on the forward strand.
CAGCTTGCCTTGCGCGTCGGAGAGGCTCGTCTCGAGTTCCTTGATCTTGCTGCGGTAGTTGGCCTCGGCGTCAGCCTGCATTTTGCGCACCACCGTGAACGGACGTTCGCGAGAAGCGCGGCTGCGGACGGTGATGAGATTGTTGTCGCCGCTCAGTTGCTCGATCGCGCCCTGAGCGAAGGCGAGGTTGCCATTTGCCGGCATGACCATGCGCTGGCCGCCGCCAAAGGGATTCTGCATTTCGCGCACGGCGATCTGGTCCTGGATCATGTCGGAATCAGCGATAAGCACGACCGCGCCCTCCTGTGCGGATTCCTTCAGGCTCTTGTCTTCCTCCTTTTTGTCTTCCGGTTTCTTCTCGTCCGGCGTCGGGGGTTCGCCGGGTTTCGGCTCCGCGGCCTTGGGTTTGCCGTCGGGAAAGGCGGTCTTGAATTTTCCCGTGAGCCGCACCGCGAGAGTGCGCTCGATGCCGGAAGAGACGAAGTCCTTCTGCACCTGCTCTCCGGACATCTGCGCGATCATCGGCTCGATGAGCTGCGAGTCTTTCGATGACTTGACCAGGACCGTCTGGCTGAGCCCCGCGGCGGGCGAACCGGAGAAGGCGCCGGCGAAAATCATGAAGAGGTTGTCCGCCTGGGCGGTGATGATGTCGTCCTTGTTCACGGCGTTCTCGGTGAGGGCGAGCACGGCCGGGGCCGGACCCCGGGCGGTGCGCCCGGTATAGGTCGTGTCGGCGACCACCTTCGTGTTTTCAAAGCTCAGCCCCCAGGCCTTGAGCAGCTTGTCGAGCGTGGAACTGCTGCCGCCGCCGCCCATGGGTCCGCCGCCTTGCGGATCGAGCGCCGCGGAGGGATCGAGGAAGGCGATCAATTTTCCGCCACGCAGGACGAACTGATCGATGGCGAACTGCGCGGCGTCGCTGATGCCTTTGGGATGGATGACGACGAGCACTTTGACGTTTTCGGGAATGCTCTCCGCGGTCATCTCGACCGACTGCACGGTGAAGTCGCGCTGGAGTTCGTTGTGGAAGACCCACGCGGGCGTTCCGCCGCCTCGTCCCATGCGTGCCATCATCGGATTCATCTGCTGGCCCGCGAAAGGCAGCGGGCTCATGATGCCCACGACAGGCTTCGTCGGCGTCATCACGCGCGAGATGGCGCGGGCGAGATCGTATTTGAGCAACCGCTCGCGCTCAGGCGTGAGGAAGGCGATCGCTTCCTTTTGATCGAGCATGCTCACGCTCACTCCGAGGAAAATCGCTTCGCCATCCCCGAGCATCTGGCCCTCGACGCCGTCGAGTTTCGCGGAATCTTCCGCATCGGAGTCCGGCGTGGGATCGAGCTTTTGCACTTCGATCTGTCCTTTCGAGTGTTGCCGGAATTCGCCGAGAAGATCCTCCACGCGCTGCGCGTAAGTCTTGAGCATGACCGGCATCCGGTTTTCGTTCCGCGAGCAATAGAACCGGATCTGCACCGGCGTATCGAGCTTTGCGAGAATGTTGCGTGTGCCCTCCGAGAGGGTGTAGGCGCGTTCTTCGGTGAGGTCGATGCGCGTTTTCGCGCGCGCCGCGATGACGTTGAATGCGACGATGATGACGAGCATCGCCACCACGCCGACGGTGGAATAGAGCCAGGTTTCGAGGCCTTTGGTCTTCATGGGTAGGGGATAAGTGGAGGTTGGTTTCTTACTCTTTGTCCTGCTCCTGCTCTTGCTCCCTCCCGTGATGATCAAGAGCAGGAGCAAGACAAAGAGTAAGAGCGGAAGGCGTTAGCCCGCGCTATGGGCGCGGATGATGACGCCGGTGGTGAAGAGCGAGATGGCGATGACCGACAGGAAGTAGAGGATGTCGCGCGAATCGAGCACCCCCTTCTGGATGCTGTCGAAGTGCGTCATGACGCTGAAGGCCGCGATGCCATCGACGAACCACGGCGAAGCCCAGGTCACGAGCATGTTCGTCACCGGCGGGTAGCCCGCGAGGATGAGGAAGAGCGCGAGCACCACCGAGACGATGAAGCTCACGACTTGATTACGCGTGATGGCCGAAGTCATCGCGGTGATCGCGAGGTAGGCGCCCGCCATGAGCAGGCTGCCGACGTAGCTGGCGATGATCACGCCGTTGTCGGGACTTCCGAGGTAATTGACCGTGATCGGGATCGGGAAGGTCAGCACCAGCGCGAGTGCGACGACGGCCCACGAGGCGAGGAACTTTCCGACGATCGCCTGCCACGGCGTGATCGGCATGGTGAGCAGCAGTTCGATCGTTCCGAGGCGCCGTTCTTCCGACCACATGCGCATGCCGACTGCCGGCACGAGGAAGAGATACAGCCACGGATGCCAGGCGAAGAACGCCTGGAGCGTGGCCTCGCCGCGCTCGAAGAGTCCGCCGATCATGAAGGTGAAGAACCCCGAGAGGAGAAGGAAGATGACGATAAAAACGAACGCGACTGGCGAGGAAAAGTACCCGCGCACTTCGCGCTTCGCGATGGTCAGGATGTGGTTCATTTCGCCTCCTCCTTCGAGCTGTCCGGCAGCGTGATATTGCGGAAGACCTCATCGAGCCGGCCCTCCTCCGCGTGGAGTTCCTGCAAGTGCCAGCGTTCCTTCAGGACGAGATCACCGAGCGCCTGCGCGAGTTCTTCGCCGCTTCCATTCTTCCGCGGAAAAGCGCGGAAGGTCAGCGGCGATTCGCTGAGCACAATCGAGCGATCCACGGCGGAGACGGAATCGATCCGCGACTTCACCGCCGCCGCGCTGCCATCGAGCAGCCGCAGCGTCACGGCGCCGGCCATGTCCGAGCGTTGCTTGAGTTCTTGCGGCGTGCCATTCGCCACGATCGAGCCGCGGTCGATGATGATCGCCCGGGAACACACCGCCTCCACTTCTTCGAGGATGTGGGTGGAGAAGATGATCGCCTTCTTTTCACCCATCCGCTTGATCAGCGTCCGGACCTCGTGCTTCTGATTCGGATCGAGGCCGTCGGTGGGTTCGTCGAGGATGAGCACCTCGGGGTCGTGAATGATGGACTGCGCAAAACAGGTGCGATGCCGGTAGCCTTTCGAAAGCGTCTCCACGCTCTGGTGCAGCACCGGCTCGAGGAAACACATCTCGATCACGCGGTTCACCGCCTTGCGATTGGCATCGCCGCTCAGGCCGCGGAGTTCCGCCGTGAAGCTGAGGAACCCATGCACCGACATGTCCGCGTAGGACGGCGCATTTTCCGGCAGGTAGCCGATCAGCCGTTTGGCCGCGATCGGGTTTTCCAGCATGTCGTGGCCGCCGATGCTGATCTCGCCTTCGGTCGGCGGAATGAAGCCGGTGATCATCCGCATTGTCGTGGACTTGCCGGCGCCATTCGGCCCGAGGAAGCCGAGGACTTCGCCTCGCTCGACCGTGAAGGACACGCCATTCACGGCGACCTTCGGGCCGAAATTCTTTTTCAGGTTTCGAACTTTGATCATTGGGGAAGTGAGCTAAAAAACCCCGCGTTCCGGGTTTTCTTAAGCGCGGGGAGCGACAAGACAGCGGACTCGTGAAGAACGTTCAACGTTTTCCTGCATTTTCCTTTTGGAACCTGGGGGAGAAGCGAATCGCTCAGCCGGGCTCCATCTCGTCCCATCCCTGATCTTCCCATCGCTGACTTTCGGGCAGCGCGCCGGTGTCGTTCGGCGCGGGCTCGCGCTTCGGCCGATATTCCTCCGACTTCCGGAACGGCCACACTTTCCAAGAGCGCCGGGAGTGCCGCACGATCGGGTCGTGAATGCCTTGCCGGGCATTGCCACCTTCGGTTTCGCATCCGGCGAAGAGTCCCGCGGCAACCACGCAGCATCCCAACGCGAGCTTTGGAGCGATTGCCGAAAATAGTATCCGCTTAAAGGCGCGTGTCATCCTGAGCGGAGTTCCGTCGCGGGCGAAGGCGGGACGGGACGGAGTCGAAGGATCCCGCGAGGATTTGGGACTTTCCACGGGATCCTTCGACTGCGCTCCGCCCATCTTTCCGCCTTCGCTTCGCTCAGGATGACACGCGGATTTGGATATGACTTTTGGCGGGCGCCTCAGCATCGCGCGCTCCTGCGTTTGCGGCCGACGGCGCCGCGTTCCTGCACTTTGCGGATGTAGTCGGGAGCGAAGGGGACCTGGCACGCGTTGTCGCCGAGATCCGCGGTCACGGGGCCGATCTTTTCGCCCGCCGTGATCGCGACCGTCGTCAGCGGTTCGACGTAGCTTCCCACGCAGATGACAAATCCATTCATCTGATAGCGGACCACATCCGGCTGCGAATGGATCGTCTGCTGGACGCGTTGCAGGAGTTTCTTGAGTTCCGCCAGATCGAGGTCCGCATCTTCCTTGATGGAAACGAAGGAGCTGAGCGTCGCCCAACCCGCCGCGGCGACGCGTTCCTGTTTCGAGTCGATCCAATCCAGCGCCAGTTCACGCCCATGCGGACTGCCTGCCGCGACCCACGCGACGGTCGTGCCAGCGAGCGCGCCGCAGTAAGCCTTTGCCACCCAGCGCTGGAGATCCCGCTTCGTCATTCGCGCATCGTCGGCGATCAGACCTGCCAGATACATCGCGTCGTAATTGCCGGTTTCGTAGAGATCGAGCGCCAGCCGGTAATCCTTTTTGACGCGCCTCTGGATTTTCTTCAGCTCGCTGATCTTCACACCGAAGCAGGGTTCCTTGATGCCGTGATTGAAGAGCACGTTCTTATAAGAAGCGCGCCCCAGCGGTTCGAGTTCGTCGAGGATTTCGGTCGCAGTCATCATGGAATGCCCATGCTTTGCAGCCGGTAGGCCGCGGACTCCACGGGGAAAAACTGCGACAGGTAGAGCTTCTCGTAGGGGTAGTGGGCGAAGAGCTTGCGCAGGGCCGGCGCCTGCTCGCGCACGAACGCCAGATCAGGACACAGCGTCACCACCCACGCGGCGAAACACGGCTCCCGCACGAAGTCCTTTTCCAGGTGCAGCCGCGGCGACGCCCGGCTCTGCACGCGCAGCCCGGCATTGGCCACCGCCACGGTCTCCGCCTCGCTGTGCTGCGGTTTCCACGCTTCGTTCATCACGCGCCAGTCATGTTCGAAGTGCGCGTTATTCGCCGGGTCGAACTTCTCGCAAATCGCGAGGCTCGTGGCCGTCAACTCCGCGCTGCGCCGCAATCCTTCCTCGAAAATCTTGCGCAACGCGGGATCCGTTTCCATCTCCCAGAGCGCGCGCAGCGACGCCACGCCCGGCGAACTCGTCCACGAATTCCGCGGCCCCTGGCCCGGATCGAAGACGACGCCCGCGCGGCAGATCTCCAGTCGCGTGCGCTGCGCATTGCCGCCGCGTTCATTCGCCGCTTCGAGATATTTCTCCTGCCAGCGCGCCTCGCCGGTGAAGGCGTGCATCGCCTTGAGCAGGAAGAGCAGCCGCGGCGCGCCTTCCCAGGAAAACTGCGCGCACGACCCGCGATAGGGCGATGGCCCGCCCTCGCACGGCATGCGCCAGCCCGTGGACTCCAGCACCTTCACGATCTCCACCCACTTCCCCTGCAACCGCTCCCGCTCCGCCGGCTCCGCCACTCCATCCCACAGGTAACGCCACATTCCGTACATCCACGGGATCGTTTGATCGTTCGAGCCCATCGGATACGTCGTCTGCCCATCCGTCGCCACGCCGCGCGCGATGAATCCCGGCGTGCTCCCGCGCGACGCGAGGAACATCAGCCCCTCGACGAGCCGCCGCGCCTTCGCGCGATCCTCCGCCTTCCCCGTGAGCTTCCAGCGCAGGCACATCGCGTCGAGGTAGAGCCCATTGAACATCGGCCCATCCTCGCAAGGCACGCCCCACGAGAGCGCGCTGGGCTTGTGTTCGCGACAATCTTCCGGCGTCGGACGGATGATCGATCCGTCGAGGTCCGTGTAGTCGAGCACGATCCCGTGCGGGTCCACGAAGCGCCGCCAGATCTCGCGATGCGCGCGCTCCACTGCTTCATCCGCGCGGCTCGCGCACACCGCGAACAGGAAGATGGTGAATACCAGTGAAGGTAAGAATGGCCTACTGAGCCGTATCCATGCAGTTGGAATGAGCCGCAGATGAACGCAGATGAGCGCAGATGCGGAGGCGGAGAGGAATAGCGGGGGGAAAATGAGATCACCTTTTCGGGTATCGCGCTCACGCATGCCAATTGCCCTACGCCCCCTGTTTCCCATCTGCGTTTCATCTGCGCCCATCTGCGGCTCAACTGCATTGTTCCGGCTGAGGAGACAGCGACTCGCACTACAAACTCTCTCCCGTCCTCGTTCCAAAACTCCGTTTGGAAACGCAATTGCGGGCGAAACTGTGTTTCGGCGGCGGGACGCTGGCCGTGTGCGGACGCGCCCACGGGGCAACGGAGTTGCGCAGACAAGTGCGTTCCCAAACTGAGTTTGGGAACGAGGCAGGGGAGGCAGGGGAGGCAGGGGGAAATGAGTGGGTTACTTTTCCGGGAAAAGGACCAGGCCATCCTTGTACTCGGGACGCGTCGCCGCCGCTTCACGCATCAGCGCGAGCGCCTCGGGTTTCCTCCCCAGTTGGTAAAGGTAATTGCCGAGCACCCACTTGCGCTCGATCACGGCATCCGGCGCGGTTTCCTTGCTCATAAACTCCTTCGCCATCGCGATGATGCTGTCGGACGCGAGGTCGGTCCACTGGACTGGCACCTTGGGGGGCGCGATGAGTTCCGAGTCGTCGGCGCTCTTCACGCCGGTCGCCAGCACACTGCTGTCTTTTTTGGTCAGCGGCTTCGCGTAGCCGTTCGCGGCGATATCGCTCACGAGGATGGACTTGAACCTCGCAAGCCATTGGGTGCGCTTGAACCACCGTTCGAGTTCCGCCTTCGCCTTGTCGCCTTCGACGGTCGCGGTGAAGACTATTTGGTGTCCGTCGGCGAACTGGAACTTCTCATTGTAGCCGGCGACGCGGGCCTTCACGTCATTGATGATCATGTTGTCACCGGCCTCCGCTGCTTCCGTTTGTTTGTTCATCGCCGTGGTCACTGCCTCGACCTGCGTTTTGAGTTCACTCTCGATCGCGCTCAGTTTCGCGATCAGGCCCGGCTGTCCTTTAATCTTCGCCTTCGCGTCGCGGATCATTTCCAGGGCAAGTTGTTTGCGCTCCGGGCCGCCCGCCTCCTTGGCCGCGTCGCTCGCGACCTGAAAGGCGGAGTAACTCTCGACAAAGGCCTCGCCGATCGGCTTGTAGCGCCGCAGCCAGATTTCGGTGTCCGGCGGGGTGCTCGACTTGAACTCGCGGAACATGAAGCTGGCGTCTTCATACTCGCCGAGCATCCAGTTTTTCAGCCCGAAGATGAGCAGCGCGAACGCCTCCGTGGTGTCCGGGTCGTAGTCCTTCGCGAGGTCGCTTTTCTGCGGTTCCTCGCTGGCCGCGCGCGCCGCCGTCTCGACGAAAAACCGCGCGAGTTTCCCCTCGCGGGCATCCGTGGTGTAAGGCCCGCGCTTCTCGACCTTGCTGAACTCCGCCTTCGCCTCGGGCAGCTTGCCCGCGAGCAGCCGGGTGAGTCCGTTCTGCATAGTGATCCAGTTCCGCGTCGGCTGCGGCACCTTGTCGGTGTCCAGCGCAGTGAGGATCGCGGACGCCTCGTCGTACTTTCCGCCGACGATCTTGTCGCGCGCCTCGAAGAACTTTGCCTCCACTTCCTCGCTTGCCTGTCCGCGCACCACTTTCGGCTTGGCCTTGGCTGTCGTGGGGAAGAAGCGTTCGCGATTTTGGTAAGCGATCGCTCCGACCGCGATGAGCCCGATCAGCCCGGCGATCGTCACCCAGCTCATCACCGAGCTTTGATCGTCCACCACTTTCATGGTCGCACCCGCGCGGTGGCGGCTCCGAAAAGGTGGCGTGGCAGGGCCGCGTCTCGGCGGCGATGGGGATCGATGGGAGTCATAAGCGAGGTCCGGGTGTATATCCGGTTGGCATTTTGATAGCGCCGAAATTCGCGGCTGCAAAGACTGGACGCGCCGCAACGTTTCCCCGGGATTCGATTCGACGGTGCTCCGGCCGGCGGCGAAGGTGCGAACCGATGCAAACGATGAACGCTCTCAATTTGCTCCGCGCGATCATGGCGGGAGCGGTGCTCGGCGGAACTCCTGCGCCCGCGCAGAGTCTGCCCGAGATCACGAGTCTGCCACCCGATCTTGAAGTGCCGGCGATGACTGCGGGGCCTCCCGCCGCGGGCCGGCGGGTGCGGCGGACGACGGAGGGTTGGGGGAATACGGCCGTCCATCACGCGCTTTATTTGCCCCGCAACTGGAAGCCCGGCGGAAAATTTCCCGTGCTCGTCGAGTATCAGGGAAATGGCGGGTTCCGGGATGATTTCGGCGACACCTGCGACGGTCTGCTTGAGACCTGCAAGCTCGGGTACGGCATCTCCGGCGGCGCGGATTACATCTGGATCTCGATGCCGTTCGTGAAGGTGTCCGCCGACGGGAAGGAGAACCAGCCGCTGTGGTGGGGGGACCCGGATGAGACCGCGGCCTATTGCGTCGCGACGGTTCGCGAGGCCTGCCGCGACTTCGGCGGCGATGAACGCGCGGTGGTGCTCTGCGGCTTCTCCCGCGGCTCGATCGCGTGCAATTACATCGGATTGCGCAACGACACGATCGCGTCGCTCTGGCGTGCGTTCATCTGCCACAGCCACTACGACGGCGTCCGCACGACCTGGCCCTACCGCGACGCCGACCGTGCATCCGCGCTCGCGCGTTTGCAGCGGCTGAAGGGCCGGCCGCAGTTCATCAGCCACGAGCGCTCGGTCGAAGTGACGCGGCGCCATATCGACGAGTCCGGCACTCCCGGCGATTTCACGTTCGTCGATTTCCCCTTCCGAAATCACACCGACCTGTGGGCGCTGCGCGACTGCGACCTGCGCCGCAAAGTCCGCAGATGGCTCCGCGAACACGGCCTGCCAGCCCCGTAGGGCGCGAAAGCAGGGCTCGGGAAAAAGCGCGGTTACTATCCAACCGAGGAGTTCCCATTCGTCGATTAGATGAACGACCGAATCAAAAACTCAAACCTCCTAGGAAATCATGAAACCGAAAATCAGTCCGTGCCTGTGGTTCGACACTCAGGCCGAAGAAGCCGCCCGCTATTACACCTCCATTTTCAAAGACTCCAAAATCGTCGCCGTCTCGCGCTACCCGGATGCCGGACAGGAAATCCATGGCAAGCCGGCCGGCTCCGTGTTGACCGTGGAGTTTGAGTTGGACGGCCAGGTCTTCACCGCGCTCAACGGCGGCCCCCACTTCAAATTCAACGAAGCCGTTTCGCTCCAGATCGAATGCGAGACGCAGGAGGAGGTGGATTACTACTGGGAGAAACTCGGCGAGGGCGGCGACCCGAACGCGCAGCAGTGCGGCTGGTTGAAAGACAAGTTCGGCCTTTCCTGGCAGGTCGTTCCCAAGGACATGGCCGAGGTGCTGAATGACCCCGACCCCGCAAAGTCCAGGCGCGCCTTCCAGGCCATGCTGGAAATGAAGAAGCTCGATATGGCCGCTTTGGAGCGCGCCTTCGCGGGCACTGCCTGAAGGCCAGTCCAACTGATATTACTGCACGAAGATGCGGTAGAAACGCGCCGGTTGTGCGGCTCCGCCCGTGTCGGTGACTTGAACGATGCCGCCGGTGCCGGGGATGTTTCCTTGCACCGTCGTCCATGAGCCACTTTGCATCGTGGCGGAACATTTCACCTCGTACGTCTTTCCAGGCACGGTCGGGAAGCTCAAGACCATGTCGCTTCCACTCGGCTCCATCTGGCTGAATTTCAGAATGCTGGTGCCGTCATTCGGATTGGTGCCCGAGACAAACTCCTGCGCGTTCGTCCAGCCATCGGCGTCCGGATCGGCGGTGTCGGCGCCGTTGCCCGCGTTGCTCATCGTGCCGAAGTGCGTGAGGCGCCAGTTGTCGAGCGGCGTGGGCGGGAGCGCGACGGCGATCTCATCAATGTTACCCAGGTCCTGTCCGTTGGTTTCGAAGCGGATCGTGTTCGTCGCGCCGCTGTTGAGCGTGATGCTGACGAGCAAGTTCGTCCACGTGGTCCATGCGCCGGTGCCGGCGAAGGTGATGGACTGGCTCACGCCATTCACGATGAGGAGGCCGGTCCGCGCGCTGGCGCCGAGCGCGTAGCGGATTGAGAGCGTGGCACTGCCACCCGCGCCGCCGTTGATGTCGGTGAACTGGAGGAATCCGCCGGTGGTTGGGAGATTGATGAAGCCGGTGCCGTTGAAGCCGGCGTTGTTGCTGTCGAGAGTTGAGCCGCCGCCGAACGAGGCGTGCGCGGTGTCTTCCACCTGATGAGTCGTGGGGAAACCGAATTCCGATCGGATCGTGTAGCTGCCGGTCGGCACCGTGAACGAATACGTCGCGCCATCGGCGCCCGTGCTCACGATCAGGCCGGCGGCGATCGTCTGCGTGACGCCGTCGTCGAGGGTCACGCGCGGCAGGTGCCCGACCGGCCGCGGCAAGGTCACGGTCACCGGCGCATTCGCCGTGCAGAACCAATTGCTGCCCACGGTCCGCAGCGAGGCGGACGTGGCGATGGTCGTGCTGACGGCCTTCACGCCGTAGGCGCCGCCGGTCACTTCGAAGCTGGTGCCGAGATAGACTTCGCTCACGGCGCCGTCGCGCAATTGGATCGCGCCGAACGTGCCCTTGAACGCGATGTTGCCGGTGGTCTGCCGCGCGCCGCTGTCGTCGGAGAAAAGGTAAGTCGTATCTGCGAGCGCGGGATTGCCCAACTCGCTATCCACGGCGACCATGATCGTGTTGCCGCTGCTGAACGCACCGAGCGGTTGCACGGCGGTGACTTTCGGTCCAACTGAGTTAAGCGATGGCTCGAAGACAGAGATGAATGGGTTCGTCCACGCGTTGTTATTCTGCCGCACGATCACCGTCGGCATGTCGAGGTTGTTGAAGGTGCTGGGAAAGGCGCCCGCGCCTCGCGGGTGGAGGGCGTTTACCGCGAAGACCGTGCGGTCCGGCTGCCCGAGCATCCACATCGTCATCTTCGCCGCAGTCGTCGCGTTGCCCGTGTCCACGTCGAAGGTCGTTTTGAAATCGCCCGAAAGCGCGGCCGATTGTTCGTCGAAAAAGTAATTGTAGCCCACATGATTGCCATTCGCCGAGGTCAGCACGCTCGTCGGAGTGAAGGCCGGGGTCGCACCGCTGACTGCACTTACATTCATCGAGAGGCCGAGCGAGTGGTAAAGATAGTCGTGCGACTGCGATGGGGCCGTGGCCGATTTCAGCTTGCTGCGAAAGATGTCGAAGTAGAACCCGCTCGCGTCGCCCGTGCGCACCTGCGCGAGGAGCCGGCGTTGATCGGCGGAGACGCTCGACGGTGAGGAGTTGGAGAGGTCGGCATAGACGAACCCGAAGTTCGGCGAGACCGCCGCGGCGGTGCTCGCTGGCTCGACCGCGCGGGTCGTGAAGGCGCCGCCCGCCGTGGATTTGCCCCCGACGATCACCGCGTTGTGCGACGGCGGCTTGTCGATGTAATCCGTGTAGTCGGACGTCCAGTAACTCTCGCCCCGGTTCGGATCGGGCGCGATGATCATCCCCGCGCCGTAGAGTTCCATCGCGAGCCCCTGGTTTTGCGAATGCCCGCCGGCGGTCCCCGCGAGGCTGCTGCCGAGCGCGAAGCGGTAATCCGGCGTCGGAGTGCGCATCACCCATTGGTTGAGCGGCGCGGCGTAGAAGTGCCGGCTTTGCGTCGGTGGAGTGCTCGGACTCGCCGGCACTTCGCCGGGGAAGAAACACAGCGGCAGGATTCCGCGATTGGCGGTGCGATCGTAACCACCGACGTTGGTGGCCTGCTGGATGGCTCCGTTCATTTGCGCGAGCGTGATGGCATCGCCGCGACGTTGCGCGGCCAGGGCGAGGAGTTCGATGGGGTCGGTCGCCACGCGAGTGTGGTTGGTGTCCCCGCAATTCGCCGCCCAGCCGGAGGAATAGAGCATTTGAAACTGCACCAGCGCCGCGCGCGGCAAAATCCCGGACGTAAGGTATTCACTGCCGTAGCCGCTGCGGTCGAGCAGGGTCAGCACTTCGAGCATGTTATCCGTGACTCCGATACCGTAGCCAAAGGCTTCCGGCCAGAGCGCGGTGACCTGGTCGTATTCGGTCGCGAGCACCGTCGCGAGGCCCGTCTGCCGCGCACTCGCGGCGTGGAGCACTTGATTGACGTAATACTCGCGGCCTTTCCCGTCTGCATAGGCCGCATCGGGCTGCAACGGGAGCGCGAGATACGTGAGGAACATCGACTCGATGACGTTCCAGTTTCCGGCCGGGTTGCCGGCCGCGATTTCCCGCTCGGCCACGCGCTTGAACTGCGCCTCGATCTGCGTCGTGTCTTTTCCCTGCGCGACGAGATACGGGTGGAGAAAATCGTAAGTGATCGAGGAAGCGCGGATGATCTCGTCGTGAATCACCTCGAAGGTGAATGAGCCGCAGACAGTTGAGGCGCCATTCGGCGGCGATTGCTTGAACGAGAAGCCCTGCCAAAACTGCCAGAAGATGTCTGCGGCGAACTTTGCGTAGGCTTCATCGCCGGTGAGCCACCAAACGAACGCGGCGTCACGAGCCTGAGCCATGATGGTCTCGTTTAAGTTCTCGATCGCGGCTCCGGTCAGGCCGGGGTTGGTCCAGGCCCACACGCCGGTGTCGGTGTTCTTCGCCCAGATCTTCCCCGTGCCGGCGGGGTCGTCGTTGTAGGGCAGCGTGTTGCTGAGGCTATCGACCGAGTAGATCGTGGCCCAATCGCGGGCGCCGCTGAAGCGCGGCGTCGGCACCGGCGCTGCGCCCGAGCCGCTGCTCCAGCGCTCCGAGGCCACGGTGTCAGTTGTGTATTTCGTCACCCAGTTCATCTGCATCCGCGAGAGAATCCATGCCGGGTCGGTCCGGTGCCGGGTTACATAAGAGCCGAGCGCGCTGTAGAGCGTGTTGTAAGCCGTGGCGAACCACGGGACGGTGCGGATGTTCTCGAGGATGCGCGCGCGGTCGCCCGGCCCGGCCATTAGGCGCGGATGCACGTCGGCCAGCGGCGCGCCGAATTCCAGCGTGAGCACCGGCTCATTACCCGCGTTGTTCGCGGTCGCGCAGTTGTAGCCGATGGCCGAGGTGGAACTCGCATCGCCATTCAGCCGGAAGAACGCGTAAGTGCCGCCGGTGTAACCAGGATTGGCCAGATAGAACTCATGCAGATAGGAAGCGAAGTTACTCGAAGTAAGTCGACCCAGCGTGGTGGCGGGCTCGATGATGTTGTCCTGTACCTTCACGCCCTCCGAGTTGGTGTTCGCCGACAACGCTTTCAAGATCGGCGTCGTGCTCGCCTGAAAACCAACGCCCCATAGGTCGGCGTTGAAGGTCGGCGTGCCCGACTTCGAGACGTAGGTGAAACTCAGCTTCGCCGAAGTCACCACCTGCCCGGCGGGCGCGGTGGGAAGGGCGAAAAGATAGACGAGATTGCGCAGCCCCGGATTGCTCGCCGCGTTGCTCGCGCCCGCGCGAGTGGCCGTGGCCGTCGTGCTGCCGAGGACCGGCCCCGGTGCCAGTTCATAGTCCGCCGTGCTGCCGGTGATCGAAGTCTGCGCGTGGGCGGAAACTGCGAGCACCACTGCGACGGCAGTGCGGGTCAGCCATTTGACGACGAAAGAGTAGTGATGGGAGATCGGGGTCATCGCTATGCAGATAAGGCTAGGGTGCGAGCGGTTGCGCGGCGATGCCATACATGGCTTTCGCGCCCGTGGGGCCTTCGCGCGGCGGGCCGAGCTTCACGGCACGAGGTTCGCGGACTTCGAGGCTCCACACGGAGAAAACGCGCTCGATGCTGACGCCGGGAGCAGTCGCGGTGGTCAGGGTGCGATTGGGTGACGGCCCTTCATCCAGACCGATCTTTACGCCGAGATCGGCGAAGCCAGCCGTCGTGACCCAGGATGGTGGTGGCTTCTTGTCGAGAAAGAGATAGAGCGTCGCGGGCTTCGCCAGTTCCACGGTGACCTCGAGATCGGTCTCGCGCTTGTCGTCGTTGAAAGTGCGGATGAGATCGGCGCCGCGCAGGAATTCTGGCAGACCGGCCGCGGCGAGTCCGTTCCATTCGTGGGTTCGATCGACATAGGCGCGCGTGTCTTCGCGCAAGCCGCCGGGAACGACCTGGTAGAACTTCATCGCGTCCGGCGTGCGGCGATTGTCGCGCACGGCGCTAAAAAGTCCGCCGGCCCCCGTGGACCACTGCTCGGGCTCGGGCCCGGCGGCGATGCTCATGATGGGCATCCACGCGCCCGCGGCCGCAATGCGGACGGCTTCGCCCTGTCCCAGTCGCTGCGGCGTGCCATCTTCCGAGTGGCGCCCATGGACTTCGACGGCGCCGTCGAAGACCACGACATCAGCTCCCATCGCACTGGCATCCACGCCGAAGCGCGTGCCGAGATCCACCACGCGGGTGCGTGCGGTATCGACGGTGAATCCATGCGCGTCACCGGCATCCGCGGTGATGCGCCCCGAAAGCACGCGCACGTGCATGGGGTTGAGCAGCTCGATTTTCGCCGGACCTTCCGCGCCGAGGATCACGCCGGAATCGAATCGCACGCGCAGCAGTCCCGCGCGCAATTCGAGCGTGCGCAGCGCGAGTCTGGCGCCGACGCGCGCCTCGCCCTTGCCACCGGCCAGCACCACGCCAGTCGAGTGCAGCACCTCCATCGCCACGGGCGGTGTGTGTTTCACCTCGCGCGACGAGAGCAGTGCGGCGACTGCACACAGCCCGGCAAATAACGCGGCCATCGCGAGCCATGACCCGCGCGAGGAGTCCTGCTTTGGAAATGCCGTGACGTTCTTTGCTGGAGGTGCGTCGCCCATTGCCCGAGCGCCCACCCGCCCGCCGCGCCACTCCAGCAGCGCGTGAAGCTTCATCTGCATGGCGTATTCACGACGCAGCGCTGCATCGCTCGCGATCTGCACCGCGAAGGTCTCGCGTTCCTCCGGCGTCGCGCGATCCGCGAGCACCGCTTCGAGCAGTGGCGCAAAGTCACTCATGCCACGCCTCCCTCCGCGGCAAACCACGCCCCCATGCAGTCGGCGAGCATCTTCCTCGCGCGATATAGCAGCGCCGCGATTGCATTCGGCGCCTTGCTCTCCACTTCCGCGATCAGATTGACCGACTCGCCGCCGGAATAGCGCCGCTCGACCAGCGCGCGCTGCTTCTCCGGCAGTTTGCCGAGACATTCCTCCAGCCGCCGCAACTCGCTCTCCGCGCTTCCTGCACTCGGAAACTCCGCTGACAGCGCCTCGAAAGTTGTGTCATCGAAGACCAGTCGGTCCCGGCTCTGGCGCTTGCGCCAGGCGAGCGCCTGGAAATGCGCGAAGCGGAAGGCCCACGCCTCAAACGGTCGCTTCGGGTCGTATTCGCTCACCTTTTTCCACAACACGAGATTGGTTTCTTGCAGTGCGTCACGCGCGTCCTCCGGGCGTGCGAGCAGCGTGCAGAGGTAGGCATAGAGCCGGCTCTGCATTCCGGTGAGGAGTTGTACGAAGTGCGCGGTGCTCTCGGGATCGGGAATATTCACGCAGAATATTAGCCCTCGCGGCCAAAGTATGACGAAGGTTCTTCGTGAGTTTGCGCCTCGGAATCTTCCTCCGCTCCCTCTGGGCCTCTGCGTTAAAAAATGCTTCAACTGGTGGATGGCGTCGCTCCGTCGCGCCATGCCAAGGCCCCGCGCGCGAGCGCCACTCTGAAAGATGGGCCTTTGGCGCAGTGAAACGCATGGCGCGCGGAGCGTCGCCATCCACCACGCCCCGATTTACGTCGCAGTCTGTTAAATCTCCACCCACTCGCCCGGAATGGGCACGGGGTAGCGACCGGCGGCGTCGGACTTGATCGGTGGGACGCTGTCGTAAGTCAGTTGGTCGATGCCAGGGAAGAACTGGAAGTTCGACGCCATGGCTTCATCCCAGGTGATGACTTTCCCCATGTGAATGGCCGCGCGGCCCATGATGTCGGTGAGGTTTGAGAGGGCGGCGCGTTTCGCCTGATTGAAGGGTTTGTTGGTCCGGATCGCGTCGAGGAAGTCGATCCACTGCTGCTGCCAGGCGGTGAGTTCTTCCTTCGGCGCTTCCCACTCGACGTTGTCGCGACGGATGCGCTGGTCCTTGTAGGTCAGGACGGTGCCGGCGTGGATGTTGCCGGAGAATTGCGCGGCGCGCTTGGTCCCGTGGATGTAGGTCGCGAATTCGCTGTGGCACTTCGGGATGTAGCGGACCACGTCGTAGGCTTTGGTGCCATCGGCGAAGGTCCATTCGGCAGAAAACGAATCGAGGTTCTGGCTGCAATCGGTGCTGTTTGCGACGCGCCCGCCGATGCCGTGCGCGTCGATCGGGTTGGCGTCTTTGATCCAGCAGAGTTCGTCGATCTGGTGGATGTCCATCTCGGCGAAGAGTCCGCCGGAGACCCAGAGGAACTTGGTGAAATTGCGGAGCTGCCACTCGAGGTCCCCGGTCGCCGCAGGACGCGGTCCGAGCGGGCCGCTTGGTCCCATGCGATAGGCGCGGATGGAAAGGATCTCGCCGAGTTCGCCGTCGCGGATGCGTTTGATCAGTTCCTGGCGATTGCGTGAATGCCGGCACATCAAGCCCGCCGCGATCTTCAGTCCTTTCTTCTCCGCTTCTTCGCCCGCCTTGATCACGCGGCGCACGCCGGGAGGATCTGCGGCGAAGGATTTCTCCATGAAGACATTCACCCCGCGTTGCACGGCGTACTCGAGCTGTGCAGGGCGGAAGCCCGCGTAGCCAGTGAGCATGGCGATGTCGCCCGAACCGGGGCGCAGGCAGTCGATCGCTTTTTTGAAGGCATCGAAGCCCACGAACTGCCGGTCTGGCGGCACGTCCACGCGGTAGCTGAAGTTCGACTGGAGCGCCTTGTGCGCGTTTTGCAGGCGGTTCTCGAAGAGGTCGGCCATGGCGACGAGTTTCACCGGCGCGCCGTTCACGCCCATGGCATTGCCCACCGCGCCGCTGCCGCGGCCGCCGCTGCCGATGAGCGCGAGCTGGATGGAATCATCGCCCGCGCCGTGAACGTGCGGGATGGCCACTCCCGCGAGCGCGGAGGCGGCGGCGAACTTGCCGGTCTGGGAGAGAAACTCGCGGCGGGTGGTGGCGCGCGATGGGGGAATTGATGGCTGGAGGGGGTGGTTCATATCGGGTATCTCGGACTTCATCATGAAGCCCTCCCCTGCAACAATCAGCCATCCAGCGCCGGCCTTAGGAGCGCCCATCTCAGGAGCGCCAATCTCCCGATTGGCATCCCCCCAGCCAATCGGGAGATTGGCGGTCCCAGCGACGATCCTCCTCGCCCTTCTGCTGCTCGTGGCCTCCGCCTCGTCGCAGGATGCGGCGGGCGCGATCAAGGTCGGCATCATCGGCCTCGACGCGCACGCCGTGACCTGGACCCAACTCATCCAAGGCACGGGCGGCAAGCCGCCGATCGCGGAGCTGCGGATCGTCGCGGCGGTGCCGGCGCCGAGTGCGGACATTCCCTTCAGCATCGACAACATCGAGAAGAACACCGCGAAGATGCGCGCGCTCGGCGTGGAGATCAGCGGTTCGATCGAGGAGATGCTCGGGAAGGTGGACGCGGTGATGATCCTGAGCATCGACGGCCGGCCGCATCCGCAACAGGCCCGGGCGGTCTTCGGGAAAAAAAAGCCGGTCTTCATCGACAAGCCGGTGGCGGCCTCGCTGGTCGAGATCGTCGAAATCTTCCGCGAAGCGCAGGCGACCGGCACGCCGTGCTTTTCCAACTCCGCCCTCCGCTACGGCCCGGCGGCGATCGCGCTGACCCAGGATTCCAAGCTCGGCCGCGTGCTCGGCGCGGACAGTTACTCCAACAACAAGTCGATCCTCCCCGGTCATCCCGACCTCTTCTACTACGGAGTCCACGGCTGCGAGCTGCTCTTCCGCCTGATGGGGCTGGGCTGCAAGACGGTCACGCGCATGAAGACGGAAACCGCCGACCTCGCGGCGGGTGTCTGGAACGATGGCCGGCTTGGGACGTTCCGAGGCATTCAGCAAGGCGCGGCGGGATTCGGGGCAAATGTGTTTTCCGAAAAGGGGATCACGAACTTGAACAAGTTCGAGGGTTACGAGCCGCTGCTCGCGGAGATCGTGAAGTTCTTCAAAACCGGCACGCCGCCGATGACCGTCGAGCAAACGCTGGAACTCTACGCCTTCATGGAAGGCGCCGACGAAAGCCTCCGGCAAGGCGGCGCGGCGGTTTCCGTCGCCGATGTTTTGGCGAAGGCGCAAAAGGCCGCGGATGCGCGGAGGAAGAAGTAAGTCCGCTCCCACCTCGAACTCCATGAACAGAAAGAGCTTCGTCCTCGCGGTCCTCATCTTCTCCGGCTGGCAGTGCGGGCTGGCTCGTGAAGCGGAACATCAAGTCTCGGTACAGAGCAACGTGATGGTCGCGATGCGCGACGGGGTGAAGCTCGCGACGGACATCTATCTTCCCGCGAAGGCCGATGTCGTGGAGGAGGGGAAGTTCCCGGTCATCCTCACGCGCACGCCATACGGCAAGGCCAGCGGGGCGAGTTTTGGGAAATATTTTGCGGCCCGCGGATACGTCTTCGTGGTGCAGGACACGCGCGGGCGTTACGCCTCGGAAGGCGTGTGGCACTGGATGACCGATGATGGCCGCGACGGCACGGACTGCGCGGCGTGGATCGCGCAGCAGCCGTGGTCCGATGGGAAGATCGGCATGGTCGGCACGTCCTACGTCGGCGGCACGCAGCACGCGATGGCGATGGAGAAGGTGCCGCAACTCGCCACGGTGATTCCCGTGGATGCGGTTTCAAACATGGGCCGCCAGAGCATGCGCAACGCGGGCGCTTTCGAGCTGCGCTTTTGGAATTGGATCATGCTCAACGCCGGCCGCGGGAGCAGCGCCGCGCAGGACCCCGCGACCGCCGCGGTGCTCAAGGAAATGGCCGATCACCGCCTCGACTACCTGCGCCATCTCCCACTCCGGCGCGGCACGACGCCGCTAAAGCTGGCGCCGGAGTTTGAGGACTGGCTGGTCGAGGCGATGGGCCACGGAGCGAACGACAAGTTTTGGGCGCAGAACGACATCGTGGGCCATCCGGAGCGTTACAAAGACATGCCCGTTTATCTGGTGGGCGGCTGGTATGACTCGTGGGCGGGGAACACGACGACGAATTTCATCACCCTCACCAAGGCGCTCAAAAGCCCGGTCTATCTCATCATGGGTCCGTGGATTCACGGCCAGCAGGCGAAGTCCGCGCATGGCCAGGTGGACTTTGGCAAGGACGCGGCGATCGCCGACGAACTCGCGTGGCGCTGCGAGTGGTTCGACCGCTGGCTGAAAGGCGTGGATAACTCGGTCGGGAAAGCCGCGCCCTTTGCGAGCAAGGTGCGGGTCTTCGTGATGGGCATGGGCGACGGCCGCAAGACCGCGGAGGGGCGCCTGAATCATGGCGGAGCGTGGCGCGACGAAAAGGAGTGGCCGCTCGCGCGCGCTCGTTCGGCGTCATATTTCCTCCAATCCAACGGCGACCTCAGCCCCTCGCAGCCCCTCGCAAAGCGCGGGGCGACGAGCTTCATCTTCGATCCGCGCAATCCCGTGCCCACGCTCGGCGGCAATATTTCTTCCGGCGATGGCATCATGCAGCAGGGTGCGTGGAATCAGCGCGGCGGCCCGGAGTTCTGGAACTGGCCGCAGCCGCTCCCCATCTCGGCGCGCAACGACGTGCTCGTCTTCCAAAGTGAACCGCTCGCCGAGGATACCGAAGTCACCGGCGAGATCGCGGTGAAGCTGTGGGTCTCCTCATCCGCGGTGGACACCGATTTCACCGCGAAGCTGATCGACGTGTATCCGCCGAGCGCGGATTTCCCCGGGGGTTTCGATCTCAATCTCGGCGACGGCATCGTGCGCGCGCGCTTCCGCGATTCGCTCGCGGAGGAGAAGCTGATGACCCCCGGGGCGATCTATCCTCTCACCGTGAAGCTCTACCCGACGTCGAACGTGTTTAAGAAAGGCCACCGAATTCGCGTGGACATCGCGAGCAGCAACTTCCCGCGCTTCGATGTGAACCCGAATACCGGCGAGCCGCTGAACGATCAGCGCACAATGATCACCGCCACCAACACGATCTACCACGATGCCGCCCATCCCTCGCACATCGTGCTGCCGGTGATTCCGAAGCCATGACCAAAACCCTCCTCGCCATCGGCGCGCACTATGACGACTGCGTCTTCGGGATTCCGGGCATCCTACTCCAGGCGGTGCGCAAACATTACCGCGTCGTCGTCCTCTCGATCATCGGCGACTACACAAACTGGCCGCCGATGAAGGGCCGCGAGCCGAAGCTGCGCGAGACGAGCATCCGCCTCGCGCAGGAGCGCGGCATCGAGATGCGATTTTTGAAGTACGCGTCCATGCACTACGAAGTGAATGCGGAAGCGAAGCGCGCGGTTGCCGAGGTGGTCGCGGAGGTGAAGCCCGATGTCGCGTTCATGCTGTGGCACGCGGATCGCCACCCCGATCACGAAGTCGCCGCCGCGCTCAGCGCGATGGCCTTGCGCCAGCCGGGGGCGATCCTCGGCGTCGATGGCGTCAAGTCGCCGGGACGGATTTATGCCTACGACAACGGCCCCGGTCACACCATTGGCTTCGAGCCGAATACCTTCGTCGATGTCACACCCGACTGGCCCGCCGCGATGGAATGGCTCGGCCAACTGATGGCCTTCGTCCGCAATCGTCCCTACGACCCGCAAGCGCCCGACGCCTCGCAAGGCGTGAAGGAAGCGCTCGCCCGGTATCGCGGCCTCGCGTGCGGCGCAAAGGTCGCCGAGGCGATTTACGCGACGCGCGGATATCCCAGCGAAATCTTGTGACCGATCACGTCTCGAAGCCGGGGATGGCGGTTGCCTTCGCCGAACCAAAGGCGCTCGTGTCGATGCCGAGCTGGCGGAGCATCTGGACATAGAGATTGCAGAGCGGCGGCGGACTCTGCGGATCGAAGGCGAGGTGCTGGCCGTGTTTGAAGCCGCCGCCGGCGAGCAGGATCGGCATGTTGCGCGTGTCGTGGCTGGAGGAATTGCCGAGGTTCGAGCCGTAGAGGACCATCGTGCGATCGAGCAGGTTCGAACCGTCTTCGGCGGACGCGTTGAGATTCGCGAGGAAGGAACGCACCTCCTGAAGCTCGGTTTTTTCGATGATCGCCAGCTCGTCGAGCTTCGCGGGATCCTTGCCGTGGTGGGAAAGATTGTGCCAGTCCTGCGTCACGCCTTCGATCGGCGGCACGGAGTTGTGGCCTTGCAGGCGGAAGGTGATGAGCCGCGTGGAATCGGTCTGCAACGCGAGATGCATGAGGTCGAGCATCGGGCGCGTAGTCGCGATGATGTCCGCGCGATTTTGCGAATCGACCGGCGGCTTGATCTCCACCTTTGGCTTCGGTTTTCTGGCCCACGCTTCGGCCTTCACGAGCCGCTCCTCGAGTTCCCGCACGGAGGTGAAGTATTGGTCGAGTTTGTCCCGATCCTGGGTGCCGAGATTGCGTTGCAATCCCTTCGCCTGCGCGCCCACGGAATCCATGATCGACTGCCCGTCCTTGAGCCGGCGCACCTGCTGTTCGACCTCGGCGGGCGTGCCGTTGAGGAACAGGCGCGCGAAAACTCGGGTCGGTTTGTCTTCCGCGGGAATGTTCACGCCGCTGCGGGTCCAGGACAGGCCGAAGTTGGTGGACGACGCGAGCGCGAGGGAACTGAAGCGCGTGTCAGGCGCGAGCTTCTCGATCGCGAACTGATCGACGGAAATCGAGTTGCGAAATCCGCTTGCCCCCGGATGCGGCGCCGCGGTGAGGAAGCTCGCTTCCGACGAATGCCCGCCATCGACCTCGGGATGGCTCAGGCCGGAGAAGAGGGTGAACTGCTCGCGGAATTCATCGATGACCTGCGAGTAACGCGACGCCACGTAACCGCGCCCCGTTTCTTTCGGGAAAAAATGTTCCGGGTGAATGCCCAGCGTGGTGCAAATCGCGACCATGCGGCGCTTCGCCGGAGGGACGCTGGCGCCGAAGGCGGGGAGCATCGCGTCGAGCATCGGAAGAGCGAGGGCGACGCCGACGCCGCGGAGGAACGAACGCCGGGGGATGGAGTGGGTGAGGGCGAAATGAACGGGCTTCATGGGGGGTTACTTGCTTTGGAAAATGCGGCTCTGCACTACCTCGTGTAGTATCGTCCGCAGGCCATACTTCTTCGCTTTGCTGCGGGCGACGATGTCGGCGACGACGGGGCGATCGGCGAACTGCAATCCCGCGCCGGTGGCATAAACGAGCAGCTTGCCCGCAAGGCACCGCGCGATCTGTTCCTTGTCGCGCAGCAGCAGCGTGCGGAACTCGTCCACGTCGCGAAACTTCGCACCGTCCTCAAGCGTGTAGCTGGCATCGACCGCCGGCCCGAGCGCGACGCGCAGCGGGCGCGCGTGATCGCCTTTCAGCGTCACGTAGTCGGCGCGCTGACCTTTCGCCGGCGCGATGCGGTAGCGATCGCGCCAGCCGCCGATGACGTCGAAATTTTCGAGCGCGAAACCGGGCGGATCGATCTTCGAATGGCAGGTGGCGCAGGACTCGGCATCGCGGTGTTTGTCGAGCTGCTCGCGGATCGTCTTCGTGCCGCGGATGTCCGGCTCCACGGCGGAGATATTTTTCGGCGGCGGAGCGGGCGGGAGGCCCATCACCCGGTCGAGGATCCACTTCCCGCGCAAGACCGGCGAGGTCGTGGTGCCATTCGCGGTCACCTTCAAGATCGCCGCCTGGCCGAGCAGCCCGCCGCGGTGCGAACCCGGTGGCAGCGGCACCTTCCGAAACTCCTGCCCGGTCACGCCGGGGATGTCGTAGTGCTCGGCGAGGCGTTCGTTGAGGATCGTGAAATCCGAGTGGATGAAGCTTTGCGCCGGGAGGTCGCGCTTCAGCACTTCCTCAAAAAAGAGCTGCGTCTCGCGGACCATCGAAATCTTCAGCAGCTCATCGAACTCGGGATAGAGCTTCTTGTCCGGCGTGGTGAAATCGATCAGCCGCAGGTCGAGCCATTGTCCGAGAAAGTTCTCGGTGAATGCGCGCGCCTTGGGACTGGCGAGCAGGCGTTCAGTCTGCGCGCGGAGCACGGCGGGTTGGGTGAGTTTGCCTTTTTGCGCACTCGCGAGCAGCTCGGCATCTGGCATCGAGGACCACAGGAAATACGAGAGCCGCGCGGCGAGTGCGAAGTCATCGAGCCGGCCCGGGGTCTCGCGGAGAAAGAGAAACTCCGGCGAAGTGAGCACCGCTTTGCAGCCCACCCGCATCGCTTCCTCAAAGCGATAGCCGTTGTCGAGCCGGGCCTTCACCAGCGCGATGAACGGCGCCATTTCCGCTTCGCTCACCGGGCGGCGGAAGGCCTTCGGAATGAAGCCGCGCAGCAGCCGTTCCGCATCGGCGGGGGGATCCTTCGAAATGACCTCCTGCTTGATCTGCCGCGCGAGGTATTCCGCTTTTAGCGGTTCCTTCCTGGCGCGGTCGAGGTTGGCCGCGGACACGGCGTCGATGGGTTCGATGGGCAGATCTCCGAAAAGGCGACGATGACTTTCCGGCGGCCAGGAACCCGCGAGCGGCCCCTCGACTTCCACCCACTGCACCGCGAGGCCGGGGCCATCGTATTTCTCCGGGCCGGTCTGCCGCGCCCGCTCGCCGCCTTCGAGGCGGAAGGGCATCAACTTGAAGGTGCTGTTTCGCGCGATCCGATCGGTGAATTCGACGACGACCGGCTTGCCCGGAGGCGCGTCGAAGAAACCGATGGTGTGAGTTTCGCCCCGGCCAGCGATGACATCGCCGCCGAGCGCGACCATCACGACCGGCTTCGGGGACTGGTAGGCGTAGATCGAGGCGCGGACCCGATAGACGCCATCCGCGGGGGCGCGGAATTTTCGCACCGTCGTGGGCATGTAACCGGAGCTGAGCATGACCACGCCGTCGTCCCGTTTGAGCACCGTCTTGTCGCCGAGCTGCTTGAGCAGGTTTTCATCTTCGAGAAAGGAATAGTGGAGCTTGACCGGTTCGAACCGCAGCCCGCGCGGCATGGCGGCGTCGAGCGCGGCGTCGGCAGCTTCCAGATAGCGCTCCATGAGCACGGACGAGACGTCGAGCGCGGCGCCGATGTTGTCGAACCCATGCGCGCTGTTGTCCTCGGGCAGCATTTCCTTGAGCGGCGTTTCGATCGCGAGCAAGTCGCGGATCGTGTTCTCGTACTCGACGCGATTGAGCCGGCGGGCGACGACGCGGCCTTCCGACTGCTGGCGCCGCGTGTCCGCTGCGAGCAGCGCGGCGTGCAGCCAAGTCGAGGCGGCTGCGAGTTTCGCGGCAGGCGGGCGCGGCTCCTTCTTTGGCGGCATCTCGCCGCTCTCCATCTTGTCGAGCACGCCGACCCACGCGCGCAGTTTTTCCGGCGACGCAAAATCCAGCGTCAGCTTGTCGAGCGCGAAGTCACCCTTGTGCTCGCCATCGCCGTGGCAGTCGTAGCAGTGCTCCTCGAAAAGCGGCGTCACCGCGCGGGCAAATCCAGCCGGCGAAAGATCGGGAGCCGCGGCGGAGGCGGAGGCGATCGTCGCGAGCAGGGAAACGAGGTGGGCGCGGTGCATGGACGGGGGTGGCGCAATATGCACTCGCCCGCGGCGCATTCGAGCCCGAATCGGAGGCTAAGAGGGCGTCAAAAAGTCGGACTCGGTCCACGGCTCTTCCTCTTTGTCCTGCTCTTGCTCTTGCGCCCAACAGGCGCGGAGGAGCAGGAGCAGGAGCAAGACAAAGAGTAAGACCGCCCCATTCCGACTTTTTAGACGCCCTCTAAAGCGCCGCCACGGCTTCGTCTGTCGACTCGGCGAGCACCGCCAGCCCTTCCTGCATGGCCTCCAGCGGGATGGTCAGCGGCGGTGCGATTTTCACCGTTTGCCCCCACGCGCCCACCGGCGCGAAGAGCAGCAGGCCCTTTTGGAAGCAGCGTTCGACGATGCTGTGCGCGAGGTCGTGGTCGGGCTCCTTCTTCCCGCGGAGCAAGGTCTGCATCCCGCCGACGAGACCGCGCGCGCTGACGTGGCCGATGACTTCGGGATGCCGCGCCTGGATGTTCTTCAATCCGGCGAGCAGCACCGGCTCGAGGCTTGCCGCGTTCGCGGAAAGGTTTTCGCGGATGATCTTCGTCACGCTCGCGAGCGCGGCGGCGCAACAGACCGGATTGCCGGTGTGCGTGCTGGTCATCGAGCCCGGGCCGAATTGATCCATGATCGCCTCGCGCCCGATCACCGCCGAGATCGGCAGCGAGCTGCTGATCCCCTTGCCGCAGCAGATGAGGTCGGGCGTCACGCCGTAATGCTCGAAGGCCCAAAATTTCCCCGTGCGTCCGAAGCCCGCCTGCACTTCGTCGAAGGTCAGCACGATCCGATGCTCGCGGCACCAGTCCGCAAGCTGGCTCACAAATTCCACCGGCGCGAAATCGGGGCCGACGCCCTGATACGTTTCCATGATCACGCCGGCGACATTCTCCGGCTTCATCCCGCGCGCTTCGACCGCGGCGAGGAATGAACCGAAGCTCGTGTCCTTCTGCCAATAACCATCGGGAAAGGGCGCGGTGATGATCGCGGGATCTTCATTCACGATCCACGACTTCTGCCCGGCCATGCCGCCGGCCTGCTGCGAGCCGAGCGTGCGTCCGTGAAAGCCGCGCTCCCAGCCGATGATTCCGATCTTCTTCGGCCCGCCGATCTTGAGCCCATACGCGCGGCTGAGCTTGATCGCGCACTCCGTCGCCTCCGAGCCGGTGGTGAGCAGGAAGACTTTTTGCAGGCCCTCGGGCGCGACGCCGGCGAGGCATTCCACGAGCGCGGCGCGTTCCTCGTTGGGGAAAACGTAGCTGTGCAGCAGGCCGCTGTTCACCTGATCGATAATCGCGCGGCTCACCTCCGGCGCGGCGTGGCCGGCATTGGTGACGAGCACGCCGGACGACCAATCGAGCCAGCGGTTCCCGTATTTGTCGAAGACAAAGATGTCCTCCGCGCGTTCCCAAACAATCGGCGGCTGGCCGCGCATCGAGATGGGCTCGAAAGTGCGCAGCTTCCCGATCGTCGTGAGGGAATCGGGATGCGGCAGCGCGGTGGCGATGCGGCGGTACTTGGTATCGACGTGCGGGACGTCGCGCGGAGTGATGCTGAATTCTTTGCCCATGAAAGGTTGGTCGTTAGCGAAGGGTTGGACTCCAGTTAAATGGGTTTCGCGCCGTTCCTTTGAAAGTCTTTCTCCAGCGCCCGACTTCGTAGCAGCCGACGTGAGGAGGCTCTCGCATTTCCCCGCTCCGCAGATGGAGCCTCCTTACGCCGGCTGCTACGGACCATTCCGCACCCGCACGCGGTAGAAGCGCGCGGAAGTCGAGGCGGGCACGCTGCCGGTGACCGTGCCATCGTCGATCCACATCATCGTCGTGCCATCGCCCGCGACGGTCGCGGAGGCGGGATTCCACGCGAGGAGATCGTCGCTCCAGAAGACCTGGTATTCGCGCTGCGGCAGGGTGGCGAAGGTCACTTCGGTGAAGCCGGTCGTGGCGTTGCGGATGGTCGTCCAGGAGTAGCGGTCGGAGGTGCCGGGGTTCAGGCCGAACAAATATTCGGCGCTCGCGATGTTGCCGTCCTTGTCCGTATCGAGCGTGGCGTCGGCTGGGTCGAAGCGGTTCATCCCATTCGCGATCTCGAAGGCGTCCGCCACGCCGTCGCCGTCGCTGTCGGCGGCGCCTTGCTTGATGATCGTGAAGGTGTCGGCGAGGTCGCCGTCGGACTCGATGTAGGTCGCGCTGAGTTGGTGGCCGGTGATGTCGATGTTGAAACTGCCGAGCGTGTTGTAACTCACGTACATGGCCGGGTGATTGAGCGCGCCGCCGTCGGCGGAACCGGCGCTGCCGGTGAGCGTATAGACCGTGCCGAAATGATCGCGCGGGCCGGTGAGCGGCTTGAGGTAGGCGCCGTCGGAAGCCGGGCGGCCGTTGCCCGGCTGTTTCTTGTGCGCGGCGGTGAAGGTGGTCGAGTCGCCGTCGTGCCCATCGAGGAAAAAGCTGCGCTCGTAGCTGTGGCTGTGGCCCGTGAGCACGAGGTCCGCGCCGCCGGCTTCGAGGATGGGCCCGAATCGCGCGCGCATCTCGATGAGTTGCGCCTCGGTGTCGGAATCGTGGCTGCCTTTGGTGTAAGGAGGATGGTGGAAGAAGACGATGATCCAGGGGCTGGTGATGCCGGCAAGATCGCTTCGCAGCCACGCGGCCATCGGCCCATCGGCGCCATTGGCCTCGATCGTATTCCGGCTGCTGGTCTGCGAGTCGAGGTTGATGAAATGGATATTCCCGTAGTCGAAGCTGAAGTATCGCTCCGTGCCCGAGGCGACGCCGCCGCACTCGCCCGCGGTGGGAAAGGTGAACATGTCGAAGTATGGGAAATTTGCCGTGCTGCTCGTGCTGCCGTTGTTGGCATCGTGATTTCCGAGGCACGACCAGAGCGGCATCTTGCGGAGGAAGGTGGGATACATGTCGAACACGGCGGCCTGATACTCGAGCTGGGTGCCGCTGTTGTAGGCGTTGTCGCCGAGCATGAGGCAGAGGTCCGGCGTGCGGCTGCCGGTCCAGGCGTAATAGGCATCGCGCACCGCGGCCTGATTTCCATTGGCCCGTCCGGCGTCGCCCAGCACCCAGATGCGCGTGTCCGTCGCCGTGCCCGGCGTGGGCGAAGTGCGGAAGGTGTGAGTGGGATCCCCGCCGGCCAGCGTGTCGAGCGCGGAGCCGATGCTGTAGTAATAGCGCGTGTATGGCGCGAGCCCGGTGAGTTGCACCACGTGCTCGGTGGTGGCGGCCGCTTCATCCACGGACTGATCGAGCACCGCGCTCGCGGTGCCGTAGCGGACGCGGCCAATGACGCTCTGCGAACTGCGCCAGCGGATGACGAGGCTGTTTTGATTCGCCTGATTCAAATACGGCCCGCGGTCGAGCGTGCCGCTCGGGCCGGCGCTCGCCGTGACGGAGATCGGCGTGGAGGAAGTGGTATTGCCGGAATCATCCGTGGCGCGAGCGGTGATGCCGTAGCTCCCCGCCGCGAAGCCCGACCACGCGAATTCGTAAGGCGCCGATAGATCCTCGCCGAGTTTGGTCGCGCCCGCGAAGAACTCGACCTTGGCGATGGTGCCATCCGCATCTGCCGCCGTGGCCGCGAGGTTGATCGTGGAGCCGACGTTGAAGGTCGCGCCATTCGCGGGTGAGGTGATCGCGACTGACGGGGACTGCCCGACGGGAAGATCGATGACCACATTATCCAGGCCGACGATCTGGTCCGGTGAGGACTCGGCGGCATTGTCATCCACCCAACGCAGGAGCAGCGACGTGCCGGCGCCCCACGCGAGCGAAACGCTGGTCGCCGGCACGACGGTCACGCCCGTGGCGGTCGGGACGATCACTCCCGCGGGGCCGGCGGTGGTCGGATTCAGCGCGGTGACATTCGTCCACGTCGCGCCGCCGTTCACGCTGGAGAAAAGCCAGTATCCGGGGAGTTGATTGGCCGCCGGCGCGGTGAACCGGCGGATGTCGTAGCGGACCCGGATGGCGCTGATCGCCGCGCCGGTGCTATTGGTCAGCGCGAGTTGCCACACCACACCGCGCCCGCCCGTCGGCGAGGTGCCGATGGCACGGTCGCCGGTGGCGGCGGGCAGTGCGTAGTTGTATCCCGCCGAGTCGCTGCTGGTGGTGAATGTGGTCGATGCGGTGATCGTGTTGTTGAGGGTGCCGCCACCGACGCTGTTCGCGGGGATTCCCGTGGCAGTCGTCCATGTTCCATTTCCGCCGCCGAGGGTGCCGAAGAAGGACCAGCCCGCAGGCGGCGCGGTGCCCGAGGTCCCCATGAAATCGAAGCCCTGCGAGTAGCTGCCGGTGAAGCTGACCTGTGCGACTGCGCCGCGCGTGAGGAGCGCGAGAAGTACGGCAGCGAGCAGTGCGATGCGGCGATTCATGGGGGCGGGAGACTGGCCAGCGACTCGACCGCGTGCCGCGACTGTTCCAGCAGTCGCGACATGGCATGCGAGGCGCGTTCGAGCGCCGGCATCGCGGCGATGCGCGCCTGGAGTTCCTTCCACGCTGCCGTGGAATCCTGGATGCGTCCCGCCCGGGCGAGCAGGGCCGCGCGTTTCGCCAGCAGCGGCTCCTTGATCTTCGCCGCGCGAATCGCCTCATCTACGCGACGCAGCGCCGCATCCGGGCGTCCGCATTCCATCTCGATCTGCACCGCACGCTCCAGCAGCGCCGGCAGACCGGGCGTGAGCTTCAGCGCCGTGTTGATCGCAGCGAGCGCATCGTTCGGGCGCCCTGCGCGCTGGAGAAAGTCAGCCAGCTCAAACACCTGATCCGGCTCGGGACGCGCCACGTGCGAGATCGCGAGCACGAAGTCATTCGCCGCGTCCGCCGGCTGGCCCAGCGCGGCCTGCACCCGCGCGCGTTCCATTAGCGCATTCGGATGGCCGGGATGCGACGCGACGAATCCATCGAGCACCACCTTCGCCTCGGCATACCGGCCGCCCGCCGCGAGCGCGCGCCCGCGCATCAGGCCCACGCCGATGTCCTCCTTCTGCCGCCGCTCCGCCTCGTCGGCATCGAGCAGGCACGCATGCCAGTCGCCATGTTCCAGGTGGAGAAATGCGCGACGCAGATAGAGCGCCGCGTCGTCCGGCCGCGCCGCGATCTCGCGTGTCACGGCGTCGATCAGTTCGTGGCTGGTCCCGTGGGCATGCAGCACCGCCGGCAGCAGAGCGACGATGGCCGCCACGAGCAGGGGTGCGACAATGCGGAAGGGTGTCACGGCGCGTTCGAGTAAATTTTGTTTCAGGGGCGCGTGACTTCGACGCGCAGGAAGCGGCGGGGATGGGCCGGATCGGTGCGGAGGTAGAGGTCGCGGACTTCGACGGTGCGGGTGGCGCCGGCGCCCGTCTCGGTGACGGTGACCCCGCCGAGGAGCGCGGTGAAGGCGCCTCCGGCGGTGCTGCGGGCGAGGTCAGTCCAGCCGCCGGTGAGCGCGTCGCTCGCTTGCACGGTCATGGTGAGGTCGGTGTTCGCCACGGCGCGGGTGAAGGTGATCGCGAGCTTGCCGCCGGCGACGCTGGTATCGGGGAGCGGGGCCTGCGTGGCGCTTTGCGGGTTGCCGCTGAAGGCATATTCGAGGCGGTTGACGAGGCCGTCGAGGTCGCCGTCGGCGAAGTCGCCGGAGATGGCGGTGTTGTTGGTGTTGGCGCCGAAGTTTGCCGCCTGCCAGCTCTGCCACGCGGTCGGTGTGAGGCGGGTGAGGACGACGTCGTTGCCCGTGCCGCCGGTGTAGCTGATGCGCCACCACTGGCTGTCTTCGTAGAATTCGGCGCCCTGCGGCAGATTCGCAAAGGTGCCGCTGACGGCGGCGGGGCCGGTGTTGTCGATGATGGTGAAAGTGCTGCCGGCGGCGAGGGCGGGCGCGGCGATGAGATCGAGCGTGCCGGCGAGCGTCACGGTGCTGGCGCCTCCCTGGATTTTCACCTGGTCGTATTGGGTGCCGGCGGCTGGGCCGTTGATCTCGATTTGCAAGGTGCCACCGGCGGCGAGCGAGTAGTTGCCCGTCGCGGACATGATCCCCGGAGAAGCGCCCGGCGCGTGGACGCCGCCGTTGATGATGACATTCCCGGCGACCGTGCCGGTGCCTTGGAAGGTACCGGCCGTCACCGTGACTGAGCTGGTCACCGTGCCCGCGAGGATGAAGCGGCCGGCCGTGATCGTGGTTGCGCCGCTGTAGGTATTGGCGGCGTTCAACGTGAGCGCACCGATGCCGATCTTCGTGAGCGCGAACGCTCCGGAGACGGGCGCGTCGAGCACGAGATCGCCGGTGCCACCGATGCTGGTGTTGGTAGCCATGATCACGCTGGAAAGATTCGCCGTCGCCGTGGTGCCGGTGCCGGTGCCGAAGGAAACCGCCGGCGCGCTCGTGTAGCCGCTGCCGGGATTGGTGACGGTGATGCCGCTCACGGCGAAGTTGGTCGCGTTGCCTGTGCCGGTGGGGTTCGTGCCCGCGGTGGTGATGGTGCCGGCGGAAAAGGCGATGGTGGGCGCGGTGGTGTAGCCCGTGCCGGGATTCGTGATCGTGATGCCGCTGACCACGCCGCTGGTGAGCACCGCCGTGGCCGTCGCGCCCGTGCCGCCGCCGCCGCTGATCGCCACGGTGGGTGCGCCGGAATAAACGGTGGTGCCGCCGGCGATCGTGAAGCTCGCGGCGGTCACGCCGAGCGTGGCGGTGGCTGCGGCGCCCGCGCCGGTGCCGGCGATCGCAACCGCGGGCACGCTGTCGTGCGTGCCCCCCGCAGTCACCGCGAGCGACGTTACCCCGCTCCCGACGCTCGCCGCGGCGGCGCTGTTGTTCATCAGCGCGCCGCTGCCGCCGACGCCCGTGCCGTTGAGGGTGATGACTTCATTGACGCCCGTCTGCCCGTTGAGATCGAGGGTGGCGCCGACCGCGACGGTGGCGCCTCCGATGCCATTCCCGAGCGCGCACGGGTGGCCGAGCTTGAGCGTGCCGACGCTCACATTCGTCACGCCCGAGTAGGTGTTCGCGCCGGCGACGGTCCAGGCGCCGGCGTCGCTCTTGGTCACGGCGAGGAGTTGGGTCGCGGTGCCATTGCTGATGATCCCGGTGCTCGATCCCGTGCCCGCGCCGGCGAGCACCAGCGTGCGTCCGGTGGTGTTGGGCGCGATGTTTCCCGCGAGCGTGAGGCTGCCGGCACTGACCACGATCTTCGTATCCCCGCCACCGCTGGTGAGGGTGAGGTTGCCGCGGAGGATGTTGTCGCCCGCTTCGTTGAAGATGGAGCCGTTCACGTTGCTGGTGGTGAATCTGATGCCGGCAGCGATGTCGAGATTACCGCCGCTGCCGTCGAGACGGAGCTGACAATTCCCCGCCGAGCCGTTGCTCATCGTGATCGTCTTGGTGGTGGCAGTAGTGCCGAGCGCGGAGCTATTGGTAATGCGGAGCGCGCCGGAGGTGATGGTGACGCCGCCGGTGAAGCTGTTGTTCCCGCTCAGCACCACGGTCCCGGCGCCGCTCGGGCAGTCGAGGGTGAGGCCGCCGGTGCCGCTGATGTTATTGGGCACGAGCAGGGTGCCGGTGCGGTCAAAGCGCAGCGTGGCGTTGTCGATCACATCACCCGCGGGCAGCGTGCCGGTGGCGCCGTCGGCACCGATTTGCAGGATGCCGCCGTTGATCGTGGTGACGCCGAGGTAGCTGTTGCTCTGCGAGAGGATGAGCCGGCTGGAGCCGCTCTTGGTAAGACTGCCCGCGCCGGTGATCGGGCTGTTGATGGTGAAGGTCGCCGTGCCGTTGCCCTGGAAGGTGGTGGAGGCTTCGAGGGTGATGGGCGCGCTGACGTTGTAGGCGAGTCCGGTGCCAGCGGTTGCGCTCAGGTTCACCACCGGAGCGAGCAGCGCCTCCTGGCGGAAGATGAGCGCATTGCCGGTGATGGCCACCGTGCTCGTCCCAGTGGTTGGGCCGGTGCCGCCGAGAGTGAGCACGTTCAGCGCGTGGCCGCCGGTGGTGTCGTTGCTCGCCGTCACGGTCCCGGCGGTGAAGGTTTCGCCGGTGAAAAACTCGACGGTGGAAAAGCGGCTGCTCGGCGGCGGAGTGCCGCCGGTCCAGTTCACCCCGGTGCTCCAGAGCAGGCTGCCGGTGGTGGTGGCATTCCACACCGAGGTGCTCGGCGGGGCGCCATCGACGAGGACGTTGAAAGTGCGCGGCGTGCTCGCCGTGCCGTCGCCCGTGGTGAGGGTGACGATCGCCGAGCCGGAGGCTCCCGCCGTGGGCGTGAGCGTGACGGTGCGCTCGCCGCCGAGATCCACCGTGCCCCCGAGCCGATCGAAGACGGCGGTGCAAACCGAGGCGTCCACTTTGCTCGTGAGGGCGAGACCGATGGCATTCGTCGCAGCCGGGAAAGTGATCGCCTGCGCCGCGCCGATGGGCAGCCACGGGCCGGCCACACCGTTCGTGTCGGTCGCATAGAAAGCGGTGAAGTTACTCCCCGCGCGCACCAGCCGCAGCCAGCACGGCGCGGCCACGCCGTTGATCGTGGCCTTGGTCACCGCAGCGGTGGATTCGGTCGCGCGATATTGGAAAGTCACGCCGCTGCCCGGCGTCACGGCGACCAAGGCGTAAGGCGAAGTGGTCGTCGCGGAATCGCGCATCATGACGCCCCCCTTGGAGTCGGTGCTGATGAAATCGATGCTCGCGACCCGCGCGATCATTTCCCCATCGCCGGTGAAATTCTGCCGCACCCAGCGGAACTCATCGCCGGTGGCCGCGCCGATGTCCGCGCCCGCTCCGCTGACGATGAAGGTGCCGTGGTCTTCCGTCAGACTGCCCACCGCGCCGACCGCGCCGATGTCGCTGCTGGTCCACACCGGCGCGGCGCTGAGCGCGATGCCGGAGACGGGGAGGAGCGCCGGATTGGAAGACGCGGCGGTGAGCGTGAGACTGCGCGCCTCGGTCTCCGCATCGGAAAGCAGGAGCGGGAGCGGTCCGGCTGCCTGGCTCACGGGTAAAATCACGTCGGCGATGCTGCTGATCGCCGGCGGCTGGTTCGCACCGGTGACGGTGACGTTGACCGTCGCGGTCGCGCTCAGCCCGTTGTAGTGCCGCGCGCCGAAGTGCGCGAGGCCCCAGGTTTCCGCGCGTCCGTTCAGCCCGCTCTGGAAAAGCACGTCCTCCAACTTTCCGTCGAACCACCGATCGAGGCTCGCGGTCGTGCTGCCGTGCCCGCCCACCATGAGCGAGGCGGTCTGGCTCACGTCCATCGTCACCGCGGCCACGCTGCCGTAGGCGAAGCCATCCACGTAAAGCGCGAACGTGCCGACATTCGTGGCGGTGCGGTCGTAGGTCAGCGTGATGTGATGCCACTCGCCGATAAGCAGATTCGGTCCGACGATCTCCTTCTCCAATCCGCCGGCGCCCCACTTCTGGAGCCGCAGCGTGTTGCTCGCCGCTGGGAAAAAAAGCTCCAGCTCCGGCTCCGTGCCGTGCCCGTCGCCGCTGCCGAGGTGGAAGATGAAATCCTCCGTGTCGCTGGTCGAGCGCTTCACCCACGCGGAGAAGGACCAGTCGGCATCGTTGTAGTTCTGGTCGGTGGTCGCCATCGTCCGGCGCAGGCGCCCGCCGCCGGTGCCGGATTCGCTGACGCTGAGCGATTGCGTGCCCCACGGCCCGACGCCGGGCGGCACATCCGCGGTGTAGGCATATTCGCCGCCGACGCCCGCGACCTCGAGCGTGCCGATGCGATTGTAGTTCGACTGGTCGGTGCTCTTCGCGTCGGTCGCGACATCCGGCGCCTCGAAGTCGTAGAGAAAGAGCACGCGCGTGCCGAGCGAGAGGTCGCGCGCGGTCAGGCGGAAAGACGCGGCGCCGTGGTAATTCGGCGCCGGGGTGAAGCGCGCGGTGTGGCCGTCGGGCAGTAGCGTCACGGTGCCATCGCGCGCGCGCTGCAACTCGAAGCCGATCTTGTCATCGACGGTCAGGTCGTCCGTCACGAACGCGCGCAGATCGATGTCGATGGGCGTGTTTTCCGCGGTGGTCTGGGTGGTCACGGCGAGCACGGGCTTGGCGTTCACTGTCACCGGCCAGACGTAGCTGTTCGTCCCGCCCTCGGGATCGGTCGCGGTGATGGTGATATTCACCGGCCCGCTCACCGTGGACGCCGCGGCCGCGGTCACGGTGCGCACGGTCGTGCCGACCGTTGCGAAGGTGATGCTGGCATCGGGAATGACCGCGATATTCGACGAAGTGGCGGTGAGCGTGAGGCTGGCCACCGGCGTGTCGGCATCGCTCACCGGCACGATCACCGCGCCTGTGTTCGAGCCTTGATCGAGCAGGCCCGCTTTCATCGTCGCGAAGTACGGCGAGCCCGGCGGCGCGGTGAAATTCACGTTCTGTTTGTTCGGGCCGACCACCACGGGATTGGTGAAAAACGCGGCGTCCGGCTGGATCGAAAGGCCGGTCTTCGTCGCCGTCATCGTGTAGCTGCCCGCGGCGAGCCCGGTAATGGCGAAGTAACCCTCCGTGTCCGTGGTGTCGCTGTGCGTGGCATCCGCGCGGACGACCGCATTTTCCACCGGCACGCCGAGCGTCGTCGTGACCACGCCCTGGATGAAGAACGTGCTGCTCGTGCCGACCTGGACGAGCAACTGCCCGGTAGTGGAGAGGCCCTTCTTGTCCGTGACGTAACAGCGCACGGTCTTCGTCCCCGTGGCGCTCCAGCTTTTCGCCGCGGTGGCGCTGTTGTTCGCGGTGAACGTTCCATCGCCCCAATCCCAAAAATATCCCAGCGAATCGCCGTCGAGGTCGGCGGCGTCGGCGGTGAAAGTCACGCTCGCGTTGGCCGCCGGGTTCACGTTCGTCGCCGTCACCGCGACGGTAGGCTTGCGGTTTCCTGGGAAGGCTCCGCGATTCACCGTCACATCGATCCACGCGGTGCCATCGACGTCCGTGCCGCGCAGCACGGGGGTAATGTGGATGCCCCCGGCGGTATCGGAAAACGTGCGGCCGATCAGCACGGGGCAATCGTCCTTGCTGCTCGTCCCGGGAGTCCAGTCGAGCAGCACCGGTTTCATGTTGCTGATGTTCACGTCGCCCCAGTTCAGGAGCACGCCGTCCCGCATCCAGAGGTTCGTGTCCGTGTAGGTCTGGCGGTATTCGATCCAGTAGTCGTTGCCCGTTCCCGCGCGATCCACCGCAATGGCCTTGTCGCCCGCGGCGGCGGTTTTATCGAGCGCCCGGATGCGCGTCGTGGTGCTGCCGTCGGCGGTGATTTTCACCACGTCCGCATCCACGATCCAGTCGAGGTAATTCTTCTGCCGCGCGCCAAAGTGCGCGTCCGTGGAACTGCTCGCCCCGCCCATCTGATCGAAGGGATTGCCGTATTCCACCGCCGCACCCGCGCCGATCACCGTGCCATCCGTGGTGTCCCAAAAGCCCGAGTGGTTGAGCCCGAAATTGTGCCCGACTTCGTGGCTGCACACGCCAAGGTTCCACTGCGAATTGGCCAGCCACGCGCCGCGCGCGCCGACATAAGCGACGCCGCCGAATCCCACGTCGGGTTTGTCGCCCGTGACCACCACCTCGTGGGTGTAGTTGGTGTAATTGAAGCCCGCCGCGGTGGCCGCGGTGCGCGCGGCGGCGAGCATCGTGGAAAAGCCCGTGTAACTCGCGTGTCCATTGGGCAGGCGCAGCGTGGGGGTGAAGTCAGAGCCCGCTCCATGGGGGGTCCACGTCATCTTGCCGAAGGCCATCACCGTCCAGTGCGTGGACATGTTGTTGATCAGCGCGGTGAGCGTCGCGTCACTCACCACCTCGCCGGGTTGATCCGGGAAATCCACGCGGATGATGAGCAGCTTCTTCGTCCCCTCGGTCGCGGTGCTCTGCGCGATCACGGTGCCGCCGCCGCTCAGTCCGCCGCCGGCCATCGCCTCCTCGCCGGAAGCCGCGGTCAAGGCATCGAGCGCGTGATTCGGAGCGCAGAAAAAAGTGTGGCTGGCGCCATCCCAATCCACCACGACTTCCTCGCCGGTGGTGCTCGTGATTTTCCCCGAAGTCGGACACGGCGGCGCCCCCGCCCCAGCCGCACGGAGGTCCGCGACCTCCACGGGCTCCAGCACGCGCCCCGGCAATTCGGTGAGCGCCAGCTTGCCGTCGAGCGCGATGCCCTGCACCGCGATGTTCATTTTCGTCGGCACGAGATCGCGCTGGCCGAAAGTGAACGCTGCAAATTCCCGCCCGTCCTTCATCGTGATCTTTCGCTCGACCGGCCGCACCCGCAGCGCCTTGCCCGGAGCCGGCACGGCCGCGATCACCCACAGATCACCACGCCCCGACACCGGCGCCTCGAGCTGCGCGACGATGTCCGCGGGCAACTGCCGGCGCACCAGCGCCGGCACCGCCAGTTCCAGCGCGCGGCGCGGATTCTGATCGATCAAATCCGCCATCTGATTCCGCCGCTCTTCGGCCAGCGCCAAGCCCTCACTGAGCAGCGCGGCCTTCTCGCCGGATTGAGCTTTGGCAAAGCGAGCCGTCCATTCACGGAACCCGGCGAACACGGGCTCCGGCATCGGCGCCTGCCAGCGGAGATCCTGGCGCATCGGCAGCGTTACCGCCGGCGGCACCGCACTCGCTTCGCGCTGCGCACGCGGCATCGGCGCGACGGCCACCCCTTTCGCCACCGGCTCCGGGGCAACTGGCGCAACGACGGGTGCCGCGCTTTCACGTGTCGTCTTTTCCGGCACCGACACGATGTCCTGTGGCGCCACCTGCGGCCGTGGCGTGAGCGCGCGCCACGCGAGCAAAGCCGCGCAGACGAGGATGAGCGCGATCGCAGTGCGATGGAGGGAGGGGCGGTTCATCAAAGCGGTCGGCCTATTTTCCAAAGTCCCTGGATTTCCTCGGCGCGGAGGGCGCGGGAGAAGGCGAGGAATTCATCCATCCGGCCGGCGAACGCGCGGGTCGGATCGAGCGGGTCGCCGCCGACGGGCGCCCAGTTGCCGATTTCCAAGGCGCCGGTCGTCAGCGGTGGAGCGACGCTGCTGGTTCCGGTGCCGGCCTTTTGCCCGTCGAGATAATGGGTCAGCGTCCCGGCGCGTCCGTCATAGACAAAGGCGAGCTGCACCCAACTGCCCGCGCGCCGCGGAGTGAGCAGCCGCTTCGTATCCACCCGCTCCACGTTGGGGCCGCCCCAGCCTGCGACGATGCGCTTGCCGAAGATCAGCCGCCCGTCTTTGTCGAACTGCCACTGGAGCTCGCCGAGTGCGGCGTCGCTCGACATCAGCAGCGCGGTGAAGGGGCGCTCCAGCGAGTCGAGGCGGACCCACGCGACGCACGTCAGTTCCTCGTGCTGCCGCGGCAGGGCGAGCCGCACGCGGTCGCCGGCTTGCTTGAAGTCGAGCGCCGGTTTCCCCGGCCAGCGCCCCTCGGTGGTGCCGCACCCGATGATCGTGCCGTGCGATTCGAGCGGCGCGTTTGGCGCGTGGTTGTGAAGGGTGCGGTCGGTCAGCGAGGCGTCGTCGAAGGTGTATTGCACGAGCAGCGCCGGGTCCGAGCGCAGCCGGGCGGCGGCGGCTTTCCATGCGGAAAAACGCGCGGCCATGGCGGCGGTGGCGCGTTGCTCCACGGTCTCGCCGGTTGTGAAGCTCTCGGGCCGGATCGGGATATCGCTCGACGCCCCGCTGTTGTCCACGCGCACGGCCCTGCCTTCGATCAGCTCCCGCGAAACCTGCGGCGTGTGGGCCGGGGCGAAGTCCACCTTGCCGCTGAAAACGTGAATCTCAGTCGCGCCGCCGCGGGCCACTTCCATGCCGAAAACCGTGCCGCGATCCACGACGCGCACATTCGGCGAGAGAATCTCGAATCCGACGGCGGGCGGCGGCACTTCCGCGCGCAGCTTGCCCAGGAGACATCGGGCCTGCATGTCGGTGTTCAGCTCGAACTCCGCCGGGCCTTCGATGACCACGCGCGCGCCGCGGTGGAACTCGATCTCAACCACGCCGCGCGCAAATCTCAGCGAACCCGGCCCGAGCACATTCCCCGGCTGCTCCCGCACGCCGGTCCACTGCACCTCCACGGCGCGCAGGATCGTCGCCACGCTCTGGCCCTCCCGGACCGCGACCTCGCCGCGCCGCGCCCCCGGCGTCCACACGCGAGAGAGGCTGACAAAAAGCAGTATGATCGCCGCTGCCGCCGCCGCCGCCCAGCCCACGGGGCGGACGAACTCCAGCCAGCGCTCCCACATTTCCCGCAATGAAAGCACGGCGCGCACACCGGCGGCTGGCTCTGTCGCCAGGCGGCGTCCCCAGCTCTCCCGGCCGCGACGACGCAGGAGGGCATGAAAGCGCGCCCGCTCCCAAAAGAGCGCCCGCGCATGCGGACGCGAGAGGAGCGCCGCCTCGATCTCGGTCACCTCCTCCGGCAGCAGCGCCTCGTCGAAGTAGTGGTCGAGGAGATGTTCAAGGCGTTCTTCGTTCATGTGCCGGTCTCCGGTTCCAGCGCGAGTTTTCCCCCCACGCATTCCCGCAGGGCGGCGCGCGCCCGCGAGAGCACGGCATAGACGGATTCCGCGGTCCAGCCGAGCCGCCCAGCGATTTCCGCGGGCTTGTGCCCCTGCTCGTAGCGCATCTCCATCGCGCGCCGGGTGTGCGGGTGCAGGTTTTCGAGGCACTCGTTCAGCGCCCGCAACCGCCGGTTTTCCTCCTCCAGATCCGGCGGCTCCGGCAGCGCGGCGCACAGCGATTCGATGACCTCCTCGGAGAGCGCGAGCGGTGCGCTCAACCGCCGCCGGCCCGCCTCGAGCACTTTGTAGCGGGCAATGGTGCAGGCCCAGGCGAGGAAGTTCGTGCCGGGGCGATAATCCGCGGCCTTCCGCGTGGCGGTGAGGAATGCCTCCTGGAAGATGTCATCCGCGCGGCTCATCTCCGGCAGGAGCGCGAGGATGAATCCGCGCAACTCCGGCGAGAACTGTACGAAGAGCGCGCTGACGTGCTCTTGCGGAGTCTGGCTGGAGGAATCGGATGGCATCGATTGTGAGGATAATGACGGGAGATGGTGAAACCTTGAGACGGCTTCTGGCGGTGCGGCTAGGATACGGGGCCGCGCCTGAAGTGTCTCAAGCTTTTGTGGGGCACCGTCATAATAACCAATGATGCGTTTCCCCGCGATCCTCCCACTCCTGCGTTTGCTCGCCTGCGTCGGCGTCGCCACTCCTGGCGTCGCCCAGGTGTCGAATGGCGCGTGGGTTTATCCATCGTCCACCGGGAATCTGCTCTACCAGCTCGACGAGCGCGGGCAGCGCATCGCGGACTTCTCCCACTGCGGCTATCGCGGCGGCACCGAGCCACTGCCGAATGTCACGGCGCTGATTCCGCCGGCGCGC
This sequence comes from Verrucomicrobiaceae bacterium, assembly GCA_031411695.1. GTDB lineage: Bacteria > Verrucomicrobiota > Verrucomicrobiia > Verrucomicrobiales > Verrucomicrobiaceae > JAIBCL01. The sequence continues at coordinate 45,851 of JANOBO010000149.1, forward strand.
TGGGTCTATGTGAGTCCGGGCACAGGGGACGACACGGCGCTGATCCAGGCGGCGATCGACGCGGTGGAGGCGATGACGCCGGATGCGAATGGCTGGCGCGGCGTGGTCTTTCTCAATGCCGGCGAATACCAGCTCGCGAGCGGGGTCACGATTGAGGCGGGCGGCGTCGTTTTGAAAGGCGCGGGAGATTCTCCGACGACGGGCACACGATTGCGGGCGACCGATCCGCGGGATTACAATGTGATCAGCATCAACGGCCCCGGCAGCCGCACGACCGTGAGCGGCACGACGCACAATCTCACGCAGAAGCTCGTGCCCGCCGGCGCGCGCACTTTTGAAGTCGATCGCACCAGCGGGCTCGCCGTGGGCCATACCGTGATCGTGAAGCGGCCCAGCACCGCGAACTGGATTGCGGACATGGACATGGATCAGCTCGGCCCCGCTCCCGTCGTGCCCTGGACCGCGGGATCGAAAGACTTGAGCTTCGACCGCGTCATCACCCGCATTGACGGAAACTGGATCACCGTCGATGTGCCGCTGCCCTCGACCTTCGAGACCATCTACGGCAGCGGACAAATCTGGCGCTACACGTGGAGCAATCGCATCGAGCAGGTCGGCATCGAGGATCTCTACGGCTTCTCCGATTACGTGAGCAGCACGGATGAACTTCACCCGTGGAAATTCATTCAGATCAATGATGTGCAGCATTGCTGGGTGCGGGAGATCACGGCGCAGTATTTCGCTTACTCCGCAGTCAGCGCGGGGAGCGGCACGAAGTGGCTGACCGTGGCCGACTCGCAGTGCCTCGACCCGATCTCGCAGATCACCGGCGGGCGGCGTTATTCCTTCAACAACGACGGGGCGCAGTGCGCGCTTTTCGTGAACTGCTATGCGCGGGAGGGCCGGCATGATTTCGTCTTCGGCGCGGGGGTGGCGGGGCCAAACGCGTTTGTGCATAGCAGTACCGGGAACACGACCTATTCCGATACTGGCCCGCATCACCGGTGGGCGGTGGGAGGGTTGTTCGACTGCCTCAAAATTCTGCAAGAGATCAACGTGCAAAATCGCGGCAACTACGGCACGGGGCACGGCTGGGCGGGCGGCTACATGGCGGTGTGGAATTCCGAGGCAATTCGCTTTCGCGTGCGCAATCCGCCCACGGCGCGCAATTGGCTGGTCGGTTCCATCGGGACGATTTCGCCGAGCGCAGATCCCGTGGGCGCGGACCCAGAGGGCACCTACGACAGCAGCGGCCCGTCCGGCACAGGCAAGGCCGTGTATCCGCGCAGCCTCTACTATGGGCAGCTTCAGCAGAGGCTGAAGGGCGCAGGTTCAGTGTTTCCGGAAGTGTGGCTCGGCGATGTGGATCAGCACTCCAGCGCGGGTGGGACTGGTGAGGCCGCGGCGGTCGATCCCGCGTGGCTCGCGCAAGTGCAGGCCATCGACGCCACGCCGGCGGATGCGCTCTTCGACAAACTCACCGGCAATCGGCGCACGGCATTCACTTTCGATTTCACGCTCGATCCGAGCGACATCGTGGTGGCGGCGTCACTCACCGTGAGCCTGCGCGCGATTGGCGCAAACTCGGGCGACGATGACCTGCGCATGGACTCGACCGCGAGCGTGCAATCCTTTGCCAGCCTGGGCTGGACGCCCATCTCCACCACCGCGCCGACCGTGCGCACCATCGAGGTCAGCCCCGCGCTGCTCGCCGATGGCCGGCTGAATGTGGCCGTCGGTAATGACAGCGCCGTGGATTTTGCGGTGCTGTATTTGCAGGTGAAAAAAGCGCCGCTTGCCCCGCAGATCGTCACGCTCCTCCCAGTCGCGGACGCCTATGTACAAGGCGGAGTGAATGCCAACTCCAACTTCGGCACCGCCACTTCCTTGCAGACCAAGGAAATCACCGTCAGCGATACGAATCGCGAGGCTTTCCTCCGCTGGAATCTCAGTGGCGTGAGCGGCAGGCTCGTCGATGCACGGGTGCGCCTCGCGGGCACCGCCGCGAGCCAGATCGGCAATGAAAGCTGCGCGACCTTCGTCCCTAGCGACACCTGGAGCGAGACCACACTCACCTTCAACAACAAGCCCGCTGCGGGAAAACTGTTTGCGCAATGGATGCCCGTGACCGGGCAGCCAGTGGAATTCAACGTTACTCCACAGGTGGCGGAGGCCCTGCTCGGCGATGGGCTGCTCTCCCTGCGCGTCGTCTCCACCGGCAACTACGGCGGGTCCGGCACTGTGAGCTACGCTTCGCGGGAAAACAGCGTCGCCGCGAATCGCCCGCAGCTCATTCTCACGTTTGACTTCCTCCCGCCCGAGGTCGCGATCACGAGTCCCGCGGATGGCGCCCTCATCGCCGGCGCGGGCGCGCTGACGATCACCGCCGACGCGCAGCCGACCGATGGCGCGATCACCAGCGTGGCTTTCTACGATGGCACCACGCTGCTCGGCACCGCGACGAACGCACCGTATCAGGTCACGGCAAATTTCGGCAGCGGCACACATTTCCTCACCGCCGTGGCCACAGATACGAATGGGCTGAGTAAGACGAGTCTCGTCACGCGCATTGACGTGGCCTTGCCGACGAGCGCGGTGAGCATCGTCAGTCCGGCCAGCGGCGGCATCACGTTGAGCGATTCAAACATGTCGCTGCGAGTGACGGCACTGGCCACATCGAGCGACCCAAATTTCCCACCGACCGTGCTGTGGTCAAAGGTCTCCGGGCCGGGCGGCGTCACCTTCGCAAACCTGGCGAGCACGGACACGACGGTGCAATTTTCCGCATCCGGCAACTACGTGCTGCAATGCGAGGCCACCGTCGGAACGAGCGTCAGCACTGCGCAAATGCAGGTGGCGGTGAACGCGCCGCTCACCGCCACGTTACGCCAGGGGGAAAGCGGCTACAGTCATGTGGCCACGTTCATTCGCGGCGACAGTACGAGTTGGAACTCCGGAGCACGCGATCAAATCCTCGTCGGGCGCGTGAACAGTCAGCCGTTGCGTTCGCTGTTTTCCTTCGACCTCGCGCAACTCGATTCCACGGCGGTGATTCAAAGCGCGAGCCTCGACCTGTGGACGATTTCAACTGCGGGCGTCGGCACCGTGGGCGCGGTGCAACTGCGCTCGCTGAACGCCACGCCAGTCGAGGGAACCGGCGACGGCATCAGCGCGACCAACGGAGCGGGCACCGGCGCCACATGGCTCTCGCGCACGGGCAGCGTCGCGTGGACGAGCGCTGGCGGCGACTTCGGCGCGACGGTGCTTTCGAGCGTCGCGGGCTATGATGCGACGGTGCCGCTGGCGCAAAAAACTTTCGTATCCTCCGCCAGCTTCGTCTCCGCCGCGCAGGCAGCGGTGAACGCGGGCGCACCGCTGAATCTCCTCGCGCTCTCGCCCACCACGGAATCCGGCGCAAGCAACGCCTACAGCCGCCTCTGCTCGGATGACGGCAGCACGGTGGCGCAGCGGCCTCGGCTCACGCTCACGTTCGTCGGCCACTTCGCGCCGTCGCTCTCGGCGACCATCCCGCCAGTGGTGACGCGCGGCCTCCCCGCCGCGCTCGGCGGCAGCGTGAGTGCAGCGACCGGCAGCGTCTGGGCCAGTCTCAGCGGCCCCGGTGCGGTCACTTTCACCGATGCGACCGTGCCGGGGACGAGCGCCATTTTTTCCGAGCCCGGCAGCTACCTGCTGCGCCTCACGGCCAGCAACAGCCGTGCGGAAGTGAGCCGTACCTTCAGCGTCAATGTGCTCTCCCCGATCGAATCGTGGCGGCAAACGAACTTCGGCACGACGAGCTACACCGGCTCCGCAGGCGACAACGCCGATCCAAATAACGACGGCATCGTCAACAAGCTCGAATTCTTCCTCGCGCGAGATCCCCTCGCATCGAACCCGCCCTCCTCGCTGCCCGCTGTCCTCCGCAACGGCGCGATGCTCGAATACACCTACACCCGCAGCCTCAGCGCGATGAGCCAGCTAAGCCATGCCGTCGAGTGGAGCGACACGCTCGCCGTCGGGAGTTGGAGCAGCACGGGCGTCACCGAGCAAATCCTCAGTGACAACGGCACCGTGCAGCAGGTCAAAGCCAGCGTTCCCGCCGGCAGCAATGACCGCCGTTTCATTCACCTCAAAGTCGAGTAGCAGCGTCTCTTCACGTTCGTTTTCGTCCAGCACCCGCCACGTTCCTTCCATGTCGATCCACCCTCACTTCGCCAAGCTGCGCACCATTCTCCTATCACTCTTGAGCGTGGCCGGCTCTGCCCTAGGCCAGACGCATCTCGACAACCAGACGCAGTATTCCAACCAGAACCCGGAGAACGAGACCCGGCGCTCGGAGCATTTTCGGACGGTCTTCGGCTACTACAATCGCGACGGCACGCCGATGACCGAGGCGATGGCGCAGGGGAATTTGCAGATGTTCGAGCAGGCGTGGAATCGCTGGGTCGTGGAGCTGGGGCTGCACGACCTCAATGAGTCGTCGAACGCCACTTACATCGACGGCAACAAATTCCGCGCGAATTTCAACTTCCTGATGACCTTCAACGACGGCGGCGGGGGCGGCGCCTACTCGAGCGCGGATGCGAAAGGTTTCTTCTACGCGATGGCGAATCCGGCGAGCTGCCGTTTCGATCCACCGTCAGGGGCTACGCCGCACGAGTTCGGCCACGCGTGGCAGGGGACGGGCGCCGGGTTCAACGGCAGCGACAGCTCGGGCTCGTGGTGGGAGGGCCACGCCAACTGGATGATGCTGCAATACCTCAACTCGTATCCGCAGGCGGGCGGCTACATCTACAACGGCATCTACTACCCGTCGCACGGTCGGGACTACTACGACTCCTTCATGATCTGGGAAGCGGCGCGCGAGGACGCCCGCTACGGCGCGGCCTGGGTGAACAGCATCTGGACGAACGCGACGCCCGCGCAACGCACGAGCGAGTTCGTCCTCGATCGCATGATCCGGCTGGATACGTCCGGTTCCGCCGACAAGGCGGGCGCGATGAAGGATCTTTGGGGCGACATGGCGAAGAAGCTCGTCACATGGGACTTCGAGCGGAAGCAGTGGCTGGCGCAGGCGAACAAGGCCGATGACGGCACGGACTGGGAGTTCTATCAGCGGACGCGCACGCCGCTGGTGAAACTGCCCGGCATGAGCGGATGGTATCGGCCGGCGCGCGAGCACGCGCCGATGGAGTTCGGGTTCAACATCATCCCGCTCGCGGCGAGCGCGGGCGCGACGGTGAGCTGCAATTTCCAGCCGCAGAGCGACCCGGTGCGGCAGAGCGACTGGCGCGCGTGCCTCGTGGCGGTGAACGTGGCCGGCGATGCGAGCTACTCCGCGCTTTGGAATGTCGGGACGAACTCCATCACGCTCTCCGCGGATCAGGCGAAGCTTTACCTGGTCGTCATCGCCACGCCGAAACCGATGAAGATCGCGGAGCCGATTTGGAATGCCTACGTCACGGACGCGGGCCTGCAATTTCCCTACGCGGTCGCGTTCACGAACGCGGCGCCGAAGAATGTTTTCTACCCCGCGCAGAGCCGCACCGGGATGGTGCAGCATGCCAATGGCGGAGGCTGGAAAAGCACAACCGCGACCGTGGACGCAACGGCCTTCATCGGCCCGAACGCGCAGGTGCTGAACACGGCGCAGGTCCGCGGCAACGCGCGGATCGAAGACTACGCCGTGGTGCGCAACAGCGCGCAGGTGCGCGACAATGCAGTCGTCTCCGGTCGCGCGGAGGTGCGGGACAACGCGCAAGTCTATGGAAACGCCAAGGTGCGCGATTGGGGGCGCGTCTTCGGCTACGCACGAGTCTTCGGGAATGCCAAGGTGATCGAGCACGCCAACTGCGGCGACGGCAGCACGACAAGCTACACGCAGGTCTCCGGCGAGGCGGTGATGAAGGGGACGACTTACGTGTATGCGACCTCCACGTTCAGCGGGTCGCTCATCATGGACGGCGACTCGGCGAACGGTGCGACAGCGAGCAATGGCGTCCACTTCGGCTGGGGATGGGGCAGCGATACCGAGCGCTTTGCGGCGCTCACGCCGAACAACCACGTCTATGCGCAGCACACCTTCGAGAAGGACAACGGCGTGTTCGCCATGGATCAGCTCGGGATCAATCACGGCTTCCTGATGAACGGCGCGCGCGTGGCGATTGATACCGTCGCGCCGACGCGCGGCGGGCGTGTGCTGCCGCTCGATGGCGCGAGCCAATACGTCGAGCTGCACAACTCGGTGAATGACTTCAAGGACAGCGCCTTTTCCATCTGGCTGAAGTGGAATGGCGGCGCGGCGGATCAGCGTGTCTGGTCGTTTGGCGATGGCGTGAACCGCGCGATGTGGCTGACGCCGAGCGGCCCGGCTGGCGCGCTGCGGTTCACCATCACCGACGGCACCACGACTCACACGCTCGATGGCCCCGTCATCGCGCCGAATACTTGGAAGCACGTCGCCGTCATCTTCTCCGGCACGACTTGCACGCTCTACGTGGACGGAGCCGCGGTCGCCACAAACGCCGCAGTCACGCTCTTCCCTGACAGCCTCCACGCGCCGCTGATGGAGAACGCCAACTACCTCGGACGCGGCAATACGGGCGACTACTTCGCGGGCAAGCTCGACGACTTCCGCGTTGATATGAAGGCGCTCACCGCCGCGGAAGTCGCCGCCATTTTCAACACCGCCGCGCCCGCCGCGATCACGCCGACGACCGACACCACCGCGCCGAGCGGCGGCGGCTGGCTGGTCGCGCCGACCGCCGTGGACGACAGCACCGTGACGATGAGCGCCGCTCCCGGCGCCGAGGTGAGCGGCTGGGTGGAATACTATTTCGACTGCACCGCGGGCAGCGGCCACGACTCGGGCTGGGTCTCCTTTAATAGATACACCGACGCCGGGCTGACCCCCGGCGACTCCGCGAGTTACACCGTGGTAATGCGCGACCGCGCGGGGAATGTGAGCGCGCCGTCGCCATCCGCGAGCGTCACCGCGCAGACCTCCACCGCGGGCACGGCGAGCTTCGCCTATGGGCCGGTCGGTATCACCGATGGGCAGATCACGATGACGGCGGCGAAGCTCACGAGCCCGAGCGCGAAGGTGGAATACAAGTTCGACCGCACGAGTCCGACCGCCGCGAGCAGCGGCTGGCAGTCGTCGCCGCGCTGGACGCAGACCGGCCTGACCGTCGGCGCGAGTCACAGCTACGCCGTCACCGTGCGCGACGGGCGCGGGAATGTGAGCGCGCCTTCCGCCGCAGGCAGCGCGCTGGCTCGCGACGACGCCGGCCCGCTGCTGCCGATGCCCGCGGCGCATTGGGCCATGCAGCCTTACGCCGCCATCGACAACAAAGTCTCGATGACCGCGCAGACCGCGACCGACCCGAGCGGCGTGCGCTATTTCTTCGAGTGCGTGAGCGGCGGCGGGCCGAACAGCGCATGGCAAACGAGCCCGACCTTCCTCACCGCCGCGCTGCCCGATGGCACCTACACCTATCGCTACAAAGTGCGCGACGCCTCCGCGCGCACCAACGAATCTCCATGGTCGGTCGCCTATTCCGCAAAGATTACTCCGACGACCGGCTACCACAGCGTCACGCTCGCGCAGACTCTCGCCGCGGCGGACGACGCGCTCGTCAGCTTTCCCGCCGCAGTCGTGCGGGTGAATGCCTCGAGCTTCATCGTGAAAGACCTCGCCACCGGCCAGACCATTCCCGTGAAGCCCAGCACGATGGCCGCCGCGACGGACGCAGCGCTGCTCTTCAAGAACGTCACGGTGAAAGGCCACCGCTACACCTTTGGCGTGGAAAAGCGCGTCACCTTCGCGACCATCACCTCCAGCGGGGTGGCGACGACTTCCACCATCTCCGGCACCGTGACCGACACGCTCGGCACGCCGATCGCAGGCGCGATCGTCTCCTTCTCCGATGCCGCAAACGCCAGCGCTTCGCCCGTCACCACCGCGACGACCGACGCGAGCGGCAACTACAGCAAAGCCGTCCCGCCCGGCACTTGGTACGTCGCCGCAGGGGCGGGCACGCACAACACTTCCGCCGACCGGATCGTGAGCATCAGCAGCGCGAACGTCACCGGGATCAACTTCGCCCTCGTGGTGAATGCGACGATCCGCGGCAAAGTCACGCGCCGCAGCGATGGCGCGCCGCTCCCCGGCGCGAGCGTCTTTTTCTCCCGCACGCCCGGCGCAACCGGCGCGCCGACCTTCACCGTGACGACGGACGCGAGCGGCAACTACGCGCGCTCCGTGCAGGACGGCGGCTGGTATGTTGCCGCCGGTGGCGCTGGCTATTACACGAGCGCCGACGTGCAAATCACCGTCGCGGGCGCGGACCTCTCGGCGATCAACTTTTCTCTCAAGAGCAACGTGCGCAACATTCCGCGCACGGCAGACCTGCTCTTCTCCGCCATCACCGACTCGCTCCCCGCCAGCGGTGCCGCGGGCAACTGGCCGAGCTACCTGCCGGCGGGTCAGACCTTCACCAGCATCGGCTCGCCGATGGTTGAGATGATCGGCGGCGCGAAATGGATCAACCACAGTTACGCCGATGCGGATGGTTTCCTGCAGGGCACCTACGCGTCGCCCATCGCCGTAAATGGCGTGAGTGCGGTCGTCGCGGTGAAACCGAAGCGCAACACGACCGGCACGAGTTGGACGAGCATCGTGGACCTTTTCTATAACCGCGTGGTCCTCGGTATCCACAACAGCACCGGCAAGCTCGACGTCTGGCGCAACGGCACGCTCTTCACCAGCACCGCGGCGATCCCCGATGGCCAGGTGACGATCCTCAGCCTCGTCATCCAGCCCGACGGCCAGCTCAAGGCCTACGCCAACGGCACGCAAATCATGGACATCACCAGCACCAGCGCGATGACTTCGCTCATCCCGAACGTCCCCGGTGCCTACGCGAACGCGCTCAACGTGGGCCGTAACAATCCCGACGGATGGACGGCCTTCAACGGCCACATCGGCGATGTGTTCGTCCACAAAGTCGCGCTCACCGACACCGAGCGGCAGCAGCTTGAAGCCGACCTCGCGGCGAAGTTCCAGTCCACCGACTACACCATCACCGCCAGCGCCGGCACCGGCGGCCTCATCAATCCCACCGGCAGCGTCGCCGTCGCGCCCGGCGGCGCGCAGACTTTCACCATCACCCCGCAGCCCGGCTACCGCATCGCCGACGTGCTCGTGAACGGCGCCAGCCACGGCGCGATCACGAGCTACCCGTTCAGCAACGTCACCGGGAATCGGACGATCAGCGCCACCTTCGCCGCGCTCACCGCGAGCGACCAGTGGCGCATCACGCACTTCGGCACCTACCAAAGCAGCGGCAATGCAGCCGACCTCGCCGACCCCGATGGCGACGGTCTTGTGAATCTCGCGGAATACGCCGCCGGCACGGACCCGAACGCGCAATCCCCCGCTGCCGCTGCCAGCATCATCGGCGACAGGCTGGCCCTCACTTTTACCCGCAATACCGCAGCCACCGACGTGACCCTCACCGTCCGCGGCGCCGACTCACCGGCTGGCCCGTGGACCGACCTCGCCCGCAGCGCAACCGGCGCGGCGACGGCCCCGCTCCTCGGCGGCGTCACCGTCACGGAGAGCCCCAGCGGAGCCGTCCAGAGCGTCGAAGTGCGCGACCTTTATCTCACGAGCGACCCCGCCCACCCCCGCCGCTTTCTGCGCCTGCACATTTCCCGCTGATGCTTCTCGCCGCTGGTTGCCTTGCCCTGCCCACGTTCACTGCGCCCGAGTGTGCGCAGCAATAGCCGTTTAAATTTTTGAAAACCCTCCGCGCCTTTTTCCTCCTCCCACTCCTGCTCGCGACGCCACTCCGGGCGCAGACGATCCTCGTCGCTCCTTACGTACAACCGGGCAACGGCTCGACACTCGCGGGCGCGGATGTGAAGACGATCGCATGGCTGACAGATCAGACGGCGGCCGAGTTTGTGGTGGAATACTCTGCAACCGGCGGAGCGATGAAGTTGGCGAAAGTGGAGCGCGTGCAGCTTGATTTCGGTCTGCCGAGGCCGAAGGCGGGCGCGACCCCGGTGCCCGCAAAGTCAGCAGGCAAGCCGGTTGCGGAGGTTCCGACGGATCTCGAGGAGGCCAAGCAGCAGGCGGTGAAGGAGTCGGCGGTGACCACGCCGGAGAAGGAGCAGCATTACTTTTCCTACACGGCGGCGCTGGACGGATTGCCGTTCGACAGCGTGGTGCGGTACCGCGTACGCACGGGCGATCGGTGGGTGCGCGAGGGGAGTTTCAAGACGCGCGCGTCGGCCGCGAAGCCGATCCGTTTCGTTGCCGTCGGCGATCTCGCCAATGGCAAGGCGGAGCAAAACGGCATCGCCTGGCAGATCGCGCAACAACAACCCGACTTCATGGTCGCCCTCGGCGACATCGTTTATCCGCAGAGTCGCGTCGGCCAATACATGCACCACTTTTGGACGACCTATAACGATGTCGCCCAGCCCGGACCGAAAACCGGCGCGCCCCTTTTCGCCTCGATCCCGCTCTATCCAGTCCTGGGAAATCACGACACGGATACGAAGCTCCCCGATTACCCCGACGCATGGGGCGCGTATTATTTCTTCCACGTTCCGCAGAACGGCCCCGGTCTCGGCCCCTGGAGCATGCCGCTCGGCCGGGACAAGGCGGTGGCGGATGACTTCCGAGTGAAAGTCGGCGCGACTTATCCCGCGTTGAACGTTTATTCGTGGGACGCCGGGCCCGCGCATTTCCTCGCGCTCGACTCCAACGGCTACGCGAAAGCAGACGATCCCAAACTGCTCGCGTGGATCGAGGCAGACCTGCGCGGCTCGCGGCAGCCGTGGAAATTCGTCTGCATGCACGCGCCCGCCTTCCACACCTCGCGCGAGCATTACACCGAGCAGAAGATGCGGCTCTGGGAGCCGATCTTTGAGAAGTGCGGCGTGGATGTCGTCTTCGCCGGGCACGTCCACAATTACCAGCGCTCCAAGCCGCTCCGCTTCACGCCGGTCGGCGGGCGCGATGCGCGCGGGCGGATCAACGGCGAGATCAAGCTGGATGAGGCTTTCGACGGCGTGAAGAACACGAAAGCTGACGGCATCATCCACATCGTCAGTGGCGGCGGCGGCGCGACGCTATACAGCGTGGATTTTGCGAAGACAGTCGCGGCGTTGCAAAAAGAGCACGGCGCGAACTACACGCCGCTCACGGCGAAATATGCGGCCCAACATTCCTTCTCCCTCGTCGGTCTGACGACGGACACTTTCACGCTGCGGCAGATCGCAATCGGCGGGGAGGAGATCGACCGCTTCACCATCACCAAAAAATGAAAACCAGCCTCCTGCTCATCGCTGCCGCGACGCTGTCCTCGGCGCGCGCAAAAATCATCCTGGACCTCGATGCCGCCAAAGTTTCGCCCGGCGAAATCAGCGAGGCGCTCGACAAATCCGGCGGGCGCTGGAACGCGAATGTGCCGCTGCGCGTCGAGCCGGTGAGCGGTCGCGCGGCGTTTGCGGTCGATGGGACGCAGAAGCTCATCTCGGAGTTCGCGCTGCCGGCGGGTTTGGAAAAGAAGCCGTTCAGCGTCGAGGCGTGGGTGCTGAATCCTGCAATCGAGAAGGCGGAGACGGTGGTTGCGTTCGTGCCGGCGAGGGGCGGACCCGGCACGGAGTTCAGCTTCGGCAGCGGGCCGACCGCGGGCGCGTTTCGGTCTGGTTTTAAGGCGACGACGCCCTTTGCAAATCTCCCGGCAGAGGCTGCGTGGCATCATCTCGCGTGGACTTTCAGCGGCGGTGGGACGGGCACGCTGCGCATCTATGTCGATGGCGAGCTCGATGCCGAACGCGCGCTCACATTCACGCTGCCTCCACTCGCGAAGCTCCACATCGGCGCGAGCGGTGAGGTGGACAACAAAGGTCCGAAGAAAGGCTTCTCCGGCGCGATCGGGCGCGTGCGCGTGCATGATGCCGCGCTGACGCAGGCGGAGCTGCGCGCGGGCGCGGGGCTGCTAAGTGCATTCGCGCCTTCACCGCGGAACGGCGCGACAACGGACTCGCTCACCGCGACGCTGCGCTGGCAGCCGGGCACGCCGGACGCCGCGAGCTTTGTGGTTTTTGCCGGTTCGGATCGCGCCGCAGTTGAGCGCGGCGAAAAGGGTCTCGCGAAGCCGACGACGAACACTGAGTTCGGCCCGGTCGCGCTCAAGCTTGGAACGACATATTTCTGGCGCGTCGATGAACTGGACAAGACCGGGCGCGTCATCGCGCCGGGAGTCGTCTGGACTTTCACGGCCGATGCCGGACTCGCCGCCGAGCCGCAGCCGCGCGACCACCATTCCAACATCGCGCCGACTACGCGCGAACTGATCTGGCGGCCGGGAAAATACGCGACGAAGCAGACCGTGTTCTTCGCCACGAGCGCCGAGCAGCTGGATAAAACCACCGCCGCTGCGAGCCTCGCCGGGCCAGTCGCGCGCTGCTCGATCCCCACGAAGCTCGCGCCCGGCACGCGTTATTTTTGGCGCGTTGATTCCGAAAACGGCGCGCAGCCGCCATCGCGTGGGCCGGTGTGGACGTTCCGCACTCAGGACGCGCCAATCCCGAATGACGTGACGTTTTTCGTCGGCTCCGATTGCCACTACGGCCGCGAGAACAACGCCGCGATCAATCGCCGCGTGATCGACGAAATGAACGCGCTGCCCGGCACGCCGCTGCCCGCCTCGATCGGCGGCGGATTCGTCCGCACGCCGCGCGGCGTCGTGCTGAATGGCGATCTGCTCGACGAAGGCTTCACGAAGGAAACCGCGCCTGCGAACTGGGCGGAGTTTTGCCGCGACTACGGGCTGACCGGCAACGATGGCCGACTTTGCTTTCCCGTTTACGAAGGCTTCGGCAATCACGACGGCGGCCCGACGAAAAGTTTCGTGCGCGCGGGAATCAAGGAACGCAACCCAAAGCGCATAGGCTTGAAATCCATCTCCGAAAATGGACTGCACTACTCGTGGGACTGGGATCATCTCCACCTCGCGAATCTCAACCTCTTCGGCGGCTCTGGCTCCGCCGATGTGAAAGGCGTGAATGGCCCCGAGCACGATCCCGAGCAGTCGCTCGAATTCCTCACCTACGACCTCGCGCAGAACGTCGGCAAGAGCGGGCGTCCGGTGATTGCGTTCCAGCATTTCGCGTGGCTCGGTGGCATGTCCGACTGGTGGCATCCCGAGGCGAAGGAGCGCTTTTACGAGGTGATCAAGCCCTACAACATCGCGTGCCTGATCAACGGCCACTCGCACGGCGCGGACTTCGTCCCGTGGCACGATCTGCTCACGGTTCACGACGGCTCGACCGCGCGCGGCGAGAGCGACACCGGCGACTTTCTCGTCGTGCGCGTGACGGAAAAGGAAGTCTTCATCATCCAACGCAAGCTCGGCGGCTGGGGCAACGTCCGGCGCAAACCTTTCGCAGCGCCCGCGAGATCCAAGCCATAACGCGGCTCCATCTTTCCACTCCCATCCATGACGCTCCGACCCTCCCTCCTTCTCCTGCTCACCGCCGCCAGTGCCTTCGCCGACGTGCGGCTGCCGGCGTTTTTTTCCGATCACGCCGTGCTCCAGCGCGACAAGCCTCTGCCGGTCTGGGGCTGGGCCGCGCCGGGCGAGCCGGTGAGTGTCGCGCTCGGCGCGCAAAAAGGCGCAGCGACTGCGGGCGCGGACGGACGCTGGATCGTGCGGCTCGCGGCGCAGCCGATGTCGAAGGAGCCGCTCACGCTCACGGT